>JAYTTW010000309.1:0-45446 GCA_043744855.1 Hyphomicrobiales bacterium
GTTACCTGGACACCCAGCCGGTCTATGACGGCTACGGCAATTTTCGCGGCAACCAGCAAGTGCAAGTCTGCCGCTGACATTGCGTCAGGAGCGGGATGATTGTTCTCTGAATTGAATATGGATTTCCAAGTTAGGCTGGTTCTGATTCAAAGTTTGAACAGGATCGCGTTATGCGGTCGCCTTGCTCAAGGCGACGGACTTCGATGAAACCCTTGCCTTCCCCGTGCCCGGCGTTGGCGCCGCGCCGCGCGGATAGATTTCCATGGCGAGCGGCTGGTCCGTGCCCTGCCCGTGCACGTAGCGCACCCATTGCACCGGACCGTAGTCGAGGCCCGACTGCGTAAGGGCCATGTCGTCGCCGTCAAAATAGCGGAACTGCTTTTGCCGCGCCGGGTCATTCGGCGACTCGAGCCAGAACAGGCGCTGGAGCGCGTCGTAGTTCATCGACGCGATATAGGAACCGCCGAGGACATTCAGCCGGGCCATGCCTTGCACCGGCGCATAGGAATTCTCGAACGTCAGGTGGCCGAGGGCGGCTTTCGGCGTGCGAAAAGCCACCGCCATCGTCAGATCGTAAGCGTAGGTGTTGACGCCATCGTCAAGCAGCTGGTTGGCGGCGTTGGTGACGTACGCGGTCGAGATGTGCGAGGCGACCTTGTTGCCTTCACTGTCCCATGTGTAGGATTCAACCTGTGCAGACGGCGCCGGCGCAGTGCGCGTGACGCCCGTGAGACGCTCTGTCTTGTCATAGGCAAAACCCTTGACGCCCGTGAGTTCGGCCAGCGTCGCGAGATTGCCGCGCGCATCGAACGTGTGCGTAAAAAAGGCGAGGGGCAAAGCCAATAAACTTATTGCACGCAGGGCTCAAACGAAACACCTTTGGCGCCAGACAGTTTGAAAACGCGGTAAAACTCTTGCGAGACCATTACCTGCTGGTTGCTCGAACCACCAGAACCGAAATACTGCTCTGACTTGAAAATATGCGCATCGATATCAGCTGGTTTCGGCATGTAGCCAAGGCTTTTGTAATGATATCGTTCACGGTTGCAGACCCCACACGTACTTTCCGGCTCGCGGTTCATTTGCAGCGGGGTGCGCTCGGGAACGTCGAGTTGCACGACTGTCTCAAGCGACTTTCCCGTCCTGTTTCTGATAACCGGCCTCACCGCAATTCCAAGCGGTTCCAGATATTGCTCCCAGAAATCCGGTTTGACAAAAAATTCACCGTATTCCCAGTATAACCCGATGATGGAACGCTTGCCCCAAGGCGGCTCACCCTTGAAACGGAACGGAGCCTTTTGGCGCCTTCCCATTTTGCACCAGGAACAGCTTTCAGTGACATCATATGTCAGCTCAAGGTAGTCGTCCTCCGGCTGCGGATACCCGGTATGCAGGAGCGCATTCATGCAAAGGTATTTTGCGGATCGGCGTTCTTTTTCGGTGTATTTTGTGAAGACAAATTCAGTGGGATTGTAATTTCGAACCAGTGCGTTGAGTTTCTCCCAATGAGGACTGGTTTCTGAAACATAGTATACCGCAAAATACGGGCCTGGTGAATGAAAGCCACATGCCGCAAATGCGTCAAGGATCATAGGATCTCTTGATACAACCCATCTGTGTATTATCTCCATCATTACACCAGTTCTACTTTTCAGCGTCCGGACAGGACATTCCTAAAGGCGTTAATAACATCAGACCGAGACGCGTTATTCGTGCCGGAACCATAGCCAATTTGTGACCGCCATTTATTCGTAATTGCTTGGTGATTGAATCTATTAAATATTATGGCCGGACGTTATCATCATTCGAAAACCACCACCATTGCAGCCGTGGATATTCCAAGTTCACCCGCTCTCCAGAAAAGCTGTCGCAGCTGGCGAGACGCTCCAAGCAATCGTTCAAGGCGCCATCCCCGCTGGCGCCACTTGCGACGTCGTGAGACCCACAGCATCCATGGCGCGGCGCACCTCGCCCGAGGCTTTCGCCGCCTCGATGAACTGCGAGACATAGGCCAGCGCCAGCGGCTTGCCTTTGGGCACAGCTATGGCGGTCGTCGAATTGAGAAAGCCTCCCTCCAGCACGCGCGAGCCGGGAATTTGCGCCGCCAGACCGGCCAGCGACTCGCGCGACAAGGCAATGGCGTCCGCGTCGCCGGCGCGGATCAGCGCGACACCCGCATCAACGCCTGCAACGGTGATGACAGTGGCGTTCGGCGAGGCGACCGCCGAGGCGCGGCCCGTCGCGGTGTTGGCGACGCCAGCAATTCGAACGCCCGCACGGTTAACCTCGGCGAGGGTTTCAATTTTCGCGCCGGGCGCTACCAGATACGTGCTCTGCAAGAGATGATAGGGCGCGCCAAAGTCGACGGATTTCTTCCGCTCGGCGTCGACCGGCATGAAGGTTACATCCCAGACATTTTTGTCCGCCGCCGAAGTGATTTCGCCAGAGGCGAGATACGGCACGTAGACCACGCCGACCCCCAGCTTTTTCGCCAGCGCCGCGCCGAGATCGACGCTGACGCCGCGATAGCCTGACGGCGTCGAAGCATCATTCAGTACATAAAGCGCCGACGCTGTTGACGCGTACGCAATGGCGACGCGCAGCGAACCCGTTGGCGCCAGCTCGCGCCGCAGCGCATCCTCTTGCGCACGCGCCGGCGTCACGCCGACCAACACAACCGCCAGCCCAACGATTTCGATCAACATGTGTTTTCCCCTGCTAGAGCATGATCCTTAAAAAGTGGACGCCGGTTTTCGGAAAAGATCATGCTCAATCAAAAAACTAGCGTGCGACGACGATTCGAAGAAGCGTCCTCGCGTTTAAGCGTCGTCCCGTTTGAATTCCGTATTTGGCCCGCCCTTCTGGCTTTCCAGATAAGACTTCACGTCGCCGAGCGGGTCCATGGCGCGTCGCAATCTTTGCCCAACCAGTTGATCGAGCTGGATCGCCTGCGACAGCGAGAGGTCGCGGCCCATCTGCGCCGTGATCTTGTGATGTTCAAGCGGCGCCAGATGACGCGAGGCGATTTCGCGCGCCACGCCAGTTGTAAAAGCTTCCAGCTCGCTTGCCGGCACAGCCTGCGAAACGATACCGAGATCGCTCGCTTCAACGCCGGAAAGGTTCCTGCCGACCAGCGCGATATGCGACAGTTTTTTGATCGGCACACCGCCATGCAACAGCGTCGAGGTAACGAGTTGACCGAACGACCCGCGCAAGATTTCCGGCATGCCGAGTTGCGCGTCGTTCGCCGCGTAAACCAGATCGTGACAGTTCATGATGCCCAGCGCCCCGCCAAGGCAATACGAATGCACTTGCGCGATCATGATGCGCGGGAATGTCCGCAACGCCTCGGCAAGCCGCACCGTTGGCGAGGCGCGGTCCCAGTCCATCAGCGGGCCGTCGCTCATGGCTTTCAGAAAATGCAGATCGAGGCCCGACGAAAAGCACGGCCCGGCGCCGCGCGTGATCACCGCCTTGATCTCCCTGTCCGCGCGAACGATTTCGAGCGACGCGAAAAAGGCGTCGCACATGGCCTCGTTCCAGCAGTTGCGCTTGTCGGGCCGATTGAGGGTTATGCGCGCCACACCCGCATCCGCCAGCTTGTCCAGAATAAGCTCTGGCCAGGTTTTCAGGTTGCTCCACACATCCGCCACGGCCATCTCTCCCCAAGTATCCGCCATCGGAAGAAAGTGAGTCACTTAGTGACGCGCTTTCTGGAGATGATAAGTGGATACATCAACAAAAACGACGTAACCGGAATCTTTGATTCCGGTACCAAGTCGGGAATGTTGAACGCCCGACGCGCACCCGTCAACGCCGATTGCAAACGCCCGCCGATTGCATTTTCGCTTCGCCTGCCGTTAAGGTGCGGCCTGTTGCAATTGCTTTGGAGCCGCACGTCTGATGAGCCCTTTCAAAATTCTCGCCTTTTCCGGCAGCCTTGCGCGCGTGCCAGGAGCTGGCGCCCGAAGGCGTCACCATCGAGATCGCCGATATCAGCGACATCCCCATGTATAACGAGGACCTTCGCCATGAAGGGTCTTTCCCGGCCGAGCCGCATCGCCTGCGCGAGCAGGTGCGCGCCGCGGACGCGATTTTGCTGGCCTGTCCCGAGTACAATTATGCGGTGACGGGGCCGCTAAAAAACGCGCTTGACTGGTGCTCGCGGCCGCCGCATCAACCCTTCGCCTACAAGGCAGTCGGCATCGTTGGCGTCTCCGGCGGCAACGCCGGCACGGCGCGCGCCCAATCGAACCTTCGCATTATTCTCGTCGGCCTCGACAGTTACGCTGTCAATCAACCGCAGGTCATGATCGGCGGCGCGGCGCAGAAATTCGACGCGGAAGGCAAGCTGCACGATCAGCCGAGCCGCGACTTCATCAAACAGCACCTTGAAGGTTTGGTGAAACTGGCGAAGCAGCTGAAGGGCTGATGCGAAAGCAGCAGGACGATGCCTGATCTCGCACTCTCCTTTGCCTGCGGCAGCTACGACCGCACCAACGCATTGCGCACTGGTGAGGTGAAACCCGACGGCATCGACCTGAAGTATGTCGCCATCGAAGCTTCGCGCGACATTTTTGATCGCTTCGTCGGCAACGGCGAATTTGATTGCGCCGAACTTTCGGCCTCGGAATTCATTCGCAATCATGATGCAGGCGACGACGCCTTCGTCGCTGTGCCGTATTTTCCCTCGCGCGCCTTTCGCCACGGATTTATTTTCGTCAACCGCAACGGGTGCGTGCGCACGCCGAAAGACCTGGCCGGCAAGCGTATTGGCGTGGGTCTGTGGACGCAGACCGCCGCCGTCTACATCAAGGGCCATCTGGAAAACGATTTCGGCGTCGATTTGTCGAACGTCCGCTGGGTGCAAGGCGCCATCGAAAAGCCCGGCCCCCACGGCAACCCCGTCACCCGCCCGTTGCTCGCTCCCGTCGACATCACCGAAAACCAGCAACCCTGGTCCATCGCCGATCTCCTGGCGCGCGGCGAGATTGACGCCTTCATCGCGGCGCGGCGTGCACCGGATTTCCCCGCCAATCCCGACATCGTGCGATTGTTCCCCAATTTTCGCGCCATCGAGCGCGATCTCTACGCCCGCACAAAAGTTCATCCCATCATGCACCTGCTGGCGATCCGTCGCAGCGTCTATGAGCGCCACCCATGGATCGCTGCGGCGCTCTACAAGGCTTTTGTAAAAGCCAAGGATCACGCGCTCGAGCAGATGCGCGTCAGCATCACACAATCCACCATGTTCCCGTGGCATATGAGCGAGTATGAGGAAATCGAGGCCTTGATGGGCGGCGATCCCTGGCCGTGCGGTGTTGAGCCCAACCGCTCAACCCTTGAGACGTTGACCCTCTACATGCATCAGCAGCATATGATTTCGGCGCGCATGCCGGTCGAAACACTGTTCGTCCCGGTCTAGGGGCGGCGGCGGGGTCGCTTGCCGGCGGCGCCGATGCGACGCACGCCGCGCCGACATCTGCGATTTTCGTTTCAACCATTCACGAAATTGACAGGATCGTTGTGCCTAACTGCAACCCAGTGAGGTCTGCAACCCGGTAGGGCCTGCAATTCCGGAGCCGTTTCATGGTTGCTCCCAACCCGTTTCTGGTAGCCCTTAACCGCTTCGGGTGTGGCGCCAAGCCCGGCGCGGCGCTTTATCTGAACGGGGCCGGCGCCGACCCGCGCGCCTTCCTGCGCGCCGAAATCAACAACCCACCGCCGCCCATCAGTGGCGCATCGACAAAATCGATTCTGCAAGGTCTGTTCGCTGCCCAAGAGCAGACGCGGCTGGCGCGCGAGCAAAATGGCGGCGCCAAGCCGCAGCCTGGTCGTGTGCAGGCTGCCAATGCGTCCGCTGCAGCCAATGCGTCCGCTGCAGCAACGCCAGATATTCAGTCGCAGGACGCGCAATCGAAGGACATGCTACCAAAGGCCCCGGACGCGCCCCAAGCCGCGCCGTCCGCAAAGGCCGCGCCCGCAGAAGCCGCACCGCCGCCTCCACCCGACGCCAATTTCGCCCAGAAGGCGTTCCGTGCCGAAGCGCAAACACGCATCGAGCGAAATCTCGCCGCGCCCGCCGGTTTGCATGAGCGCCTGGTGGCTTTCTGGTCCAATCACTTCGCTGTCTCGGTCGGCAAAAGCCAGCTTGCCCGCGCCATCGCCGGCGCCTACGAACGCGAGGCGATTCGTCCATACGTGCTCGGCAAATTCGGCGACATGCTGAAAGCCGTCGAGCAGCACCCGCTCATGTTGCACTACCTCGACAACCAGACTTCCATTGGCCCCAATTCGCGCGCCGGCAAAAATCGCGACAAGGGCCTGAACGAAAATCTTGCGCGCGAAATTCTTGAGCTTCATACCCTCGGGGTGTCCGGAGGCTATACGCAGGCCGATGTCACCAGCTTGGCGCGCATTATCACCGGATGGACGTTCGCCGGTCGCGCCGGGCAGTTGGGTGAACCCGGCGCTTTCGCGTTCACCGCCAACTGGCACGAGCCCGGCGCCCACATGCTGCTTGGCAAAACCTACGCGGAAGCTGGCCTCGAGCAGGGCGAGAAAGCCCTTGCCGACATCGCGCACCACCCTTCAACAGCGAAGTTCATCGCCACAAAACTGGTTCGCCATTTCATCGCCGACGAGCCGCCGCCTGCCCTTGTCGCCAAGCTTGCCAAGCTCTTTCGCGACACCGACGGGGACCTTCGCGCCGTCACTCTGGGGCTTGTCGATGCCGATGAATCCTGGTCGACGCCGCTGACAAAGATGCGCTCGCCGTGGGAGTTTCTCATCGCCAGTCTGCGTGTATCCGGGGCGACGCCGGACGCCCCACAAAACATTCTCAATGGCCTCAACCAACTCGGCCAGCCCCTGTGGGCGCCGCCCGGTCCCAACGGTTTTCCCGACACCAATGCCGCGTGGGCGTCGCCGGAGGGCATGAAGCTGCGCCTCGATATCTGCTCGAACATGGGTCGCCGGTTGCAGCAGCTCAATCCACGCGTGCTGCTCGAAGAAGGCTTCGGCGCCGCCGCCTCCGATGCCACCCGGCAAGCCATTGGCCGGGCTGAATCAAGTCGGCAGGGCCTTGCCCTGCTTTTCATGTCGCCAGAGATGCAACGGAGATGACCATGCGCACTCGCCTCGACCTCTGCGAAGTCCCCGATCTCGCGCGCCGCCGCGTCCTGCTGGCCGGCGGCGCCGTTTTCGGCTGGTCGTTCCTGCCGAAGTTCGCGCATGCGGCGGGCGGCCGCGATCCACGTCTGGTGACCATCGTTCTGCGCGGCGCTCTCGACGGCCTCGCGACAGTGGCGCCAATCGGCGACCCCGACTACGAGCGCCTGCATGGCTCGCTCAGTCTTTCCAAAAGCGGGGCGACACCCGCATTGTCGCTCAGTGACTCGTATTTTGCCTTGAACCCCGGCCTGAAATCGTTTGCGCAGCTGTACGCCAAGGGTCAGGCGAGCATCGTGCACGCGGTGGCGACTGGCTACCGCGAGCGCTCGCACTTTGATGGTCAGGATGTGCTGGAGAGCGGCCAGCCTGCGCCCGGCCTTACCGGTTCGGGCTGGCTCAATCGGGCGCTTGAAGCGCTGCCGAAAGGCGAACACGCCACCGCCAGAGGTGGCCTTGGCGTTGGCGCCGTGATGCCGCTGATCATGCGCGGCGGCGCCCGCGTTACTGGCTGGGTTCCAACACAAATGCCTCCCGCCGATGACGATCTGGCTCTGCGCGTGATGGACCTTTACAGCCACTCGGACGCGGCGCTGGGCGCCTCCCTGTCGCAAGGCCTCGACATCGAAAAAATCGTGGCGCGCGAAAAGGCCGGAAAAAAACCCGGCGGCGGCGCGGATGTGTACATGCGTCGCGTCGCCGAGGGGGCCGCGCGGTTGATCGCAGCGAGCGACGGGCCGCGCGTCGTGGCGCTGGCCTTCGACGGCTGGGATACGCATGCCAATGAAGGTGGCGCGACGGGTCGACTGGCCATGTTGCTCGGCGGTCTCGATGGCGCCATCGACGCGTTCGAGAAAGGCCTTGGCGATGCGTGGAAAGATACGGCGATTGTCGTCATCACCGAATTCGGCCGCACCGCGCACATCAACGGCACGACCGGTACTGACCACGGCACCGGCACCGTTGCGTTACTGGCCGGCGGCGCCATCAAGGGCGGCAAGGTCATCGCCGACTGGCCCGGCTTGAAGGACGCGCAGCTCTGGCAGCAACGCGATCTCAAACCAACGACGGACCTGCGCGCCGTTCTCAAGGGGGTGCTTGCAGATCACCTCGGCCTGTCCCGCGCGACGCTTGACCAGCGTGTTTTCCCGGAATCGGCAGCCGTCGCGCCGCTCAAGGGCTTGATCGCCTGACGAGAAGCCGTCAGCGCGAGGCGGCACTGCGGCAAAAAAAAACCTCCCGCATGCAAGCATGCGGAAGGTCATAGGTTCGTCCGCAGCGATCACGCCTGCTGGATCGCCGAAATCTTCCAGTCCTGCACGCCGCCGCCAGCGGGACGCAGGAATGTCCAGACTTCGCGCGCTTCGGTCGGCTTTTGCGCATCACCATCGACGACCCGCCCGCTGTTACGGTCGAGTTGCACGTCGATAAGGCTGAAACGCATGGCGACAGTCGCATATTCGTCGGCCGCTTCCCGCCAGGCTTCCGAAAGATCGCCTTGCAACAGATGCACGTCTGAGATGCGCGACATGACGCCTTTGCGCTTGTCGGCTTCGATGTCATCGCGGAAATAATTGGCCATTTCCTCGGTCGAAAGATTGCGCAGCGCGATGAGATCTTCATCGCTACAGGCTTTTTGCGAGGCCGCGAGCAGTCGTTCGAACGTGGCGAAATCCGCCTCCTGCAACTGGATCGGCACAGTCTGGACGGGCGCCGGAACAGGTTGCGGCGCGGCTCCGCCAAAGCCGCCAAAGCCGCCTTGCGGGGGATTTGCCCCCGCCATCGTGCGCGCCGCCCCGTAGCCAGCGGCGGCCGGCTGTGGGTTGCGGCGAGCCGCGAAATAGTTCCACGCCAAACGGCCGACGATGACGAGCAGCGCGACCTGCAACACCAGCCCGAGCATCGACAACAATCCGCCCATGCCGCCGAGGAAACCGTGCCCCATCAGCATTCCGATCAGCCCGGCTCCGAGGAGCCCACCGAGCAGTCCGCGGCCCAAACCGCCGCCAAAAAATCCGCCCGCAGCCGGCGCGCTCTGAGGCCGCGCGCCAAGGGACGGGGATGTCTGCGGCGCCAAGGTCCGCTGCATCGGCTGCACGGCGCCCGGCGAAGTGGCGGTCGAGGGCGGCGCGGACATTGTGCGCGCGCCGCGACTGCCAGAGCTGGAACCGCCACCAAGGCGCGCATCGGCGACGGCAGGCGCCAAGGCCAAAACGGCGGCCAATGCCAACCGGGATAACCCAACGCGATTGAATTTCCCGACGCCCGTCAACTTGCGCGCGAATTTACCGGAGTCCGACATTTCCCACCCCTCACTGGCCCGCCCGAAGCGGGGTCCGCCGACTATATAGTAGGCGGCGACCCTTTCCAACAGGCGCCGCTGGCGAAAATCGCCGAACCCCAATTTTGTGTTTTTGCTCCCGTCGAAAAAACAAAGCCCTATGGGCGCCCTAAAACAGGCCGACGACGATGGCTCCGACAAAGGCAAAGACCGTATACAACGCCGCCATTTCAATATGAACGCGCGAAGTGCTTGGCATGTTAACCTCCTGAGGCCCCCGCCCGGTCTGACCCTTTAACGAGGATTGGCGCTGGCGGTTCCCCTCGCCTTTGCAAGCACAGCGCCCTAATCTTCTCACTCACACTGACCCGCAGATCGGCTACGGCTATTCCGTCCTCCAATCATCCATTTTTCAAGACGGCCTTCACCGGCGACGCCCGTCGCGGCTATCATCATGGCCGTCTGAAGGATGCCCTCGTCGACGCCGCTCGCCAGCTCGTCGCTGAACGCGGCCCGGCGGGCTTCACCTTGGCGGAACTGGCCAAACTCGTCGGCGTCACCGGCGCCGCGCCGTATCGCCATTTTGCCGATCGCAACAGCTTGATGGCGGAACTGGCGCGGCGCGGCTTTGAACTTTTTGGCCAGCGGCTCGCCGGCGCCTGGAACAATGGCCAGCCCGACGCCGTCAGCGCGCTGTCGCGAATGGGATCCGCCTACCTTGGCTTTGCCCGCGAGGAGCCCGGCCTCTACAGCGCCATGTTCGGCAACGTCGGACCGCTGGCCGATCCGCAGGCTGGGGCTGCCGCCGATCGGGCGCTGGCGCTACTGCGCATCGCCTGCGATGCGGTTCTACGAGCGCGCGGTGGCAGCCCCGATCAGGCGCGCAATCTTGCTTTCGAGATCTGGTCGATCTCGCATGGCGTCGCCATGTTGACCCTGGCGGGACATCTGAACGCCGGTGACGCGGGAAGCGACCCTTCCAATATCCTCCAAAGCGCCATCGGCGGTTTGCTGGCCGCCGCAGCGCACCGCTGAAATATTTATCGAGGCCTCTTGCAAATCCGCAATGTAAATGTATTTTACATTGACATCACGCCATCGGCAGTACGCGCCACGTGATCGCAAGACCTTCGGCAAACTGGAGACCCAGCATGTCTTACACCGGCCAAACCTCCAACGATCAAACCCAATGGCGCCGCCATCGCTGCGCCAGCGCCTGGCGACCGCTTGAAGTTGCCGCGACCATTCTCGCATTCGTGGTGTTTTGGCCGCTCGGCTTGGCATTGCTGGCGATGAAGCTGTGGCAGATGAACGCCAACCCCGGCAGCAATCTCGCCACGTTCGCGCAGACCAAGGCTGAGTGGGCGCGCGGCGCTTGCAAGGCGTGGCGTCCCGCGCAATCCGCATCGATGAATTCATTCTGGAGTGCGCAGCCGCGCTCACCCCGCACCAACAACGGCTGGAATCCGCCGTCGTCGGGCAACGCCGCCTTTGATGATTGGCGCAATGGCGAAATCGCCCGGCTGGAGGAAGAACGCAGCAAGCTTGAGGCGGCCGAGCGCGAGTTCACCCAGCATATCGACGAACTTCGTCGCGCGCGCGACCGCGAAGAATTCGAGCGGTTCATGGCTGCCCGCCGCAGCCCGCCACCGCCAGCGCCCCAGTCGTGACGCCGGCGCCCTTGCTGGCGGCTCCCGCCATCATTCTGGCCCACACGACATTGTCCCTGCTGGCTTTCGCGACGGGCACGACCGTGCTCGTCGCGACCAAGGGCACCCGCTTTCACCGGGCCTATGGTTGGGTCTTCGTCGCCACGATGCTTGCGGTCGCGGCGACATCGTTTTTCATAACCGGTTTGACGCCAGGTCATTATTCGCCCATTCACGTCCTCTCCATCGTCACGCTTGTCACCTTGCCCCTCGCTGTCTGGAGACGCAGGAGAGGCGACATCCGCGCTCACGCCATCGCCATGAGCCTCAATTACGCCGGCCTGGTTAGCGCCGGCGCATTTGCGCTATTGCCGCCGCGTCTGCTCAGCAAGGTGTTGTTGGGCAACTGACAACGGTTTGCAAATAATTAGTCGTTTGCGAATTCGTTAACCGGATTTTTTCAACCTCGATTAAGCTCGCTCGCGCATCCCTGCGGATATGTTGCGTAGCGTATTGCCAGTGGTTGCAGCGACAGCGTGCGTCGCGATCCTTTCGGGTTGCGGCGTCATTGGCGAGCGCCCGCAGCGCCCCGCTTGGCGCGCCCAGGCCGAAAACATCTGCCTCGCCAAAAAACTCGTGCAGGTTTCCGCCTATGTGCAACCGGCCGCGCCGATATCCGGCCCGGGCATCTGCGGCGCCGAACACCCCTTTCACGTCACCGCGCTTTCGCAGGGCGCGGTCACGATTACAGGCACACAAACCTACGGCTGTCCCATGGTCGCCGCGCTTGACCAATGGCTTGCCGAGGTTGTGCAGCCCGCCGCCATGGCGCGGTTCGGCCAACCTGTGGTGTCGCTGACGTCGGTCGGCTCGTTCTCTTGCCGACCGGCCAACAACGTACCGGGCGCCAATCTTTCCGAACACTCGTTTGCCAACGCCTCTGATGTCGGCGGCTTCAAGTTCGCCGACGGTCGCGCCATCGTCATCGCGCGCGAATGGTCGCGCGGCGGGCAACAGGAACAGGCGTTTCTGCGCGACGCCATCGCCGGCGCCTGTGAAATTTTCACGACCGTTCTTGGCCCCGGTTACAACGCGTTGCATTACAACCACTTCCATCTCGATCTCGCCCAGCATGGCAGCACGTCGACCGGGCCGCGCCGCATCTGCAAGCCCAACCCGGCCCCGCAAACCGCCCCGCAACGCAGAGACGACCTGCCAAACCCGCCCGATATAGAGACCGATGAGGACCTCGAAGTGGCTCAGGCGCGTCAGCCAGCCCATGGCGGCCAGCCGCCCCGCAGCAACGCGCTGGCGCTCGGAGCGCTTGACGCCGGCGCCCCGCCCGCCAGCTACGCAGAGCCCTACGCGCGCAGCGCCGCGCGCTCCAACCTGACGCCATCAGCCGGGATCGGCGCGCCGCGCAATCTGGCATTGCCCGGTTCGGCCCACCCCACCGCCAGTATGCGACCCGATGGCGTCTTCGTTCCCGCCGGCGACCCCGCCGACTGGGACACGACCTCCAGCATCGCCCGCACCCGCCGCTAACCGGCTTGCCGGCGCATGCGACGACTTGCGCGGCGCCGCCACCGTGCTACACGAACCCGATGATCCACCGCCGTCTGCGACGAAACATAATCTGATCGCGCGCCCGTTTGGGCGGCTGCCGTCGCCTGCACCGCCCGATGGACGCCTCATGACCGATTTATCGCTTGCCCTGGTTCCGCTAACCTCCGCCGACCTGCCCGCCATCGACAAACTCGATGATCGCGCCTTCGGTCCAGGACGATTTTCCCTGACAGCGTACCGCCTGCGCGAAAGCGTCGCGCCAGACCTGTCGCTGTCGTGCGCCGCTCGCGTCGGCACCCTGCTGGTTGGCGCCAACCGCATGACGCCGGTGCTCTGCGGTGAGACGCCCGCCCTGTTGCTCGGTCCGGTGACTGTGGACCCGCCGTTTCGCTCGCGCGGCATCGCCCGCGCCATGATTGAGTGGTCGCTCGCCGCTGCAAGGCGGGCCGGCCACACGCTCGTCATCCTCGTCGGCGACGAGCCGTATTACCAGCGCTTCGGATTCAAGCGGACGCCGCAGGGTCGCCTGACGATGCCCGGCCCGGTCGATCCGGCGCGCCTTCTGCATCTGGAATTGCAGCCGCAAGCCTTTGACGGCGTCGCCGGATCGATTTCCCGAGCCGGGTGAACCGCGCGGCGCGACGGGCGCTTTGACCGCATGGATGCCAAAATGCGCAAGTTTGCGGAATGGCCGGGGCCGTGGCGAAAGTGGATCGTCGGCGCTTTGCTGCTGGCGGCGGCCGGCGCGGCGATCGCCGTTTGGCTGCTGCGCGAACCGCCGCGCGAAAACGTCTTGCGCGCCAACGGCGCGGCGACCGTCGCGTTGATGGTTTTCACGCAACCGTTTCCGCTCGATCCGCCACCGCCGGGCTGGCGCCACGCCAAGTTCTGGACGCGCGCGCCGATGCAGATGTCTTTCGCCAACAAGGCCGGCGTCAACGCGCTGCGCGTCGAAACCAGCGCCAGCGCCTCCATGCTGTTTCGCCACGTCGATATCGCCGTTGACGAATATCCTGTGCTGCAATGGCGGTGGTTTATCGAAACGCCAATTCGGAGCGATCGCGATGAGCGCACGCGCGAGGGCGACGACCATCCCGCGCGTTTCTTCGTCGTGCTTCAGACGCCCGATAACAAACAACGCCGCTTCGAAATTATCTGGGGCAACCGCCTGCATCGCGGCGACACGAAATTCATCGGCGGTTTTCCCCATTACGTCGCCGACGGTGGCGACGAAAACATCGGGCAATGGCGCGACGAACAGATCGATCTCGCCGACATCGCGCAATTGTTCTGGCCGGGCGAAAAGGGATTGCGCCTCGTCGACATTGCTGTCTTCTGCGATTCAGACGACACGCAGACTTCAAGTCTCGCCTGGATCGGCGACGTTGGCCTCGTGCGCCGATAGACTCATTCGGCGCGTTTGCGGCGCCCTTCCCACAGCCATGCCATCAGCACGCTGCCGAGCAACGCCAGCAAACCCACAAAACCGATGGCAAGCGGCGCGACGCCAACGCCGGTTACGACGCTCGCCCCGGTGCGCTTGACGCCGATATAATCCGCGCCGCCGTAGATCGGGCTTTCGCGCATGGCGGCGAAACGCGGCATGACGATGGTGTCGCCGCCGGCGACGCCGATACGCCGCACCGTGCCGCCGGTCGCCTCGGCGAGCGGGCGCAGTTTTTCTGGTGTCGACACCACTTCCTGATACTCGCGCGGATTTTCCGGGCCAACGTTGACGAGCGTTGTCAGCTCGCCGTCGCTGAGGCGATACAATCCGAATTCGTCCACCGTGACATCTGCGGTGGCGAGGCCTGGTGCGCCTGGCGCCAACGCGAGCGTACGCGTTTTGCCACTTGGCGCCGTGATCGTCACGGGCGCAATTTCATCTTTCAACGTCTGCCGCGTCACCGTCATTTCCTTGCCGCGCGCGCTCGCGCGCAGCGCCTCTTCCTCAAGGTCCGGTTCTTTCATCAGCCAATGCGCCAGCTTGCGCAGCAATTCTAGGTGCGGCCCGCCGCCCTGATAGCCACGCGCCCACAGCCACATCTGGTCGGAAGTCAGCAGCGCGATACGGCCCTTGCCCTCGCGCGACAACAGCAACAGCGGCGAATCTTCAGCCCCGGTCATAACCGATACGCCGCGCAGTTTTTGCGTGCGTACCTGGCGATACCAGTCGCTCCACGCCGGCGGCGAAACCTCCGACCCCGGCAAATCCCGCGATACCGGATGTTTGCGCCCGTCGGCGCTGATCGTCGCGCGAAACGGTTGCTCCAACAGCTTGCCGTCGGGCCGCGCCGGCGCAATGGCGCCCAGCGGCGAATAGAATAGCCCGTCGCGATTGGCGTAATCCGGCCCCACCGCCATCAGCATCGCGCCGCCGCCACGCACATATTTCACGATGTTCTGAAAATACACCGACGGCAGCACGGTCTGGTTCGAATAACGATCAAAAATAATCAGGTCGAAGTCGTTGATGCGGCGACCGAACAGATCGGCTGTGGGAAACGCAATCAGCGCCAGCTCGTTGATCGGCGTGGTGTCCTGCTTTTCCGGCGGACGCAAAATTGTGAAGTGCACCAGTTCGACGTTGGCGTCGGATTTCAACAGGTTTCGCCAGGTGCGCTCGCCGGCGTGCGGCTCGCCCGACACCAGCAACACCTTCAGCTTGTCACGCACGCCCTCGACAATAACGACCGCCTTGTTGTTGAGCGTCGTCAGTTCGTCGGGCAGGCTCGCCACATCGAGCTCCACCACGTTGGGCCCGCCGTGCTCGATGCGAACCGGCACGCGCACCAGCTGCCCGACGGCCGCACGCAACGAGGCTATTTCCACCCCATCGCGTTGCACGGTGATGGTAACCGGTTCGCCGCCGTCCGCGCTGTCGAGGACGCGCGCGACAATCGTCTGGTCCTTGCCGACGATGCCAAAGCGCGGCGCCTCGACGAGTTCGATTCGCCGGTCGCGCTCCTTCACCTGCCCGGTGACGAGCACATGCAGGGGCGCGCGAAACCCGAGGCCATCTGTCGTGGCGGGAATGTCGTGCACCACGCCGTCGGTGACGAGAATCGCTGCACCGACGCGCTCTGGCGGCACATCCGCCAGCGCCTGGTTGAGCGCTTGAAACAACCGCGTGCCATCGTTGCCTGGGTCGTTGGCGCCCGCATCAATAAAACGCGTTTCAATGTTGCCGAGCGCCTGCAATGATTTTTCGATTGCCTGTCGCGCCTGATCGGTTTGCGCCGTGCGATCACCAATACTCTGACTCGCGCTGCGATCCAGCACGACGGCGACGACGTCCTTCAATGGGTCGCGGTTTTCGCGCACCAGCGAGGGGTCCGCCAGCGCCAGCAAGACGAGGGCAAGGCCAAGCCCCCGCAACCAAGCGCCGCGCCGTCGCGCCAGCAATCCGAGCGCAATCGTCAATACGCCCAACGCAGCGAGGGCGAGGAGCAACCACACAGGCGCCAATGGCGCGAAGGCGAGGTGAAACGAGGTCAATGGCCAAGCCTCTCCAGGAGATCACGTACATGCACCTGATCGGCCTTGTAGTTGCCGGTGAGCGTATAGATGACGAGATTGACGCCGCCGCGCAGCGCCATCTCGCGCTGGCGCGCGCCACCCGGCGAAATCGGCAACAACGCCTCCCCGTTGCGCGACACCGCCCACGCAGCCGCCAGATCATTCGATGTTATAATCAGCGGTGAAACGCTGTCGCCAGCCCGCGCCGGCCGGTTGGCGCCGTCACCCGATTCCGCCGGCAACGCTTCGATCCATGTCTGTCCCGTCGTCGTGCGACCGACAAACTGGTCGAGCAGATAGAAGGTTTTCGTCACCACATGATCGCGCGGCACGACTTCGAGTTCGGGCACATCGACGTTGGCGAGAAGCTTGCGCAGCCACGCCTGCTCCGGGCTCGGCTGTCCGCCGGGCCGCGCCGTGCTGGCGTCACGCGTGTCGAAAACGATGGTGCCGCCGTTCTTCATGAAGGCGGCAATGCGCGTCACCGCCTGCGCATTCGGCAGCGCCTTTTCAGCGACGACGGGCCAGTAGATGAAGGGATAGAACGCCAGTTCATCGCGGGCCGGATCCAGCCCAACCGGTTCGCCTGGCGTTAGCGACGTACGCTGCGCCAACGCGCGAGACACCGCCGCCAATCCAAGTTCGCTGGCTTCATCGACGCGTGCATCGCCGGTCAGGATGTAAGCGAGCCGCGTTTGCAGAATCGATTCCATCTCTTTGGGCCCCGGCGGGCTCGCCCTCGGCGCGGTGACAACCTCTTTGGGTTGCGCAGAAGCGCGCGGCGGCGTCACCAGGTTTGCCGCCAACAGCGCCGCCAATACCGCTGCGGCGCTCGCCGCACGCCGGCTGAAGCGCGCCAGACCGCCGGCCAGCCAGATCGACGCGACAGCGTCGAGCGCCAGCAGAAGGAAAGCCCCGACGACAAGCCAAGCCCGCAGATCGACCGGCGCGGATTTGCGCAGCGATTCCATTGTGGCGTTAAGGCCGTCAAAATTCATCGCTTCGAGCTTGTCCCCGGGGGACAGCGTATTGACCGCCAGCAGCGCGTTGGCGGGACCGTAAAAGCCGGGCGGATGTTCGGCGTTCCCAGCCCCCGTATAGGTGGGTGAAACGGGTTTCGCCGTCAGCGGCGGCGCTCCGAGCGCCCCAAAACCGTCCAGCGTGCGCGTCGGCGCCAAGGTCTCGCGCACCGGCACGGCGCTCGCCTCTGCAACGGGCTCGCCCGCGCCGGCGCCGGACTCCGGCGTCATCGCGATCACCCGTCGCAGGATGTCCACGAAAAGCCCGGATAACGGCAGGTTGGACCAGGTTGTGTCCGCCGTCACATGCACCAGCACGATAAGCCCCTTGCCACGCCGCGCTGCGGTGATGAGCGGCGTCCCGTCAGTGAGCGTCGCCCAGGTTTTGCCAGGCACGCCGGCTTCGGGCTCGGCCAGCACCTGCCGGTTGACCGTGATATCGGGCGCCGCGTCAAGACCGAACAACGGACTCTCGCGCTCAAAGGGCGCCAGCTTCATCGGGGTATCCCACGACAACGAGCCGCCAAGCACGCGCCCGCCGCGCCGCAACCGCACTGGCGACAAGTCATCCGTGGAGCTGGCAAGACGGGTGCCAGCGAAGCGCAACAACAGTCCGCCATTCTCGACAAACTTTTGCAGTTGACTATGGGCGGGTTCGCTGACGACACCGACGTCGGCGAGCACAATGGCCGACACGCGGTCCTCCAGCATCGTGGCGACAGGTTCACCGCGCCCCGGGCGTGGCTCGCGCACATCGGCGAACGGGGCCAGCGCTTTGACGATGTAATAAGTCGGCGACAGCAATGGCTGCGCCGTGTCTGCGGTGACGCCGGAGTAAACGCCGACGCGGCGGCGTTTCCAACGCTCGTCGAGCAAACTCACGGCGCCAGCGGAATGTTCATCGGCGATTTCGACGCGGGCGATCTCGTTGCGCAACTCGATGGGCAGCTCAAATTTCGCTGTTCCGCTCAACTTGTCGCCGAGATCGAAGATTGCTTCACCGATGGCGAGGCCGCGCAGGTCGAGTGCGCGCAGCACGCCGCCGGAGCGCCCGGCGTTGGACGCGCGCGCCAATTGAACCTCGAGCGCACCGGCGCTGTTTTGCGTTCCAGTCAACCCCAGCGCCGGACGCTCCGGCGTGAAAATCGTCATGTCGCGTCCCGCCAGCGCCGTCGATAGTCCGTCGGCAAAGGTTTTTGCATTGCCGACGGCGAGGCCGTCCGCCAGCCACACGACATCGCAATTCTCATGGGCGGCGAGAAACCGTTGCGCTGCGCCCAAAGCTGCGGCGCGATCCGCGATGTAGGGTTGTGGCTGCATCGCGCGCAGGCGCTCGAGAGACCTCGGCGCATCCGCCGGCACGATCTCGCGGCCGCCTTCGGAGATGGCCATCAGTGCGGTCGGTCGTCCCTCGCGGGAAGCCGCGTTGAGGCGCTCGGCGGCGGCGGCGATGCGTTCTTCCCATGTCGGCGCGGCCGCCCAACTGTCATCGAGAACAATCAGCAGCGGCCCCTTGCCGCCGATGCCGGCGCGCAACGGGTTCCAGATGGGGCCGGCCATCGCCAGCACGATCAGCGCCGCCAGTCCCAGCCGCAGGGCCAGCAGCCACCACGGCGTGCGCGCCGGGGTTTCGTCTTTCGGCGGCAGATCCAGAATGAGTTTCAGCGGCGGAAACGCCATTTGGCGCGGGCGCGGCGGCGTGATGCGCAACAAATACCAGAGCGCCGGCAACAGCGCCAAGGCGCCCAGCACGAGCGGCGCCGAGAAGGCCAGCGGCAGCGCGCCCATTACGAACCTCCCCCGCTGGCGCCGCCAAAACCAGCCTCCAGCCGCATGCGCAGATTGAGCACCGCGCCGGCCGCTGGTTTGTCGGTGCGATGCAGAGAGAAACTCCAGCCGCGCGAGCGACACGCCGCTTCGACGCCATCGCGGTGGCGCGCCAGCCGCGTCAGATAATCCTTGCGAAAGCTTTCCGCCTCGCCGACGCGCAGCCGGGCGCTTGAGTCAACGTCGAGAAATTCCATGTGGCCGGTGAACGGGAACGTCTCCTCGATGGGGTCGCAGATCATCACCACATGGCCAACCGCGCCGCGCGAAGCCATCGCGTGCAGCATTGTGGTGATTTCCGCGAGCGGCGACAGAAAATCGCCAAACAGGATCGCCTGGGTTCGTGGCGCCAGCGCCTGCGCCGGCGGCAACTCCGCGCCTGCCGCGCCGCGTTGCTCCTCCTCGATCATCGCTTCGGCGAAACGTTCGACGATGTTGCGTGTCGCCATCGGCCGCGTCAGCCCGGCGATGCCGACCCGCTCGCCGCCACGCACCAGCAGATCGGCCATGGCGAGACCCAGCACCATGGCGCGGTCGACTTTCGATTGCAGCGCGAGATTTGAAACGTACGCCATGCCAGGTGAACGATCCATCCATAGCCAGACGGTGTGTGCGGCTTCCCATTCGCGTTCGCGCACATAGACGCGGTCATCCCGCGCGGAACGTCGCCAGTCGATGCGCTGGCTCGATTCACCCATGACGAACGGGCGATATTGCCAGAAAGTTTCCCCGACGCCGACGCGACGGCGGCCATGCACGCCATGCATGACCGTCGCCGCAATTTCCTTGGCCGACACCAGCAGCGCCGGCAATCGTCTGGCCAAATCGAGTGCGCCACGCTGATGGCGCGCATCGACGCCTGATTCGCTCTTTGGCAGCAGGCGCGCTTCCAGCATTGCGTCAGCCAAGCCGACCGAGCAGGCGCTCAATGACGCCGGGTATCGTTTCGCCCTCCGCCCGCGCCGCAAACGTCAGCGCCATACGATGTTTCAACACAGGCGCAGCCAAAGCCCGAACATCGTCGAGCGACGGCGCCAGACGCCCATCGACAAGCGCCCGGGCCCGCGACGCCAGCATCAGCGATTGCGCCGCGCGCGGCCCCGGCCCCCAGGCGATAAACTTGGTCAGCGCGGCGTCGCCCTCACCGGGACGCGCCGAACGCACGAGATCGAGAATGCCTTCCACAACGCTGTCGCCAACCGGAAGACGCCGCACCAGCCGCTGCGTCATCATCAGATCGTCAGCGGTCATCGCCGCTCTGGCGGCGGCTGCCGTGTCGCCCGTCGTTTCAATGAGAATGCGACGTTCCGCCTTGCGGTCGGGATAGCCGACGTCAATCTGCATCAGAAAGCGGTCGAGCTGGGCTTCCGGCAGGGGATACGTGCCCTCCTGCTCCAGCGGGTTCTGCGTCGCCAGAACATGAAACGGTTTTGGCAGGTCGTGTCGCTCGCCGGCGACAGTGATGTGATATTCCTGCATGGACTGAAGCAGCGCCGATTGCGTGCGCGGACTGGCGCGATTGATTTCATCCGCCATCAGCAGTTGCGCGAAGATCGGGCCGCGAACGAAGCGGAACGCGCGGCGACCGCTGTCCGCCTCCTCCATGATCTCGGAGCCGAGAATGTCGGCGGGCATCAGGTCAGGGGTGAATTGCACACGGCGTGAATCCAGCCCAAGCACGACGCCGAGCGTCTCCACCAGTTTGGTCTTTGCAAGTCCGGGCACGCCGACGAGCAAGCCATGGCCGCCGGCAATTAAAGTGACGAGCGTCTGCTCAACCACTGCCTCCTGACCAAAAATGACTTCGCCAATGGCCTTGCGCGCGGCGGCGACCTTTTCAAGCGTCGCCTCGGCGCTGCGCACGATGGCGTCATGGTCCTCCGTGAAGGCGTTCTGCAGGGATTTGGCATAGTCGGCGCCGCCTTGCATTCTTACGGTTGTTTCCGGGTGGACGTTCATGACGGCTCCTGGCGACGAATTCGGTTTTACGCAACGCCGCTCGAACAGCGCAAGCAAACTTTGTACCGCACTGTAGGCCGCCCCAGCGCTTTGTCGATCCATTGGGGATCAATTTGTGCTGACTTCTGTTGTAGGGGCCGGGCGCGCCCGTTAGGTTCCATGTTGCAATAATGGCGCGAGATTATGGCCGACCTTGTAGAAAACCCGGACAATTCCCCGCCGTCCGAGCCGAAGCTGTCGGGCTTGGCCAGCGCCGCCAGCGCCATCGCCGGTCGCGGTCCGGCCCCGGTTCACCTCTGGAATCCGCCCGATTGTGGCGACATTGGCCTGAAAATCCACCGCGACGGCGCCTGGACGTATCAAAACTCGCCCATTGGCCGGGCGGCCATGGTGCAGCTTTTTTCAAACATCCTTCGCAAGGACGCCAACGGCTATTTTCTCGTCACCCCCATCGAAAAAATCGCCATCGAGGTCGAGGATGCGCCGTTTGTGGCGGTAGAAATGCTTGTGGACGAAGCCGGCGGCGCAGCGACCCTGCGATTTCGCACCAACGTCGAGACCTGGGTGAGCGCCGGCGCCGGGCATCCCTTGCGCTTCGACACCGGCCCGGCCGATGGCGTCAAACCATATGTGCACATCCGCGCCGACCTGTGGGCGCTGGTCAGCCGCGCGGTCTTCTACGACCTTGTGGCGCGCGGCGAGACGCGCGACATCGAAGGCGTCGCGATGTATGGAGTGGCTTCCGGCGGCGAGTTTTTCGTCATCGCCCCGGCAGCCCGGATCGACAACCTGCGATGATTGCGCCAGCCGCCAGTACCGCCTTGAATTTCACTGCCGAGATCGTTCGTGCGCGGGCCCGCGCCCACTTGAGCCTCGACGTGTCGGCCTTGACGCGCGCCGCCAGCCCGCTCGAAAAATGGGGCGATCACGTACTCAACCCCGGCGCTTTTCCCGCAGCAGAGCGCAGCGGCGGCGCGCCGGCAGCCGTGCTGTGCGCCATCATCGCCCGCCCGCAAGGCGCGACGGTCCTGCTCACCCAACGCGCAACGCATCTGCGCAACCACTCGGGCCAGATCGCTTTTCCCGGCGGTCGCATCGATGCCGGTGACGCCAGCCCGGTCGCCGCCGCGCTGCGCGAGGCGCACGAGGAAATCGGTCTCGATCCCAGCCACATCGAGCCGCTCGGCTATCTCGACACCTACGTAACCGGGACAGGGTACCGGATATTTCCGGTGCTGGCCATAGTGACACCGCCGTTCGAACTGACGCTCAATTGCGACGAGGTCGACGACGCCTTCGAGACGCCGCTGGAATTTCTCATGACGCCGGCCAACCATCGGCTGGAAACCCGCGAGATCATGGGCGGCGCGCGGCAGTTCTACGCCATGCCGTGGGGTGATCGCTACATTTGGGGCGCCACCGCAGGCATGTTGCGCAACCTTTATATCAGGCTGTTCCAGCCGTGACCGATAAGCTCCTGGAAAACGTCCGCGCCAGCCTCCGGCTTGAGGCTGCGTTCTTGCAGGACGCCAAAGTCAAACGCGTTTTCGAGGCGTTGGCCGACGCTGGCGAGACCCGCGTCGTCGGCGGCGCGGTTCGCAACGCTCTGCTCGGCCATGCCGTGCATGAGGTCGATTTTGCAACGACGATTCCGCCGCAGGAAATCATCGCCTGCGCGCGTGCGGCGAAATTGCGCAGCGTGCCGACTGGCGTTGAGCACGGCACAGTGACCCTGGTTGTCGATGGCGCGCCCTTCGAGGTGACGACAACACGGCAGGATGTCGAAACCGATGGACGCCGCGCCATCGTCCGCTTCGGCACAAGTTTCGAGCTGGACGCGATGCGCCGCGATTTCACCATCAACGCGCTGTCTTTGAGCGCCGATGGCAAGCTCCACGATTACACCGGCGGCCTCGAGGATATCGCGGCGCACCGCGTGCGTTTCATCGGCGACGCCGGCCAACGCATCCGCGAGGACTACCTGCGCATACTGCGTTATTTCCGCTTTCATTCGGCCTACGGCGACGGCGTCACGGACGCAGCCGCCCGTTCCGCCATTCTCGCCAACCGCGACGGCTTGCGCCAGTTGTCGCGCGAGCGCGTGCGCGCCGAGCTGCTCAAATTTCTCGTTACAACGCGGGCTGGCGCTGTCACCGGCGACATCAGCGACGCCGGCATTTTTCAAATTTTATTGCGTGGCGTCGCCTACCCTGCGCGACTTGAGCGCGTCATCGCAATTGAACAAGCCCACCAGCGACCCCCCGACGCCCTGTTGCGAATGATCGCCCTTGCCGTCATGACGCGCGACGACGCCGAACGACTGCGTCAACATTTGCGGTTGTCGAATGTTGAGACAGGCCGTGCAGACGCCGCCGCAGCGGCTCTCGCCGGCCTGCATGGCGCCAGTGAGCCGCCGCAACCACGCCAGTTGCACACTTTGCTGTTTACCCAGGGCCGCGTCGCCGCGCTCGATGCGCTGATCCTCGCGCACGCCGAAAGCTGCGCTGCAGCGGACGACATAGCCTGGCGATCGGCTGCCAGCTTTTTGCAGGACACGCCCGAGCCGCGCATGCCGTTTCGCGGCGCCGACCTGATGGCTCACGGCGTGCGCAGCGGCAAAGAGATGGGCGAAACATTGAAGCAGTTGCAAGCGGCCTGGATTCGCGCCGGATTTCCGCGTGACCCCGCTGTACTGGCGCGCCTGCTGGAGGCCGCGACCCGACGCTCAAGCTAAGCCCGCGCGGCAGTACGGACTGTCAGCACTGGACTGTCAGCACGGGACTCCCTGATGTCGCGGAAATCGGCTACACTCGACCTCCGACCGTTGGAGTTCCGCGTGATTATCGAACGCAAAACGCCTGCCGAGGTTGCCCGCACCCTGGCTGAGCGCAGCCGCCGCAGCGCTCGCGCCAAACAGACCCAGACGGGCGCCTGGCGACGCCAGACCTTCACACTGCCGCGCACCGATGCGCGCGCCGAGGCGCAGAGCTGGTTCAGTCGCTTCCCGAAAGCCGCCTACATGACCGAGGTCGAATCGTGGCGCGAGTTGCCCGATGGTCGCATCGAATTCACCATGCGGCGGTTGCCGACGGCCGACTGAACGAGCGGCGCCTCACACGACATCCGGCGTGCGCCACGCCAGGTGCTGGCCGCCGTCCACCGCAATCATCTGGCCCGTCACGCCGCGCGCTTGGGCCAAATAAAGCACGGCTTCAGCAATCTCCTGCGGCTCGACCGCCCGCCCCAAAAGCACCGCCGCCGCTTCGCGCTCGAACCCCCCGCCGCCATCGATTTTGTTGGCGAGCGTCGGGCCCGGACCCACAGCATTGACGCGGATGCGCGGCGCGAACGCCTGCGCCATTGTCTGCGTCGCTGTCCACAACGCGGCCTTCGACAGGGTGTACGAAAAAAATTTCGGGTTGAGGCGCCATACCCGTTGATCGAGGATGTTGACGATGCAGCCTTCTGCGTCTGGCCCCAAGGATTTGGCGAACGCTGCCGCAAGCTGCAGCGGCGCACGCAGATTAACCCGCATCATTCGCTCGAAATGCGCGACGTCAAAAGTAATCGCCTCATCCGCCTCGAAAATGGAGGCGTTGTTGACGATCAGATCCAACGGGCCCACCGCCTCGCGGGCGCGCTCCAACAGGGCTTGCGTCTGCTCGATATCGTCGAGATCGGCGATAACCGCCACAGCGCAACCGCCTGTCGCGGTGATCTGCGCCGCAAGCGCCAGCGCCTCGTCAGCCGAGCGGCGGCTTGCGTGCACCACGACGCGATAACCTGCCTGCGACAACGTTTCCGAAATAGCCCGACCGATGCGACGCGCGGCGCCGGTGACCAGCGCAGACTTTGCTCCCGCCTCGACGCTCATTGCCAACTCCACACGCGCCATCGCGGCGCAACCGACATCGCGGCGACGAATACACGAATCTGCAGACAATGTGAAAACCGCTTCGGCTTTCCGGCGTGGCAATTATTTGCTCCACCGGGGTTTCATCGGCGGCGACAAGCCACTAGATTGCGCTGGCTGTCACTTTGGACGGTGAAGGAGATTTTCAATGGGCCTTTTAAGTTTCGCCAAAACGGTTGGCGCCAAGATTTTTGGAGCGACGGAGACAAAGGCAGCCTCTGCGGATGAATTCAAGAAAGAGCTTGAAAAGCACGGTCTGGACGCTTCAGGCGTCGACATCAATGTGGACGGCGACAAGGTGGTTGTTACCGGGGGCGCAAAATCCACAGAAGAGGCGGAAAAAATTGCCATAGCCATTGGCAACAGCGTCGGCGTGTCAACCGTCGAAAACAACATTACACCAGCTAAGGTAGAGCCGGAATCGAAGTTCTACACGGTCGTCAAGGGCGACAACCTCTGGAAGATCGCCGAGTCCCAGTATGGCCACGGCAAGGGTGGCAAGAACACCGACATCTTCGAGGCCAACCGACCGATGTTGAAGAGCCCCGATCTCATCTATCCCGGTCAGGTGCTGCGCATTCCCCCGCTCGCCTGAACCGCGACGCACCCTTTGAGATGGCGCGGGCTGCGGCTCGCGCCATTTTTGCGCCCTTTTGCGCCCTGAGATCTTCGGCCGTTTGGCGACCGCGTCCGCGCGCGACTGAGCTTAAATTCGCGCCTAACGCGCGACTGAGCTTGATTTCGCGCGTGACGCGCGACTGGCTTCATTTTGTCGCCCGTGTCGCCTCGAACGAGGGAACCCGGGCGGCGAAATCCTGCAGCCATCGCGCCAGCCTGGGGCGCCCCTCGCGCCATGTGCCGCCCAGCCGCAAATCCAGAAAACCCAGCGCGCAGGCCAGCGCAATCTCACCTGCGTTGATGTCGGGGGACGGCGGCGCGGCTTCGAGTACGTCAAGCGCAGCGTCGATCTTGGTCTGCTGGTGCGCCAGCCAGCGCGGCGAATGTTGGTGCGGCTCGCGATAGCGCGCCTCGTAGGCGATCAGGATGGCGGCATCCATCACTCCATCGGCCAGCGCTTGCAAGCTCAGCGCGCGGAACCGCGCTCCAGGTTCAACCGGGATGATTTTTCCGCCGCCGGCCAGATGATCGAAATATTCGACAATGACCACGCTGTCGTAGATGACCGCGCCGTCATCGAGCACGGCGACGGGAATTTTGTTGAGTGGGTTTTTCTTGCGCAGCGCGTCGTCGCTGTCCGCATGCGCGTCGACAAATTCCACACGGTCTCCAAGGCCCAGATGCGCCGCCGCGATGCGACACTTGCGCACGAACGGCGAGGCGGGGACCATACGAACACGGATCATGGGGTGCTCCTGTTTTGAATATCTTTCAGTTCGAAACCGCTGCGGCGTGTCGTTATCACAATTTAACCGCGCCCACGCCTTACTCACCCGCCAGTTGCTCAACGCTCCATGTTGCGCCGCGTCCACGCGCCATCACTTGCGTCAGCCAAGGCAACAACATTCGCGCTTCCGCCGCCAGCCCATGCGGCGGGTTGATGAGGATGAGCCCACACGCTGAAAGCGGCCCATCCGGCTGCGGCTGCGCTACCGCGCATTCAAGCCGCAGCACGCGGCGAATGCCGGCCCGGGTCAAACCATCGCCAAACCCGGCGCTTTTCCGGGCGTCCTTGCAGGGATACCACGCCATATAAACCCCGGTCGGCCACTTGCGCCACGCCGCTTCAATCGCCTGCGTCATGTGGTCGAATTCGTCCGCCGCCTCAAACGGCGGATCGAGTAGCACCAGACCGCGACGCTCCACCGGCGGCGTCATCGCGTTAAGGCCGGCATATCCATCGGTTTGCAAAATCTTGACGCGCCGGTCGCGGCCGATCGCGCGCGTCAGCGATTTCGCAGCGACGGGATGCAACTCGCACAACGTCAGCCTGTCATCGGCGCGCAACAGGTGCTGCGCCAGCAGCGGCGAACCCGGATACGACGCTAATTCGGCGCCCGGCAAGATGCCTGCCGCGTTGAGATAAGGCGTCATCAGGGCCGCCACATCGCCCGGCATGTCGCAGTAGCCGAGCCGTCCGACACCGTCGCGCCATTCGCCGGTCGTGCGCGCGGCTTCACTATCGAGCCGGTAGAGCCCAGCGCCGGCGTGCGTATCGATATACCGCAGCGGCGCATCCTTGCGCATGAGATAAATCAGCACGCGGCTTATCAACGCATGCTTGAAGACGTCAGCGAAATTTCCGGCATGATACGCGTGATGATAATTCACGCCCGCTGCCCTAGTGGATCGGAGGCACACGCACTTCGCGCGTACGGCACGAACTGCGCGCCACCTCTGGACACGGGCGAAAATCGCGCAAGTCCTTCGACAGGCAGATGCGCACTTCTTGCAACACGCCGCGCGTGCAACCCACCGCCATCATGCCCGGTCGCAGGCGGGGATTGGCGGTCTGAAACGCACTCATGATCTCGCTGGGAGAAACGCGTTCCTCGGCGCGCAGATCGACGAACTCGGCAGGTATTTTCACCTTGTCGTGCGCAAACCGCACGTCGGCGAAATAATCGGCAGCCGACTTGCCCGAACATGCGCCATGCTTGCGCCACTCGTAGCGCGCCAGTCCCTCGTCCGGAAACAGTCCTTTGGCGGCATCGAGCGCGGTACGCGTCGGCGGCCTCGCGGAAGGATCGCAATCGCTGGGAAATCCGCGCTCAAACTGCGGCCACAGGCCATGCACAACGAAGCCAAGATTGGAGCCGATATCGCACTGCCCCTTGCCGCCGGCGCGGTCGTTCGTGGCGCAAAACCCGGACGACCACGATAGCGACAACACATAGAAATCAAAGTTGCCCGTCGCCGCGCTCGGGCCGCGACGAAAGCGCGAGGTGGGCGGCGCCACAATCGCATTGTCGCTGTCAGGGGTCGGGTTGGGGGTCGCCTCGGGCTGGTTTTGCGCCGGCTGGTTTTTCGCCGGCTGGTTGGGCGAAGTTGCGTCGCTCGGTTGGCCGCAACGGTCGAGCACGCAATCACTTTTTGGAGCGTTACGACGAAACTGCGCAGGCGCCTCGCTGAGGCTCGCGAAAGTCAGAACCATGACCCCAGTGAGAGCCCAGGCAAGCCTTCTCAAACAACCCGACAAATTGAAATCTCCGTCGCCCTTATGGCCCCGCCGCGCGGCACAGCAAGGAATGGGTGTAACTGCGGTCGAGCCCCGAGACGCACCATTCGACGCCCCAATTGACCGACGGATTGGCGTTGAACGCCGGGAAAAATCCGAAGGTCAGCGACTGGCTAAGACTGTGGACGGCGTCGCCGCCGGTCATGTTGAGATCCTCACCTATGGAATAAGCGACAGCGCGAATGTGATGATCGTTCATCAAGGCGCGCGCGCGGCAATAGCGGCGGGGAATGGTGTCATAGCCCGGCGCCTGCCTGGGGTTCTCCGAGACGAGTTCAAAACCTTCTATTTCGAGGCCGGATTTCCAGTAGTAGGATTCGCGCTGCGAAAATCGCGAGCGCAACGTCGACAAAACCTCGGCGTCGTCGCACCGGGGCGCCTGCACGCGATAGGGTATGTAGCGGTTGCCAGCCGGCGTCTGCGGGCGCGCCTGCGCAAATGTCGCGCATGTCAGCGTAAACACGCCCACCACGGTCGCACAACCCAGAACGCCAACTCGCATAAAAATCTCCAAACCGGGAACCGCCGCAAAATGCGTCGGCGGGCCGCACGGGTCAAGAGCCAATCCGGACGCGCGGCACAAACGCCTGATTACGAGAATATATCAATTAACTCAAAGCCGCCGGCTGAGTTCAGCGTGTGAGCGCCCAGCGCATTAAGGGGCGGGGCCAGCTCCGCCAGCGTCGTTTGTCTGTAGCCATCGAGATCCAGACGCTCGACTTCCGCCAACGCCAGGCCAGCGCCATACCTGCGCAGACAATTCTGCGCCGGCCGAAAAATTTTACCGCGCTTCGAAATCATGTGGCCGGCGGGCCTCGCCGCGCCGGCGTCGATCAGCACGGGATTGCCGGGATGCGCGCGCCACGGCCCTTCGAGTGCATCCGCGTAAAACAAGCCCAACGCATCCCACGACGAGGCGCCCTCGTCATGCACGCTGGCGAATATCCACCAACGCCCCTCATGCCTGAGAATTGTCGCGTCGGAGGCTTCGACGCCTTCCAGCAACACCGCCTGACGCACCCATCGATCTGGCACACGTTCCGCCCGCCACAGTTCGAGCGTGCGCTTCTGCGACGTCTCCGGGATCATGTAGATGGTTCCGGCGTCTTCGAAAATCATCGGATAGGAAAGATGACAATCACACTCCAGCACCGGCCGGGGTTGGCTGGCGCCCGCCGCCGACAGCGTCGACGCCGAGATGATTCCGCGGCCGGTTGCGTAGGGATATTCTTCGCAAAACACGTGCGTTACGCCGTCGTGGTGAAATCCGAACGGGTCGGCGAAATAGCGCTTGCCGTCATCCGGCAGGATTGCGAACGCGGTGACGCCCCAAGCCAGCGTCTCCAGCGTGTTGAGCGAGGTCTGCCGCCAGGCCGTGCGCCACTGCGGCGCGGTTGTCGCCAGCCGCGTCAGCCGATCGACAATTTTGGCCGTGAGGCTGTTCAAGCCAAAGGCGACCGGCGCGAATGCATTGATGTGAGCCGGTTTCGCCAACGTCGTGCTCGCCGTCGGGCTCACCGTTGCGGCGACGACGCGCTCTTTGTCGCGCACCGCCTGAAGCAACAAATCACCCATTCGTTCGCAGGCGCGCCGCAGGCCCGCGCCGAACACGCCTTTTTCCGGCAAGGCCGCGACGCCTCGCGCCAAAACCTCGGCGCGATCACCTGACATTCGTTGCACCACGCTTAATTGCGGTGAGCGGTCCGCGAGCAACGCCGAAATCGCGCCAGCAAGCGACGTCTGTCCCTCCCAGCACGGCGACAGGGCAAGGGGTCGCGCCGCCCCCGTCAGATCGATGCAGAGATCGGCTTGCGCGGGGTCGCCGCCAAATTGGGTCACATCGCGCGTCACCCGCACCATGCCCGGGGCCGCACCATAGACAACGCTTTCCAGCCGCAGGAGCAGATCCAGCGATGCAGGCCATGGCTCGGCCGCCGTCCCTGCGGTAAGTGTCACCCCATGTCCACGCGACGCCAGCCGTTTTAAAAGGCGATGTTGCCATTCATAAACGCCATCAGGTGAAATCTGCACCTCGATCAACACTAACCCGTCTCCACCAGCATTCACCTTGTTTCGCATGCGTCGATGAATCATTATTGGTTTTACTGTAGTTTTATTCCGCAGTTCCCTAAAGGACATTAGCGCTTCGATGCCGCCTACGGGAAACACCCCGCCGCAAAAGATACTGCTTTACACCCACGCCCTCACCGGCGGCGGCGCTGAACGCGTGTGGGCGCTGCTGGCGAGCGGCTTCGCCCGACGTGGGAGCGACGTGATCTTCGTCACGGATTTTGATGCGCCCGAAAATGCGTCCTTTCTCGATCCCGCCATTCGCCGCATTACTTTGGGCGGCGGCATCGTGACCAACGTGCTGCGTCTCGCGCAGCTTCTTGCAAAAGAAAAGCCAGACGTTTCCTTGTCCGCCCTGAGCGCTTCCAATTTCAAACACGCGCTCGCCGCCTTGTTTTGCGGCCGCCGGCGTCGCGCCATCCTTTCCTTTCACGGCTATGCCACCAGCGAGCCGCAGTTGCTTAGCCAAACCGGCTTTGCCCTGACCGCGATACTGACGCGATTGACTGCCGCAAGCGTTTGCGTGTCCGACGGTTTGCTTGCCTATGTGGTCCAACGCTGTCACGGCGCGGCGCACAAATGCGTCCGCATCTACAACCCCGTCGATGGCGGCCCACTTGCCCCGGCTGCCGACGCGGACGCCTTGCGGGCGCGCGGGCCGGTGGTGCTGTCAGCAGGCCGGTTCGTGTTCTACAAACAGTTCCCGGCGCTGGTTCGCGCCTTCGCCTTGGTCACTCCGGCAAACGCAAAACTCGTCCTGCTCGGCGAAGGCCCCGAGCGCGCCAACATCGAAGCCGAAGTGCGACGTCTGGGTCTTGAAGCGCGCGTCAGCCTGCCCGGTTATGCCATGCAACCCTGGGGTCATTACGCGCAAAGCGCGTGTTTCGCGCTCGCCTCCTCGCAGGAGCCGTTCGGCCTTGTCATCGCTGAAGCGCTGATGAACGGGCTGCCCGTCGTCGCCGCCAACAGCGAGGGCCCACGCGAAATTCTAGGGTGTGGCAAGTTCGGCGTGTTGGCGCCGATCGGCGACGAGGTCGCGATGGCGAATGCAATTTCCGCCGCCCTCGCTGAGCCCGGCGATCCCGCCCCGCGTATAGCCAGGGCGCAAGCCTTCACTGTCGAGAAAGCCCTCGACGAATATCAGGCGTTGATTAAGCGCGTGATTGAGCGCGGGTTCCCGCATGGTGCGGCGCAGGCGCCGCCGCGACCGCCGGGCAGCGCGACAGCGACCCCCGACGCCGGCGCCCCAATTGTCGCTGCGCCACCGTTCAAGCCGCGCAAGATTGTCTTTTATGTGCACGCACTTACCGGCGGCGGCGCAGAACGCGCCATGACGCTGCTCGCCAGCGGCCTCGCGCGTCGTGGGCACGAGGTCATCATCGCCACCGATTACATTTCCCAGGACAACGACACCTATCTCGATACTCGCGTGCGCAAGGTGCTGTTGGGGACCAGCCACGCACGCTCGGTTTTGCGACTTCGCGATTTGCTGCTGCAAGAGCGCCCGGATGTATCGATCTCCGCCCTTGGTGCGTCGAACCTGAAGCATACGATCACCTCGATGCTTGCCGGTCGTCCGCGTCGCGCTGTGCTTTCCTATCACGGCTTCGTTGTCAGCGAGCCGCGATTCCTGAGCCGTCTTGGCTACTTCCTGATTCCGCTTCTGACGCGCCTGACGGGCCGCACAATCGCCGTATCGAACACCCTGCGCTCGGATTTGCTGGAGACGTGGCACGCGGATCCGGCGCGAACTCTGCGAATTTACAATCCAGTCGTCTGGGGCGACGCGGGTTCGCCGCCCAACGAGCCCGATATCCGAGCGCGCCCGCCGAGCGTGCTCGCCAGCGGACGCCTCATCAAACTCAAACGCTTCGACACGCTGTTGCGCGCCTTTGCCCGGGTGGAGCCGGGCAATACTCGTCTCATCATCCTTGGTGAAGGCCCGGAGCGCGCTGCGCTTGGCGCCGAAGCCCGGCGACTGGGCATTGCTGATCGCGTCGAGATGCCGGGCTACATTCGCGAACCGTGGAAATATTACGCGATGGCCAGTTGTTTCGTCATCACCTCGGTCAGCGAATCATTCGGCATGGTCGCCGTGGAGGCGCTGGCTTACGGCCTCCCGCTGATCTCGACCGACTGCCGTGGCCCCAGTGAAATTGTCTCCGGCATGGAAGAAAGCGTCATCGTGCCGATTGATGACGAACGCGCGCTTGCCGCCGCAATTACCGCCAGCCTTGCGAACCCCGGAGATCCCGCGCCGCGCGTGCAGCGGGCGCAAAACTATCTGCCGGAAACCGCCGTTGAAAATTATGAGCGGATGATCGGGGAACTCTGCGACCCCAGGTAGAGCTTCGGCGTGGATATCCCGGACGCCGCGCGTAACACGGTGCGTAGCATCAAGGCGTGGCTTGCCCAAGAATGACGCCGTCGGGCTCGCCCTCGGGGCGCGCGCCTTGCAGCGCCCGATGGTGCGCAAACAGACGCGACATCTGGTTTTCAATCGAGTACGGCTCGACTTGGCGATGCACACGTTGCGGATCGATGCGACCTGCACGGATCGCCTCCCACAATTCAACGAAGCCGGTCGTCAGCGCTTCGAGGCATACCTCGTCAGGCTCGCTGCGCTCGACAAGCCTGCCGCTGATACCCTCAACGACAAGCGGATCATACTGCGGCAACCGGATGGCGCAGAACGGCCGTCCCACACTGAGAGTTTCCAGCAGATAGCAAGGCATCCCCTCAAAATACGAGGTGAGCACGCCGGCATGACACTGCGCGACAATTTCCGCGACCTTTGGCGAGGGCTGAAAGCCGTGCTGGATTGTGAACGCCTTGATTTGAGCGAATTCCGGATACCGAGATGGGTCGGTGGCGCCGACGTAGTGAAACTCAAACTTGCCAGCAAGACGCGCCTGCACTTGAGCCAGCGTGCGAAACATCAGCGGCGGGTCTTTGAACGCATCGAGGCGCCCGGCGAAGACAACACGAAACACTCCGTCGCGACAATCAAAAGCTTGCGGCGCGAAGGCGCGCGTATCGACCGAAACCGTCATCACTTCGGCCTTGCGCGCGGCGCCAGGCAGCACGGTTTCCAGTCGTTTGATGATACTCGCGTTGACGCAAAGCACGCGATTGGCCAGCCGCAGAGCCAGCCATTCGTTGGCGCGATGGAGGAACCACAGTTTTTTGATGAGGCTGTCCATCTTCTGCTCTTTTGAGCCTTCGCCGTGCACCATCTGCACAGCCTTCAGGCCGAGCAGTTTCGGCAGCAGCGCAAACTCGAAGCGCTGCAAATCCGCCGAGGCAGGCGAGCCACGTAACGCTGAGCGGATGGCGCCGATGTGTCGCAGCGCGCCAATTGCGTATCGAAACGTGGTGGATTCCAGCAAGTTGCGGCCCGGCAGATTGATGCGGGTGGCGTCAATGCGCGCTACGGGGAGAAAATCGACTTCGCGCCCATCAATGGCGACGCGCGTCACTTTGCCTTTCGGCAGATCGCCAAATTCGTCGACGCCAACGAACAGCACGGAGAAATCTGCGGGATGACGAGCCAGGATCATGCGCACGTGGGTTTCAATCCCGCCCATCTTCACGCCGCGCGGATCCATCGGGTGCATCAACAGAATGCGGTAGTCAGCCGACATCGTTCAGTTCCCCAACGAGCGCAGGTTGACAGCGCGGCGTTCAACGAACGGTTTGAACAGCATCAGCTCGGCAAGCAGCCAGGCGCAGCGCGCATATCGCCTGGTCAGTCGCCATGGATTGTGGGAAAGGCGCCACGCCCATTCAAGCCCGCACCTCTGCAACCATAGGGGCGCGCGCTTCTGCCGTCCCGAGATAAAATCCAGTGCGGCGCCCACGCCAAGCGAACCGATATGTGGATGCGCCGCCAACATGCGATCAGCGAATACTTCCTGCTTCGGCGCTCCCAGGGCGATAAAACACAGTTGTGCGCCGGCTGCCGCGATGCGCTCGATTGCCGCCGCAGAGGCTGGCGAGGCGGGATCGAACCCCTGCCCGGGCGCTTCGATGTGGCGAATGTCGAGACACGGGAAACGACGGCGCAATTCCGCGGCGGCGGCATCGAGCGATTCGAGGCTGGAACCGAATAGCGCAATCGGAATACCGGCGCTTTCCGCCGCCTCGCACATCGGCGCAAGCATGTCCGCGCCAGTCGTTCGTTCGAGGCGCACGCCCTGTTGACGCGCCAGCCAGACCACCGGAGCGCCATCCGCCGTAACCAGCGTGGCGCGGGCGTAAACTTCGCGAAACTGCGGATCGACGCGGCGCTTGACGAGATGATCGAGGTTGAGCGTAAACAAGGTAAAGCCCAGCCCGGCTTTCAACCGCGTGATGGCGGCGTCAACGGCGTCGCGCATCCCCGCCAGATAAATGGGCTGACCGTCGATGTAAACGAGTGCGCCGGGCAGGGGACGGGAATCGCTCATTGCGGGACAACCTGAAACGTCGCGAGTGGCCATCCGCAACCGTTTGCAAGACCACCGCCAGCCTCAAGTGTGCCAAAATGGCGCAACCGCCCTGCGCCAGCCCGCGTCACGGGTTCGCCGAGCGCAGCAGTAAAAGGCGTTCAACGCCGCTTCGCACCGCCGCCGGAAACATCGCCGCCATCGCTGTGACATAGACGAGCCCGCCGACGACGACCATGGCGCCGAGTTGCACCGCCGGATTGGCGGTTGCGAAAGCCAGCGGCAGGAAATGCAGGGCGACGCCCATCAGCATGGCCGCGACAATAATCCGCAGGATCTCGCTCACCGGCAGCGGCAGATGAAACCGCGTGACGGCGACGTAATAACCATAGATGACGCCGACGACCGTACCCGCAAGACAGCCCGCTGCCGCCCCCTCCAGGCCGCCAAGCCGCAAGCCGGCGATGCAAAGCGTTAGTGTCGCAATGACCTCAACGACATTGACGATGACGTTATAGCGCGTCTGCTCGAACAAGATGATGACCTGATCCGCTGTATGCACCCGCAGGTTTCGCAAGCCGCCGGCGATGGCGGCGAGCGGCAGCACAACGTACGTTACTTGCTGGAACGCCGGCGCAATCATCCACGTCACCAGCGGGCGCGCCACCATGGCGACGCCAACCGCCGTCGGCGCGAGCAGACCGAAAAGGATCACACCGCTCATCGATACTTGTCGAAGCGCATCCTCGCGGCGACCGGCTTGCAGATGTTTTACCGCCAACGGAAACGCTGCCGCTGTCACCAGCATCGCCACCACAGCCGCCAGTCGCTGCCCGAGGCCCCAGCCGACGGAAATCAGGCCGACCGCCGCCGGACCGGAAAACTGGTCGACGACAACGCGAATGCCATTGAAGCTCGCCCATCCGATCACGCCCGCCAGCACCAGCGGCGCGCCGAACTGAGCCGACCGCGCGAGGATGTCCCTGCCAGGCTTCGCCACGCCGCCGCCGAGCGCCAGCGCCCGCCACAACCACACCTGCCCGACAAACTGCGCCAGCGCGAACCCGCCAAGCGCCGCGTCAGCCGACGGCGACAGCCGCGCAACCGCGATCAACGCGAGGCCGAGACCGGCGACAGGCCCGATCACTTGCGCCACCGTGTACACGGCGATTCTGCCGGCCGAACGCGCCCGCTCCGACAGATGCGAGGTCAGCGAACGCGACACCACGTAGACGATCGTAGCAACGACCAGCCACACTGTCGGCTGCGCGTGGGATGCGGCCAAGGTCGCCAGTCCCACCAGGCTCTGCAATCCCGCGCTCAACGCCAGCACGGCGTTTTCAGACTGCTGGAAGCGCCGGCGTTCCTCCACAGTTTTGAAGTCGCCGATGTATCGCAGCATGTATTGCGACCACCAGGCGAGGCACAGCAGATAAGCCAGTTCCTGCGCCGCCATGATGTAGGCGAGAACGCCATACTCACCCGGCGACAACCAGTGCGTCCACGCCACAGCGGCGATAAACTGGAACAGCGGCCCGATGAGTTGGGCGGGAAGATATTGCAGCGTCTGACGGATCAGCATGCGCTCAGCACTCCGCCTGCAAGCCGCCAATCAGCGCACGCACATTCCCCGCGTCGCCAGCCGCCAGTTCCAGCCAGCGCGCCAGATTGGCTGCGGCTGATTGCGCAGAGTGGGCTCGCCATCCCGGCGCATTGACAAGCCCCGCAATTTTTTCAGCGGCGCCGGCCGCGTCGGATGCGTCAATCAGCAAGCCGGAATCGCCCAGCACCTCGCGAAACACCGGCTTGTCCGGCGCCACAACAGCCAACCCGGCATATTGCGCCTCCAGCAGCGGCAAGCCGAGACCCTCGTCGTGCGAGGTCGAAATCAAAATGTCCGCCGCTTGCATCAACTCGCGCACGCGCTCAACCGGTTGATATCCGTGCAACACAACGCCTGGCCATGATTTGAGGCGCGCCACATCCTCGCCCCAACCCTCGCGCCCGACAATATCGAGGCACGCGTCCGTAAAGCCGCGCGCCCGCAAGGCGCTGATGATTTTGGCGGCAGCTGCGAGATTCTTGCGCGGCTCCATCGTGCCAAGCGCAATCAGCCGCAGCGGCCTTCCCATCCCCGAAAAATCGCGCGCCTCGGCGGACAAGCCGAACACATTGCGCACCGCAGGCCGATACAGAACGATTTCCGCGTCGCCACGGCAAAGGCGTCTCACCTCGTCGCGCGTTGTCTCAGAGTTCACCAGAAAGCGCGGCAACACCCGCAACGCCAGTCGAAACGACGGCGCCATGTAAAGCTTGGCGCGCGCGTTCAAATCCGCCGGGCGCGTGATCAGGAAGGTATCGTGGATATAGGGCAGCACGCGCCCGCCGAACGCGGTCGCCAGCGGCGAGGGCGGAAACCCCGGACAAACCAGCAGCGCCTTGGGATGGCGCGCCAGCAGACAGGGCATGACGAAGGTCTGCCGCCACACCATGTCCTTGACGCCGCTGGATCGCAGCAGCGTCACCTCGATCGGCGCCAGCGCCTCGCGGCTGAACAACTCAAGCGTGATGCGTTCGAGGCCCGTGACATTGCGACCGCAATGGGTGTGATCGACGAAAATCGGCGGCAGCGCGCTCATCGCAAGGCCAGGCTTGAGGGGTGCAACGCGGCGACTGTGTTTTGCGGCCGCATCATGACAAGCAGCATCGCGCAGAACAGGCCAAACGCCGTCGTTTTCGCCGACAAACTGACGGCGGTCGAGGCGACGACAAAATAGAAAAGCAGCACGACGCCGGAGGCCGGGCGTGTCTCACGCACCAACTGCCAGCAGAAAAAGCCCAGCGCCACGAAGAAAAACACCGACATCAGAATGCCGTGCGTCATCATGAAGCCGATCCAGAAACTCTCGATGCCGAATTCAATCCCTTCGAGGGCTTGCAAACTGGCGAGATAACTCTGGTCGGGACCCAACAGCAAATCCTGCCACGACAGCGATTGGTAGAGATTAAGGATTAGCAGCCGCGCTTTGGCGCTGCCATTATCGCTGGAGAACCGCTCGATGAACTGATCGAAAAAGCCGCCGCTGCCCAGCGCGTAAACCGCGCCGGCTACAAGCGGCGTCAACAGCACGATGAACGCGGTCGTCGGCAAGTCAAACCGCGCGCCGCGCAGCACTGCAATGGTTCTCACGATCGCCTTCGCGCCAAGCAACGCGAGCGCAATCACCAGTGAAGAGCGGCCGCCAAACGCCGCCATCGACACCAGACACAACATCAGCAGCATCGGGCGCACCAGCCTCGGCAGGTCACGCCCGCCGCCAAACCCAAGCGTCACAATATAGGCGCCGATCAGCAAGGCGTTGCCCAGCGGATGCCCAAACAACGCGGTCGAGCGCCAGTCGGTGGTTATTTCCACGCCGGCGATCAGATAGGGGACGAGGCGTGCGCCACTGACGTATTCGTAGATGCCGAGGATCGCGTCGGCCGCCATCACCATGTGCAAAAAGACCGCCAGATTGCGCTTGAGGCGCTCACTCGCCCACCCCAACAACAACACCACCACGATGGGCAGAAAAAATGTGTCGATGAGCGGGGTGAACGGCGCCTTGGTGACGGCCAGCGTGTAAGCCAGCAACGCCAGCCAGTAGATGAGAAATACTGTCAGTCCGCGGTAGGCGAAAATAACTTCGGCAAGCCGCAGGGGATTGCCGAGCCCGACGCCAATCGCGAACAGGGCGAGAATGGCGAGCCAGGTTCCCGGATGCACTTTTTCGAGGGGGGAACCGCCGACTTCAGCGTAAGTGAACCCGAGGTTCGAAAGTTGCATGTCCGACACGAGAAAGATCAGCGACACCGCGCCAAAAATCATCAACGTGACGAGTGTCTGGCCGGCGCGGCCAAACCATTCGCGTTCGGCGCCAAGCGCAACCAGAGTGGCGCGGCGAGGCTGTGCAAAGCCGTACAAGCTCATGCCGCGCGTCCCGGCGCCGACATCGACAAGACCGCGCCTGCGAGTTTCTGTTCGGAGACGCCGAGGACCTCCGCCAGGTCGTCAATGAACGGCGCCGGGTCACTCGCACCGGTCACAACCACGATGCGGTTGACCGCGCCCGCCACCTGCTGCAATTGCGCCCCAGCCTGCAACGTAGGCCCGTCAATCAGCACCAGATCGAAGCGCCCTTCAATGCCTTTCAAACGCGGCGTCGATGCGCGTTGGCGCAAGCCGCGGCACAACTCGTTTTCGTTGGTCAGCATCGGCACCAGCCGAAACTCGCCACCCTCAACCGGAATATTGTAGATCGGCCGCAACGAGCCCGACAACTCGATCAACTCCGGCCGCATGTCGGGCGTGATGAGCGACCGTAACGATGGATTGTCGAGATCGGCGTCGATCAGCAACGTGCGCTTGCCGGCCAGTGCGGACGCCAGCGCCAGGTTCGCCGCGATGGTCGTGCGACCCCGCCCGCGATGTTGCGAACTCAGCAATATCTTCATCGCCCGGTGGGCTCCGCCGCGCATCGGGTCGCGCAGCAATAACCTGTCCAGCAACTCGCGGATGGCCTCGCTGTAAGGCGATTGCGGATGGTCGCGAAGCTCTGTAAGTCGAGATTTTTGCGGCTCAGCGGAGGCGTCGGCCTTGCTGTTCGTCCATCGGCGAAACGCCGCTTTGAAGCTTGTTTGGTTCGCCAGCTTTGGCATCGATCCGATAACCGGCAAAGCCTCGTCGTCCATTAGGCGGGAGGCTCCGGCGCCGCGTGGCGCAATCTCCTGGGCGCGCGCGCCGCCCGCGTAATCTCGCAAAAGCGCTCCGCCGACGCCGAGGCTGAGGCCTGAAACCAGCGCGATGAACAAAATTGCCGCTGCTTTGGGCGAGGACGCGCCAAGTGGCGCCGTCGCCGGCGCAATCACGCGCGCGATAGGACCGTCATTGACGTCATCGTACATTGTTTCCCGCGCCCGCAGAAATTTTTCGTAGGCGCCGCGACGCGCTTCGACTTCCCGGTCAAGCTCGCGCAATTCAACAAGCGAACCGTTCTTCACGTCGGTGGATTGACGCGCTGTTTCAACCCGCCGCGCTGTTTCGCGCTCCGCATTGCGGGCCAACTGAAATTCGTTCGAGGCGGTTTCGACAACGCGCTTCAATTCTGTAGCGATAAGCTGGCGCACGTCGCGAAGCTGATTTTGCACCTCCATGAGCGCCGGGTGCCGATCCCCCAACGTCGTGCGCAACTGGGCGTCCTGCCGCGCCAGATCGGCTGATTGCACGCGCAGCTTTTCCAGAATGGGCGACTTGACAGCGTCGGCTGTCGCTTCTGGAGAACGCCCCGACGCCACGAGGTTCTGCATTTGCTGATATTTGGATTGCGCATCAATGGTGCGGGCGCGCGCCTTGCCAAGCTCGGCGGTCAAATCGGCGTATTCCTGCTCCACAGCATTTTTGCCGACTGCGTCGCCAATCCGGTATTTAACCCGGTACTCTTGTGCGCGAATTTCCGCTTCCTGCAATTTTGTCTGCAACTCCGCAATGCGCTGCGTGAGCCAATCTGCATCCCGTCGTGACACTAACGCGCGCGCATCCCGCTGATCGGCGATGTAGGAATCGGCCACGGCGTTGGCAAGACGCGCCGCTTTTGTCGGCGAGCCCGAGGCGACATCAACCTCGATAACATAGGTCCGCTCGGATCGTTTTACCGATACGGAACGCGAGAACGCATAGGTCGCGCGCGACAGCTTGTCGTCAGGCTGCAGCGGCGGGGCCAAGCCAATCAACGGATAAAGCCGCGCGCGCAAGCCTGGCTTTGTCGGAACATAATCAGCGTCGTTGGCGAGGTTTTCGCTCACCGCCACCCGCCGCAAGACCGTGTCGGATGCGATCAGTTTCACCTGGCTTTCGACCAGCGTTGCATCAGGCGTCGAGGCTGGCGCGGCGGCGCCGTCGTTGCCTACCGGCGCGCGTGTGCGTGCGTCAATCAGAATGGCGACCGTCGCTGTATAAGCGGTCGATGCAACCGCGAGATACGCTAGCGCCAGCGCCAACGCCGCAGCCACGCACACCGCGATGAACTTCCAGCGCTGCGAAAGAATCTCGAAAAACTGACGAAGATCGGCGCTTTCCTCAGGCCGGCGGCGACCGGCGAACGCGTTTGTCGCCGCATATCCCGATGCGGAATGCAACGCCCGTTCCTCGTATCGATAGCGACCCGAATTTGCCAACTTACAACTCCAGGAGGCGCCCTCACACGTCGTAGTCACCCCGCAAAACCAACGCATTCTTAAGCATGAATCCTTACAAAACATTCACCATGTGCCGCTGCCAACGCCATGGCGGCGCGCATCGACCGGCAGGGCGTCCCATTCTGACACACCCAAGGGCGTCCGCCTGTGGTTGCAAACCCCGTACCGGGCGCCAAATCTCCGCGAGTTGCCGTCGGCCCCGCAGCGAGGGGTGCGGCACACGCTTTGCCTGATTGAAACGACGGCGACCTCGAGACGCGCAGAACGTCCCGCAGCGAGCCGAGGGTGTTTCAATCTGGATCAGCCATGCTGTTCGAAAGAAATTTCGTAGCGTCAAATAGCAACGCGAGGGCGTCGCTCGCCACGCGGCTTCGTCGCGGACGCTCGATCAGCGTCGCCAGCCACAATACCGCCTTGCTGCGCAGTTGCTTCTTCCTCGCCGCAATGCTGGCCGACGGCGTCGCGATCGCCTTGAGCGCGACAGCGTCGAGCGTCCTTTATCACACGTGGACCTACGGGACTCGCGGACCTGGCGATGGCCCGCTTCTGGTTGGCTGCATCATCGCCACCTTGTTTGTCATACCCAACGTCGTGCGCGACGAATATGCGTCGAAACACTACTACAAATTCGAGGGCCACCTGCGCCGCAGCCTGACGTTGTGGAACCTGGCGTTCGCCAGCATGCTCATTCTCGCCTTCCTCACCAAAACAACGACTGACGTGTCGCGTGGCGCTGTCATTCTTTTCTACGTCATCGGGTTCGTCGTTTTGGGCGCTGTGCGCTCCATTCTCGTGCAGACGCTGCGGCGCCAGACACGGTTTGGATTTGTCAGCACGCGTCGCATCTTTTTGGTCGGCTTCGAGAGCGAGATGGCTCGCTTCACCGCTCAATACCAGCCTTGGAACCTGGGGATGCGCATCGTCGCCTCCGCCGTGTTGCGCGGCGAAAAGAGCTTGAAGGACGACCTCGCGCTCGCCGCCGCTTCGGCCAGAATGTTGCGCCCCGATGACGTCTATATTCTCGCGCCGTGGTCGCAGAAGGAAACCATCGACGCCTGCGTCAACGCTTTTCTTCGCGTGCCCGCATCCATTCATCTGGGGCCGGAGCGCGTGCTGGATCGATTTGTTAACGTCGAAATTGAGCGCAATGGGCCCATCGCCAGCCTCAACCTCGTGCGTTGCCCCCTGACAACCTTCGAAGTCGTGCAGAAGCGGGCTTTTGACGTGGTTGTCGCCAGCCTTGGCGTCGTCCTCCTGACGCCGCTGTTCGCCTTGATCGCGCTTTTCATAAAGCTCGATTCATCGGGTCCCGTGCTGTTTCGTCAGCGTCGCTACGGCTTCAATCAGGAACCCTTCCGGATTTACAAATTTCGCTCGATGACGACCATGGACGACGGCCGCGAAGTCATCCAGGCTGCGGCAAACGATGCCCGCATAACCCGCGTCGGCGCCATCATGCGCGGCTGGAACTTTGACGAGCTGCCGCAACTCCTCAACGTGATCCGTGGCGAAATGTCGCTTGTCGGGCCGCGCCCGCACGCGCTTGCGCATGACCAGCATTTCGAACGCACCATCGCCCTTTATGCCCGCCGCCACAACGTCAAGCCCGGCATTACCGGTTGGGCGCAGGTGAACGGGTTTCGCGGCGAAACGTCAACCAATGACAAAATGCGTCAGCGCGTGGAACATGATCTGTACTACATCGATAACTGGTCGATATGGCTTGATCTTCGCATCCTGCTTTTGACTGTGATCTCAAGCAAGGCCTATCGCAACGCTGTCTAGTATCCACCATCGGAAGAAAGTGAGTTACGCAGTGACGCGCTTTCTGGAGATGATAAGTGGATACTTCAACAAAAACGACGTACCCGGAGCCTTTGATTCCGGGTACTAGCCTTTCGCCGGAGCCCAGATGAATTCCCTGCCGCGCCCTGTGTTTCCCGCTTTTCGCCCGCATCACGCGGCGGTGTGGGGGCATGCCCCGGTGCGCATCGCCCATTCACTGCACGAGCACGAACTTTTCAGCGATGAATGTCTGGCCCGACTGCTCGAAACCTATCCGCACGAGCATTACAGCCTCGTGCAATGGGGCGAATTTTCGGATCGCGCCCACTGGCGGGAGGGTGACCTTCGCGGCCTCAGCGGGCGCGCCATTCTGGAGGCCGTGGCGAAAGCCCGCGTCTGGATCAACCTGCGCAATGTCGCCAAAGTCGACCCGCGCTATGCGACCTTGCTCGACGCCATCGCCGCCGACATCGCGCACCATGTTCCGGGTCTGGCTGCGCGCGACTGGACGATGGGCATCCTGATATCTTCGCCGCTGTCGCGCACGCTCTATCACGCGGATCTGCCGGGACAAGCGCTGCTGCAAATTCGCGGACGCAAAAAGCTGTTTGTTTATCCACGCGAGGCGCCCTTTTTGCGCCCGCAACATCTGGAGGGCATCGCGCTTTCTGGTGTCGAAGCCAGCATACCCTACGAGACGTGGTATGACGAATTCGCGACGCAGTATCCGATGGCGCCGGGCGACATGATGCATTGGCCGCTCAATGCGCCGCACCGCGTCGACAACGATGACTGCCTGAACATTTCAGTGACTATCGAATATTTCACGCCGGAAATCCGTCGCGGTCACATGGTCAACCTCGCCAACGCGATCCTGCGCAACAAACTTGGCGCAAACCCGCGCTCGCGCGCCACCAGCGGTCCGGTTTTTTGGGCCAAGCGCTTGCTGCAACGCGGCCTGCGTAATTCGGCCTGGCTGCGTCGCGAAGACAAAGCGCGAAGGCCGCCGGAATTTCGTCTCGATCCTCAAACGCCTGGCGGCATCGTCGATTTTTCCGCATCCGCTTCCAGTCGATGAGCCTCACATCAACCCTTTATCGCGTCGATGTCGATACATCCTATGCAGCCGTGGCAGCGCGCTGGCGCAGCCTTGCCGATCACGGCGTAGCCCTCGCCTTTCAGCGCGACACCTGGCTGACCAACTGGTACGACACAGTTGGCTCGCAACCAGAGTTCAAGCCGTTGCTGCTGACCATCGTCGAGCCAAGCACCGGCGCCGACGTGATGGCGCTGCCGCTTTGCCTGCACAGCAGCGCCGGCTGGCGCGCGATCGAATTCGCCGACGCCGGTCTCACCGACTACAATGCGCCAATACTTTCTGCGCAGGCGCCGCAGGATGCCGCCGGCGCCCGCGCCATGTGGAAAGCCGTTCTGCGACGCTTGCCGCCTGCCGACCTTATACGCCTCGAAAAAATGCCGGCTGAAATCGGTGGCCGGGTAAATCCTCTGGCATGTCTCAAGGGGGCGCGGAAGGCCCGCCTGTCCGGCAACCTGTTGCGCGTTGAGGGCGAGTGGAACGACTGGCACTGGGGTCTGGAGCGAACCTTCCGCAAAGAACTGGAACGCAGCTGGCGGGTATTCTGCAAAAATTTAGGCGCCGAATTTGTGCGCGTCGCCGACCTTCAGGAAGCGACCCGCGTATTCACTGGATTGAAAACCCTGCAAGCCGCGCGCGTCGCCGAACTCGGCCTGCCCTACATCCTCGATGAACCCGTCAATGAGCGCTTCTACGACAGTGTCGTCGCAACTGGAATCGCATCCGGCGATGCGGTGCTGACGGCGCTGCGCGTCGGCGACAGGCTCGTTGCGGCCCTGCTCGGCCTCGCCACAGGCGAGCATTATTCCATGGTCCGTCTGGCGACCGCCGGCGGCGAATGGAAAAACTGCTCACCGGGCCGCCTGCTCATCGAACGCACGATGAAATATCTGCACGAGCGCGGCTTCCGCACGTTCGACTTCACCATCGGCGACTACGCCTACAAGCGTCGCCTCGGCGTTTCCCCCCTACCGCTTTTCGAACTCAATACAGCGCGCTCCTGGCGCGCCTCTCCCCATGTACTTTGTACGAAACTGAAATCGCGTTTGCGCAATCATCCGCATGTGGCGGCGCTGCGCGAAAAGCTGCGTCTGGCTTGAGCGGAGCATGACCCCGAAAAGTGGACGCCGGTTTTCGGACAGGATTATGCTCAAACAAAAACCTGGAGTGCAACGACGTTTTCGAAGAAGCGTCATCGCACTCTAGCTTCGGTTGTATACATCCTCGATGCGTATGATGTCGTCTTCGCCGAGATAACTGCCAGTCTGCACCTCGATCAGTTCAAGATCGATCTTGCCCGGATTAGCGAGGCGATGCACGGAACCGATGGGCAGGTAAATCGATTCGTTTTCATGCAGCAGTTTTATTGCGCCATCGATGGATACTTCCGCTGCGCCCTTGACGACCACCCAATGTTCGGCACGATGAAAATGCTTTTGCAACGACAGACGGCCCTGCGGTTTCACCACAATGCGTTTCACCTGATGGCGGGCGCCGTCGTCAACGCTTTGGTAGAATCCCCACGGGCGATAGATCCGCTTGTGCTCCAGCGCCTCCCGATGGCCCGCGCTCTTTAGCTGCTCAACCAGCGCCTTGACTTTGTCGGCCTGGCGCGCGTCAACAACCAGCACAGCATCCGCTGTGGCGATGACGATAACGTTGCTCACACCAACCACCGCCGTGAGTTGAGCTTCCGAACGAAGCAGAACATTTTCGGCATCCATGATGACGCCGC
>JAYTTW010000310.1:0-14706 GCA_043744855.1 Hyphomicrobiales bacterium
TCCTTCGTCCACATCGGCGATCTCCCTGAGAATCAGATCGCCTCCTTTGAATCACAAATGCTTCCAACGATTCAAGAACCCTTCGGATGGGCTCTTAGAACGGGCGGTGGCGAAAAGCTATTTCCCTACACATTTGACGAGGCCAAAGAGCGACTCATGCCAGAATGGCAGAGGACAGCAAAGCAGTTGAAGAATTTACCGGCGCTCGCCTGCCCAGATGGCAATACGGTTATTGCCCTCACGCTGCATCCAACATTCCTTGCAAGGTCGTATTATCCAAATCATTTGTTACAGGACCTCAATCTTTATGCGGTCGGTAGTCGCTCCAGATCAATTGAATTGGAAGGTGCGCCCAACAAACTGGCGCGCGATAAAAAGCCATTCGCAGCGCCGGAACTTTTTGTAGCCGGGAGGCGAGCCGACTTGATTCGTTTTGCTGGCTCGTTGCTGCGATGGAGCCCAAACTCATCGACGCAGGATGACTTCCGAAAAATCGAGGAGGTCAATGGTCTCGATGAGTCTAGGCTAAAGCCTGTCTTGGGCGACGACCAAGAGCTACCCATTGAGGTTGTTCTTCATGCAAGCGAAACGCGACGCGATGATTTCATCGTCGATGGATTCAAGGCTTATGTAAAACAAGCCGGAATTAACGTGGATTTGGACTTCCGCCTTTATGCGGGCGGACTCTGCTTTGTTCCGATGCGCGCTCCGCGCGAAGCCCTGGCATTTATCACAGCGTATTCCTTTGTTCGAGTTGTACGTCGCTTGCCGAAAATCTCGCTCAATGAATCAGTCCTTCGTAGCAAAAATACTCCGGGACGTTTTTCAGTTAGACTTCCTCAGAAGGCCGCTATTAATGCCGACATTCGGGTGGCCGTATTCGACGGTGGATTACCAGAAACAAACAATCCATTGACGGCTTGGGTAAACAGCCGAGACGCGGCCGGCGTAGGTAAGCCAACCGATGGCCTTCGAGGTCACGGGCTGGGCGTTACCTCTGCGCTTTTGTTTGGACCGTTGGAAAAAGGGAAAGTTGCGCCAACGCCTTATTCAAAAGTTGATCACTGGCGGGTTCTGGACAGCAGTATACGCGGCGATGATTTTGAACTTGTTACAGTGCTGCGACGGATTGTCGACATTCTTCGTCAGCGAAAATATGATTTTGTTTGCCTTTCGATAGGACCGGCACTCCCAATTGAAGATGACGACGTACATGTTTGGACTTCCACCCTTGATACCTATCTATCCGCCGGCGAAACCGTTTTGATTTCAGCCTGCGGAAATACGGGGCTTGATGATTGGGATTCTGACAACGCCCGCGTCCAGCCCTGCGCGGATTCAGTAAATGGCGTTGGAATTGGTGCAGCGGCCACACGCGGTCCCAAATGGACGCGGGCTCCATACAGCTCAATAGGTCCAGGCCGCAGCCCAGGATTCGTAAAACCTGACCTTGTCGCGTTTGGGGGAAGTGAGAACGAGCCGTTCTGGCTATTGGACCATCGCAGGCCGGGCTTTAGCGCAGGCAAAATGGGCACTAGCTATGCCGCGCCGTATGCCGCCCGTTCAGGTATCGGAATGCGGGCTCATTTTGGGGATCAGCTGTCTGCGGCCGCGATTCGAGCGCTCATGGTTCATCATTCCTCGCGCGGGAAAAACTCACAGCGAGAAGTCGGTTGGGGGAGAATGCCGGCAGATGTTGACCAATTAGTCATTTGTCCGAATGGCGAAGTGACGGTCGTTTTTCAAGGCTTATTGGAACCAAGTCAATTCATTCGCTTCCCTATTCCGGTCCCCAATGACCCATTGCGATCTAAGGTCATGATTAAAGCAACGTTTTGCTTCTTCACGCCGGTCGATCCAGAAGATTCGCTGAACTATACACGCGCTGGTCTGGGAATTGTTTTTCGCCCCGATACCAGCGGTCATCCCGGCTATAATAAGCAAGGTAAGCTGCGTTCGGCACATGCGTCGGATGGTTTTTTTCGATCAGAAGGATTCTATTCTACCGAGTTGGAGCGCAGGAAGGATGCACACAAGTGGGAAACGGTAGTTCGAGCCGAGCGATCATTTTCACCAGGGAAGCTAAACAAGCCCGTGTTTGACGTAGAACACCACGCTCGACTGCACGGCGGTCCCGCAGGCCGCCGCATGGATATCCGATATTCCTTGATCGTGTCTCTCTCATCCGAAAACGAACCCAATTTATATAATAGAGTTCTTCAAGCGTACCCGAACCAGCTGGAGATCATGCAAGCCACTGTGGAAGTACCGATTTCGGTTCGCCCTTAATCTGCCTCGTTCCAACGTTTTTCTTTGCGGCGATCTTAGCGATCGAAGTGATGCACTACCCGGGGACAGTTCATCAGCGGGGGCGTCGCCATTTCAGCCGTTCTGGCCAACCCCGAGACGACGGCGGGTGAAAACCAACAGCGGCGTTTCAATGAATCGCCAAGCCAACAGACCGACGCCAATGGCGAGACCGCCGATCGCCAACGCGAACCCGGCCGAAGGCTGGCCAGCAAATCCGGCCCGCGAGACGATCTGGGCGACGGGACTGAGCACGACGGGATGAACGAGATAAATCGAATAGGAGGCCTCTCCGAGCAGCGCCAGCAGCGCCAGCATGGAGGCCGGCAAGCGCGGCGCAGGCAGCGTCAGAAAAGCCATGCCAAGCAGCGGGAATGCGAGGGTTTGCGGGCCCCAGTGGCCACCCCAGAGGCTGGTGTACGTAGACCCGAGCAACAGGCAGCCAAGGCTTGCCGCCAGCCAGCCAACCGACGGCGCAAAGCGCCCCTCCCGCCGCCGCCACAAGTCCGCGAATCCGACGCCAAATGCGAACTCCAGCGTGAACAGGTTGCCGACAATGAAGATATCGGTGTTGAGGCCACTCAACCCGGCGATCCCAATGGCGGCGCTGAACCCACCAAGGAGCCACAGGAAGGCTCTTTCCCGCTGCGTCCCCAGCATCAGCGCCGCGAACACGAGGTAAAAGACAATTTCGAAATTCAGACTCCAGCCCTGCACCAACGGTGGGTAAACCAGTCCGTCAGGCCGCGGCCACGGAATGAAAAACATCGAGGCCAGCGCATGCCTCCATTCGAAATGATACGACCGGAAAACGCCGGGAGCCAAAAGGCTGATCGACATCACCGTCAACGTCACCAGCCAGTAGTAGGGCACAACCCGGGCGAAACGCTTTTTCAGGTAATCAACGAGGCTGTCAGGCCCAAACCGCCGGTAGGTGGTGGTGCGGATCAAAAATCCTGAAATGAAGAAAAAGATATCAACGCCGCCGGAAAGCAGATTGTAGACGCCGTGACGCTGCAACAACGAATCGGTCGGCACGTAGTTCGCGATGACGTGAAACATCACGACGCTGCAGGCCGCGACGGCGCGCAGGTACGGCACCCGGTCGATCCGCAGCGACGCCTTCAGAGCGACCGGGCGAGGCGACGCTGAGGCTATTGCAGCGTCAGGAAAACCGGCGCCGGAATGCGGCAGGTCGAAGCCGCTCATGCCCGCGCCCGGTCGCGGAACGCCGAGGCTATGGCGCGCGCCATGGGTTTGGACCGGAAGTCGCCGTCGAATGGCAACGGACGTGCTGGCGGGTCGCCGGCCGGGCGCAACCGTCGCATCGAGGGATCCGCGTACCAGGAGTAGCGATCCGACAGTTGCCAGCATTCAACGATTTTGACCGCCCGGACCGATAGCGTCGCGCGAAGAAAGGCGCCAACGCGGGAAGCCGCTGCCGCGTCGCGGGTCGCGGGATCGCGCGGCAAGTGCTCGTCGTCGATGTCGAGTTCGGTGATGTAGATATCAAGGCCGCGCGCCGCCACTGCTTCAAGAAAGCGGACGAACCCTTCGTCGTCGCTGGCAATTTGCGGTTGCAGATGGGCTTCAAGGCCAATGGCGTGAAGCGGCGCGCCGTGGTCATGCAAATCGTCAATCAGGCGCAACATTCCGGCGCGAACCGCTTTTCCGAGTTCGTCGCCACGCTCCGTGAAGGCTTCATTGATGACAAGTTTGGCGGTGTTGTCGGCGCTGGCGGCGCGGCGCAACGCCCGCGCGATGTAGTCCGGCCCCAGCGCATTGAACCACGGGCCTTTGCGGTAGCCTCCGGCGGCGCCGTGTTCTGGCCAGAACGGTTCGTTGACGACGTCCCAGGAGTGCATTCGGCCTTTATAACGATGCACTGTTTCCTCGACATGACGGTCAAGCAGCGCGGCGATCTGTGTCCGGTCGAGGGTTTTCATCCAGTCCGGATTGTTTTCGTTCCAGATCAGGCAATGTCCGCGGAACAACATGCCGTGTTCCTGGGCAAAGCCAACGAGCGCGTCGGCCTCCGCATAACGCGGCGCGCCCGCATCAGGTCGAAGGATCAGCATCTTCAGGGCGAGGTCACTGGTCAAAATGGCGGCGTGGTCCAGATACAGTTGTCGATAACCGGCATCGCTCAAAACCTCATTTGCAACCGAGGCGCCGAACATCAGGCCGGCGGCCGCAGCGGTTTCGCGCAGGGATTTCAGCGGGCCTTCGTTGACGGGCGATTTGGCGGCGGGCGGCAGCGCGAACGCGCCAGCCCCCAGTCCGGCGACGCCGAGGCCCATCAACGCCAGGCTCTGGCGGCGATTGACAAGAGAACGGGCGCGTTGCCGCAGCATGGCCTTGACTTTCCAGCCGACCGGAGACCGGGCGACGTATCGTCCCGGCCAATGATTCCGACCATGGAAAATGGATGAAGCTAATGCCTGCAGACTACTGCTGCGGCGTCAAAAACACCATCGAATGCGCGCGTTAACACTAACGCCGGCAAGCCGGGTTAACGCGGCTGAAGGACGTTACAGCGCGATGACGCTGCTTTGAATCGTCGTCGCACTCCAGGTTTTTGATTGGGCATGATCTTTTCCGAAAACCGGCGTTCCCTTTTCGGGATCATGCTCTGGGGATGATAAGCTCTTGAAATGATCGATTCGATGCAGACAAGCGGGCGATGGGCGCGCTTTGACGACCGGGGCGGACGCCAACGGCCATGAAAGTCATCGTCGCCTTTCTGATAAACACCGGATGCAATTTCGCCATTGGCCTGCTGGTGGCGAAATTTCTGGGTCCGGCGGAGTTCGGTCGCTTCGCGCTGGCGATGGCGCTTGGCGTCGTCCTGCAAACCGCCCTGTTCGACTGGTTGCGCTTCTCCACCGTGCGGTTTTATTCGGCGCGGTCTCGGCTTGAGGAGCCGGATCTGCGCGCCACGCTCGATGTCACCCTCGCCGCGATCGCCGTGGTCGTGGCGATCTCGGCGATTGTTTACGTGATCTTGGGGCCGGACCTGACCTTGCCGAGGGTGCTGATCGGGTTGGCGGCCGCCCTGTCGATCGCCAATGGATGGTTTGATTATCAGACGGCGCTGGTGCGCGGTCGTTTCAATGACCGGCTCTACAGCCGCTTGATCTTGGCGAAAAACCTGCTGGCGCTGTTGCTGACGGCGGGCGGGGCGTGGTGGTTTCAACGCGCCGAGCTGACCCTCGTGGGCGTTTGCGCCAGCATGGTTGGATCGGTGTTTCTGGCGCGAACCGCCATGCACGACGCGGATGCAGCGCCGCGCCTCGCCAATCGGGCACGGGCCGGCGCCTGCTTTGCTTACGCGGCGCCGATCGTCACCGCAGCGTTTCTCTATTTGCTGATTCCCTTGGCCAATCGCGCCCTGGTGGCGCGCTGGGAGGGGTTCAATGAAACCGGGCAATTCTCGCTCGCCTTCGACATCGGCACTCGCGTCGTTGGCGCCATCGGTACAGCGCTGGACATTCTGCTGTTCCAGATCGCCGTGCGCGTCAACGAACTGCACGGCGAGGCGCATGGGCGCGAACAGGTGGCGCGCAACATCGCACTGGTGTTCACCATCCTGCTGCCGACCTGCGCCGGCGTCTGGCTGATCCTGCCCAGCCTCGAGCAACTTATCGTACCGGAAACCTATCGCGGCCCGTTCGAGAAATATTTCTCACTGCTGCTCGGCGGTCTGTTCGCTACCGGCATGATCAACTACGCCATCAATCCGGTGTTCCAGATCGTCAAGCGCACGGCGCCGCTGATTGGCGCGGCGGCTGTCGCCTGCGTCGCCGACGCCGGGCTCATTTTTGCGTTGCCGCAGCGAGCCGAAAGTCTGGCCATCGCGCTTTCTGGCGCGGTGCTCAGCGGCCTTGTTACGCTGATCCTTTTTGCAGCGCTTTCCGGAGCGCGCTGGCCCCGCTTTCGCGATCTTGGCCTCGCGGTCGCAGCCACCACAGTCATGGTGGCGGTGCTGGCGCCGTTACGCTGGCATAACCCCGGCGTCGTGACCTTGCTGGTGGAAGTTTTCGCGGGAATTGCTGTGCAGGCCGCATTCATCGGCGGCTTCGATATCGCGGGATTACGCAGCATGGCGGTTGAAACGTTTCGCTCGGTGCGCCGCGTGGCGGCTTAAGGTATTCACGTTCTTACAACTGGCCTGTTCACCTTGCCATTGACGCGGCCCCGCCTAGTCTGCGCTACAGAGAGCTTGAATGTCGTTGGGCGCCTGGATCTTCGCAATCGTTTGTCTGGCGTTTTCGGTCGCTGGCGTGGCGCCCGCTGCCGGACAGGCGGTTGCGGACTTTTACCGCGGCAAAAACCTGACGCTGCTGATCGGATCGGGCGAAGGCGGCGGCTTTGACGCCAGCGCGCGGCTGGCGGCGCAATTCCTGCCGAAGTTTTTGCCCGGCGCGCCCGCCATCACGCTGCAATACATGCCGGGGGCGTCGGGCCTGCGCAGCGCCGAACACCTTTTCAATATCGCGCCGCGCGACGGCAGCGTCTTTGGCATTACCCAACCGCAACTGGTGCTCAACAAGGCGCTCGATCCCAAATGGCGCTTCGTGCCGCAGAAATTCAACTGGCTTGGCCGCATGGGCTCCTTCACGACATTCATCGTGGTGCGCACGGACTCCCCCGTGCAAACTCTCGCCGCTCTCAAGACGAGAAAATTCATTGTCGCGGGCTCGGCTCCAACCGGGCCGGGGGTGATGGCGCCGACCGCACTGAACCGTTTGATCGGGACGAAGTTCAGCATCGTTTCCGGATATAAATCAGCGCAGGATTCAGGCCTCGCGCTTGAACGCGGCGAAGTCGAAGGCATTGGCTCGGCTGCCTACGAATTCGTCGCCTCGAAGGGCTGGCTGCAAAGCGGCTTCGCGCGGATGATGTTCACCATCGGACAGACCCGCTCGCCGCGCTTTCCAGATACGCCGACAGTTGTGGAACTGGTCGATGACGCCCGCGACGTCAAGGCCATGAAGCTGATTGTCGTCGGCGCCTCGATTGGCCGCGCCTTCCTTGCGCCGCCGGACACGCCAAGCGAGCGCGTCGAAGCGCTGCGAACAGCGTTTGATCAAATGCTTCGCGATCCTGGATTTCTGGCGGAATCGGCTCGATTCGGGTTTGATGTCGAACCCATGCGCGGCGAGGATTTGCAAAAACTCGTCGCCGAGGCGACCAGTATAGGCGAGGATGTCGCGGCGCGAGCCCGTCAGGCGACGACGCTGGAGGAAGCGCGGTAACACGGCAGCGCGATCTTGTCCGGGAAGCATCAACGGGGACGACATGAGCCATCTTCAACTCACCATGGCGATAAGCCACTACGATCACGTCATCGATTTGCTGCTCGGTCGGGTCAAGATCGAAGGCATCGATCTGACCTGCATGAATTTACCGCTGCACGACATCTTTCAGCGCACCGTAGGCTACGCCGATTTCGACATCGCGGAAATTTCAACGGCGAAATACGTGGCGATGCGTTCGGTTGGCGACGACCGGTTGATCGCGTTGCCGGTTTTTCTGTCGCGTGTCGCGAGGCATTCGGCGATTTATGTAAATCGCGGTCGCATCAGGACTGCAGCGAATTTTGTCGGCAAGCGCGTCGGCGTGCCGGAATGGGCGCAGACCGCCGCAGTCTACGGGCGTGGCGTCATGCAGCACGAACTCGGCATCGACCTGACCAAAGTAAAATGGGTGCAGGCGGGTCTTGGCGAGGCCGGCCGGGCTGAAAAGGTGACGCTGAATTTGCCGAAGGGGCTGGAGTTGACGCCGATCGCCGATCGCTCGCTGACGGAGATGCTGGACGCCGGCGATCTTGACGCCGTTGTCACGGCGACGCCACCCGATTGTTTCGGCAAAAACCCGGATATTGTGCGTTTCTACGACAACTGGCTCGAAGTCGAAATGGAGTATGCGCGCCAGCGCAAGATATTGCCGATCATGCATACCCTCGTCGTCAAAAAGACGGTGCTCGACAAGGCGCCGTGGGCGGCGGGCAACATATTCAACGCGTTCGATACCGCGCGGAAAAATTCGCTGAAGCGTTGCTCCAACACGGGCGCCACAGTAGTCCCGGTGCCGTGGTTCGCCGAGGCGATTGCGGCGGCGAAAGCCGCGATGGGCGGCGACATCTGGCCCTACGGGCTTGACGCCAACCGGCCGACCCTGGAGGCGTTCCTGCAGTTCGCGTTCGAGCAGGGCGTCTGCTCAAAACACCTCAAACCCGAAGATTTGTTTCCACCGCAGACCCATCACGCCGTGCGCGTCTGACGCCACGATCAGGAGATACACATCGTTCGCGGGAACCTACGGCTGAGCCGTGGGTTTTGTTCGGCTCCTTTGGACGGAAAGCTTGAGCCTATGCGTATGTCCCGGTTTTTGGTTTTCGCACTTGCACCGGTCATGGCATTGGCAGGTTGCGCGCAGCGACCTGCTGCACTTGGCGGCGTTTCTGCGACGGTTTCACCGGTGTCGATCACGAGAGATCAGCTCGTCGGCAGTTGGGGCGTCGCCGCCTATCACGAAGAGCGCGACCGGGGTCGGGTGGAAGGGATGGCGCGATCTCTGTGCACACTGCCCTACCGCATCAAACGCGGCCCCACGGACGGTGTCATCATGCATGTGGCGGACGACGCGACGCCGCACGAGCTGCGGCTGAAAGCCGGCCCCGGCGGCGCGACGTATCTCGGCTTTGAGGCCCCGGCTGGCGACGTGCAGGATCGCCAAATCGTATTCGCCTCAGCGAACCGGTTCGGCATGCGCTTTGTCGACAAGGAAACGAACAAGCGCTATGGAACGTTTGTTTATATGCGATGTATTTGAACGGGGGCCGGGTTGGCCGTGCGGGAGGCTCGACGTGAGTAATTTTGCAGCCGGATTTGAAGCCACCTCACGCCGCGTATTTTTGCGCGTTCTGGTCAGTGGCGCGGCTGCCATTGCCGCACCCCAGGCGTTCGCGCGTTCGCTCGTCAATGTTTTGCTGCCGACCGGAGAAGAGCCAGGGCGGGAGTCGACCGAAGCGGTCGTGGCGACCGGGGAGCCGTGGCGGCGGCAGGTGGTGGATTTCAACACCCGCGAGGCTGCCGGCACTATTTTCATCCATTCGGATGAGCGGCTGCTTTATTTGGTGACAAGGAACGGCAAGGCGATGCGTTACGGCATTGGCGTCGGTCGTGACGGCTTCCGCTGGTCGGGCGAACTGCGGGTTACCCGAAAAGCTGAGTGGCCGGACTGGACTCCGCCGGCGGAGATGATCGCGCGGCAGCCCTACCTGCCGCGTTTCATGGCGGGTGGTCCCGGCAACCCGATGGGCGCCCGGGCTTTATATCTCGGCTCCACCATTTATCGCATTCATGGCACCAATCAGCCCGAGACCATTGGTCAGTCGGTTTCTTCGGGATGCTTCCGGCTGGCCAACGGCGACGTCGTCGACCTGTTTTCGCGAGCCAACGTGGGCGCCAAGGTGATCGTGCAACGCGGCCGCGCCGGGGCGCAGACCGCCAGCGTGCTTTAACGCGACGACACTTGCAGGAACGCGACGACACTTGCGGGCGAGCTTGGGCAGGCGACTTTCGCAGCATGGCGAAGCTGGCCAAGGCACGTTAGACTACCGGACAAACGCCTCTGGTGCCGCCATGTCCTCCATCGCCTTTCCGCCTCCTGACGCTTCCATTCTGGCTCGACGTCAAGAGATCATCGACGGTCTCCTGACGATCCTGCCGGCGTCGTGCGTCATCTCCTCAGAAGACGAGCGACGGGCTTACGAAACCGATGCGCTGACTGCCTATCGGCGTCTGCCGCTTGCCGTCATTCTGCCGCGCTCGACTGCCGAGGTGTCGCGGGCGCTCGCCTATCTAAACTCGCAAAACGTCAAGGTCGTGCCGCGTGGCGCGGGAACTTCCCTTGCCGGCGGAGCCATTCCGCAGGAAGACGCGGTCGTTGTTGGCGTCTCGAAACTGAGCCGCATTCTCGATGTGGATTTTGCCAATCGCACGGCGCGCGTCGAAGCCGGCGTTACCAACCTCGGCGTCACCGACGCCATCCTGGCGGACGGCTTTTTTTATGCGCCGGACCCCTCCTCGCAACTGGCCTGCACCATTGCCGGCAACATCGGCATGAACTCCGGCGGCGCGCATTGCCTGAAGCATGGCGTCACTGTCAATCACATCCTCGGCCTCCGCATGGTGTTGATCGATGGCGAGGTCGTTGATATCGGCGGCGATCATCTGGACAGCGCCGGCTATGATTTTCTCGGCCTCATCGTCGGCCACGAAGGGCAATTGGGCATCGTCACCGAGGCGACAGTGCGCATCCTGCCGGCGGCAGAGGGCGCCCGCCCGGTGCTGTTTGGATTTGACCGGGGCGAAGACGCCGGCGCCTGCGTCGCCGACATCATCGGTCATGGCATTGTACCCGTCGCCATGGAGTACATGGACAAGCTGGCTATCGAGATAACCGAGTCCTTCGCGCACGCCGGCTATCCGCTCGATGCGGAGGCGATGCTGATCATTGAGGTCGAGGGATCGCCACAGGAGATCGACGCACAACTGGGGCGGATCATCGAGATTGCCCGGGCGCACAAGGTGCGCACGGTGCGGCAGTCGCAGTCGGCGATGGAGGCCGCGTTGATCTGGAAGGGTCGCAAGTCGGCGTTCGGCGCCACTGGCCGCGTTGCCGACTACATTTGCATGGACGGCACCGCGCCGCTCGGCAAGCTGGCTTACGTCCTGCAACGCACCGACGAGATCGTAAAATCCTACGGGCTGCGCGTCGCCAACGTCTTCCACGCCGGCGATGGCAACATGCATCCGCTCATCATGTACAACGTCAATGATCCCGCAGAACAGGCGAAAGCCGAAGCGGCTGGAAACGAAATCCTGAAAGTCTGCGTCGAGGCAGGCGGCTGTCTGACCGGCGAGCACGGCGTCGGCATCGAGAAGCGAGACCTCATGCATCTGCAGTTCAATCCTGTCGATATGAACCAGCAGATGCGCGTGCGCGCTGTGTTCGATCCCAAATGGCTGCTAAATCCAGCCAAGGTGTTCCCGCTCGAGAACCGGTTGCACGGGTGAGCCTGCATTCTCCCACGAACGAGACGGAAGCGGCCGCGGTCATTGGCGACGCGCGGGCGCGCGGCGTTGCGCTGACGATTGTCGGCGGCGGCACGCGCGGCGGATTTGGACGGCCGCAATCGGCGACCGAAACGCTTTCGACCCAGGCTCTGACGGGGGTGACGCTTTACGAACCTGCGGAGATGGTGATTTCGGCGCGCACCGGCACGCCGCTGGCGGAGATCGAGGCGAGGCTGGCGACGCGCGGGCAGATGCTGCCCTTCGAGCCGGGCGATCCCCGCGTGCTTTTCGGCAGCACCGGCGAGCCGACGATTGGCGGTGTGGCTTGTGTCAACGCGTCGGGGCCGCGACGCATTTCGGCTGGCGCGGCGCGCGATCATCTGCTTGGGGTGCGCCTGATCAACGGGCGGGGAGAGGCGGTGAAATCCGGCGGTCGCGTCACGAAAAATGTCACCGGGCTCGATCTGGTGAAGCTCAATTGCGGAGCGTTTGGCACGCTCGGGTTGCTGACGGAAGTGACCTTCAAAGTGCTGCCGAAACCGCCGGCTGCGGCCACTCTGGTTTTCGAAGGTCTTGACGAGCGACGCGCCATCGAATGTTTGTCGATGGCGCTCGGCTCGCCGTTTGAAGTGAGTGGCGCTGCGCATCTGCCAGCCTGGACCGGAACTGCGCGTACGGTGATCCGCATCGAGCATTTTCCGGAGTCGGTCGCGTACCGGCTGGGCGCTCTACGTAGCTTGCTGGGGCGGTTCGGCGAACCCGGCCGTGTGGAGGGCGAGGCGAATGACGCCCTGTGGCGCGACATTCGCGATGTGCGCATGATGGCGGGCGAAGCCAGCGACGCGGTGTGGCGTATCTGCGTCGCGCCGACGCGCAGCCCGCAGGTTGTCGCGCGCATCGCCGCCGGTCTGCCGGTGCGATGCCTGTATGACTGGGGCGGCGGTCTGGTGTGGCTGGCGACGCCGGGGCGCGAGGATTGCGGCGCGACGCTCGTGCGCGAGGCGGTCGCCACGACAGGCGGCCACGCCACGCTGGTGCGCGCGCCCCTCGAATGTCGGGCGCGGCTGCCAGTGTTTCAACCGCTGGCCGGGCCGCTGCTGCGATTGACGATTGGGGTGAAGAAAAGTTTCGATCCCGACGGGGTGTTGAATCCGGGCCGGATGTACGCCGGAATCTAGATCGGGCGTATGCGTGAAAAACCATCCTGCGATGGCGGAGACAGGACGCTATGCAAACAAACTTTACGCCCGCCGCACTCGCCGAACCGCAAATGGCGGCTTCGGAGAAAATCCTGCGCACTTGCGTGCATTGCGGATTCTGTACGGCCACCTGCCCGACCTATCTGCTGCTCGGCGACGAACTCGATAGCCCGCGCGGACGCATTTATCTCATCAAGGATATGCTGGAAGGCGACAAGCCGGCGACCGCCGAAGTCGTCAAACACGTCGACCGCTGCCTGTCCTGTCTGTCCTGCATGACGACGTGTCCGAGTGGCGTGAACTACATGCACCTTGTCGATCACGCCCGCGCGCATATCGAAAAGACCTACAAACGATCGTGGTCCGACCGGTTTTTGCGCGACGTGCTGGCGCGAATTCTGCCGTATCGCCAGCGCTTTCGTATGGCGCTGGCGGTCGCGCTCCTCGGCAAGCCGCTGGCGCCCCTCGTGGCGCGGGTGCCCGTCATCGGCGCGCGTCTTGCCGCGATGCTGGCGCTTGCGCCGTCGCGCTTTCCCTCCTTGCCGCTGGCTGAACCGGCGTTACAAATCGCCGAGCCCCGGCGTGGCCGGGTTGTGCTGCTGGAGGGTTGCGCACAGCCTGTGCTGGCGCCTTCCATCAACTCCGCTGCGCGCCGGTTGCTGGCGCGTCACGGCGTCGAGGTTGTGCCATGTCCAGACGAAGGTTGCTGTGGCGCGCTGGTGCTGCACATGGGACGCGAGGCGGAGGGCCTCAACTTCGCGCGTCGCATGGTCGACGTGTGGAGCGGCGAAATCGACAAGGGCCTCGACGCCATACTCATCACCGCCTCAGGTTGTGGGACGACAATCAAGGACTACGGCTACATGCTGGCCGGCGATGCGGCCTACGCCGGGAAAGCGCAACGGGTGTCGGCGCTGGCGCGCGACATCAGCGAATATCTTGCCGGTCTCGATCCGTTGCCAGCGCAACGTTCGACTGGCCAGGTCATCGCTTACCACTCCGCCTGCTCCATGCAGCATGGTCAAAAGATTGGCGATCAACCCAAGCGCCTGCTGCGCCAGGCCGGCTTTGTCGTGCGCGATCCACCCGAGGCGCACATTTGCTGCGGCTCCGCCGGCGTCTACAACATTCTGCAGCCGGAAATCGCGGCGCAGCTCGGGGCGCGGAAGAACGCCAATCTCGAAAAGCTGAGACCGCGCGTCATCGCCACCGGCAACATCGGATGCATGACACAATTGGCCAAAGGCGCCTCTGCCCCCATCGTGCATACCGTGGAACTGCTGGAGTGGGCCGCTGGCGGGCCGCTGCCGACAGCGCTGGCGGGAACGGGATTTGACGCATGAGCGGCAGAAACCGCCCCTGCCATCCATGAAAGCCGGGCCGCAGCGGCAAGCCGTCGGAATCCTCGCCGAACCCGTAACCCTCGGCAAAAGCAGGTGTTTGAGATGTTGCGGAAATGACACAATTCACCACCAACTCGCTGCGGCGATGGAATCTGCACAAATTGACGGCAGATGCACAATTGAAAACCTTGAAAATCAGAAACTTTGGAGACACGGTCGCAACACTGAACTGCTGATCTGCGGAGATAAAACAATGACTCGCCTGCTACTTGCAGCCCTATCTTCCACAGTGCTTGCTGCAACAGTGTTTTCCAGCGCCGCCATGGCGGCGGACCTGCCAACCAAAGCACCGGCGCCAGCGCCCGCTGTAAGCGCGGACGGTTTCGACTTCGCCTTTGGCGCGAAGATCATGAGCGATTATATTTCGCGTGGCGTCACGCAGTCCAATCACCTGCCGAGCGGCACGATTTACCTCGAAGGCCGCTATAACATCGGCGACACGCAGCTTTATGCCGGTGTGCAGCCGTGGACCGTGCATTTGCCGACGCGGACGCCTGCCGAAGTCGACCTTTACGCTGGTGTGCGCCAGACTTGGGGAAAGTTCACGGTTGACGTGGGCGGCATTTATTACCTCTACCCCAACAACAAGAATCAGTATTTCACCGACGGCGTTTCGACCCGTCTGAACCCGGTTGGCGCCTCGGCGCTGACCTGCGCCGGCATCGGCGGCGGCGGCCCGCCCGCCCTCCCCCCGGGCCTCGGCGGCGGCAT
>JAYTTW010000311.1:0-45203 GCA_043744855.1 Hyphomicrobiales bacterium
TTTAATGGCTTCAGCATCTCATTAGACCTCATCCTGAGGAGCGCTGAAAGCGCGTCTCGAAGGACGAGGGCGGTCCACGCGTTTTTCAGCAGCCTGCTAAAAGGAAACGCCGGTTTTAGGAAAAGATCATGCTCAATCAAAAGGCTTTGAGTACGATGACGATTCGAAGAAGCGTCATCGCGCTCTAAGCGCCCGCATCCCTAACCCCAAACCTCGCGCGCGGTCTCGACAACCAGCTCCAGTTTGCGCAGTTCGTCATCGACGCTGAGGCGGTTGCCGCCGATCGTCGAGGCGAAACCGCATTGCGGTGACAACGCCAGCCGCTCCAGCGGCACATATTTGCTCGCCTCCTCGATGCGCCGCTTCAAATCGTCTTTCGATTCGAGTTCGGCCCGCTTCGACGTCACCAGCCCGAGCACCGCGATCTTGCCGCCGTTGAGATGGCGCAACGGGCGGAAATCACCGGCGCGATCCGTGTCATATTCGAGAAAGAAGCCGTCGAAATTCAATTCCCCAAAGGCGATTTCCGCAATGGGCTCGTAACCGCCCGACGCCACCCAGGCGCTATCATGATTGCCGCGGCAGAAATGCGTGACGACGGTCATGTCGGCCGGCTTGTCGAGCAGGCAATCGTTGATGAGCTTTGCATAAAGCTTCTGGATGCCGACCGGGTCCTCGCCAATGGAACGCACATGATCGTGCAGCTTTGGATCGCACAGGAACGGAAAATTGGTTTCGTCGATTTGCAGATAGCGACAGCCCGCCGCGTAAAGGGCCGCAATCTCCTCGCGATAGACGCGCGCCAGATCGGCGAAATATTCGGCGATGTCGGGATAGGCGGCCTTGTCGACGCCGGCGTTGCCAGAGCGGAAATGCACCAGCGTCGGCGATGGTATCGCCTGCTTTGCGAGCAGGCCCGCCTTGTCGGCATGCGGCTTCAAATCCATGAAGTCCGCGACCGCCAAGGGCTGCGAGCGATGCAGTTTTTGCTTCGTCACCGCGACGGGGGACCGCATTTCCACCGGCCCGCTTGCGTCACGGAATTTCGTCGCCAGGCCGCCCTCGAAGGCGACGCCGCCAATTCGCTCGACGAAATCCATGAAAAAGTGACGACGGTGATATTCACCGTCCGTACAGACTTGCAGCCCCGCCCGCCTCTGCAGCAGGACCGCCTCGCCAACAGCCGCGCTCTCAATGTCCCACAATTGCTGGCGGCTGATCTTGCCGGCGTTGAATTGCGCGCGTGCGTCCAGAATTCCTTGCGGCCGCAGCAGCGAGCCGACGACATCGGCCTTGAATGGCGGTTTCATGGGCGGTTTCATGGGCGTCCCTCTTGGTGAGAATGTCTTCTGGCGAAGTGGATGCCAGTGCGTCGAAAACCCGTCAAATCGAAAACTCTGGAGTCCCGATCCCGGTCCATCGGATCGCGACCCGCCTTAGCCCTTGGTTGGGGCCGCCGCGTGCGGCTGCGTTTTGCCCCGCATATCAGCCTGCGGCGCGTGCAGAAATTCGCGGTGCAGATCGACGCTGTCGCGCTCGCCCAAATCGTCATAGTGCGCTTCGAGCCAGGCCTTGGCGCTGGCGCGTCCGATTTCACGCATCATTGTGAGCGAGGACCACGAGGCGTCAAATTTGGAGGCGGCCGACAGCGCTTTCAACGTGTCGCCCCCATCGATACGGTGCACAAAGACGCGTCTGTAGTCATCTGACGAAAGTTTGCCGGAATCGAGCAGGCGCTGCACAAATTCGACGGCGCGCAGTTCATGAATGAGTGTCGAGTTGAAACTGATCTCGTTCAACCGGTTCTGGATGTCGCGCACCGTGCGCGGTGTGCCGGCGCGCTCAATGGGGTTAATTTGCACGATGACCAGATCCGCGCAGGCGCTCCTGTAAAACAACGGGAACAGCGCGGGATTGCCCATGTATCCGCCGTCCCAATACGGTTCCCCGTCTATTTCCACGGCGCGAAACAGATACGGCAGGCAAGCCGACGCCAGAACGTGATCCGCCGTGAGATGCTGTCGTTCAAACACCGCAATCTTGCCGGTAACGACGTTGGTGGCGGCGACGAACAACTGGATTTCCTCGCACGCCCGCACTTTCTCGAAATCGATCATCTCGTGCAACACGTCGCGCAGCGGATTGAGATCGAGCGGATTGAAATCATACGGCGACGCGTAGTGCGTCATCAAATCCAGACACCAGTAAGCCGGGGAGTTTTCAAAACCCCATGGCTGCAGGAGGCTTGAAAAGAACTTCCCTTGCCACTGCGTCATGGCGCTGGCCTGGCTGACCTTCGACCAGAAAGTCTCCAGTTGCTGACGCGCGCCTTCGCGACCGCCCGTCAAATACCCCTCGGCGTAAACCGCGCCGTTCATCGCCCCGGCGCTGGTGCCGCTGATCGCCTCGATGTCGAGACGCCCGTCCTCGAGGAAATAGTCGAGAACGCCCCACGTGAAGGCCCCATGCGATCCGCCGCCCTGAAGCGCCAGGTTAACCCGCTTGCGCCCACTCCAATTGATGGACGCCTTTTTTACGCGCGGTGCGCGGACTGGCTTTTTCATTCGGCGGTCCAGCCGCCGTCCATGGAAATGTTGGCGCCGGTGATCTGCGAGGCCGCATCCGAACAAAGGTAAACGACGCACGCCGCCACTTGCTCACTCGTGACAAACTGCTTTGTTGGCTGCGCCAGCAACAGCACGTCGTGGATCACCTGCTCTTTGGTCATGTTGCGCGCCTTCATGGTGTCGGGAATTTGTTTCTCGACCAGCGGCGTCCACACATAGCCGGGCGAAATACAGTTGGACGTTGCGCCGAACGTGGCGAGTTCCAGGGCCACTGTCTTGCTCAGGCCGGCGAGGCCGTGCTTCGCCGTGACGTAGGCCGACTTGAATGGCGAGGCGACCAGCGAGTGCGCCGAAGCTGTGTTGACGATACGGCCCCATTTGCGCGCCTTCATGCCGGGAACGGCGGCGCGGATGGCATGGAAGGAAGCCGACAGGTTGATCGCCAGAATCTGGTCCCACTTCTCGACCGGGAAATCCTCGATCGGCGAGACAAACTGGATACCGGCGTTATTGACGAGAATGTCGACCGAACCAAACTGCGTCTCTGCGTCCTTGATCATCGCCGCGATCTGGTCAGGCTTGGACATGTCGGCGCCGTTGTAAATGCAGCGCACGGAAAAATCCTTTTCGATACCGGCGCGTTCGCTCTCGATGGCGGGCGCATCGCCAAACCCGTTGATGACGATATTCGCCCCTTCGGCAGCCAGGGCGCGAGCGATGGCGAGGCCAATGCCGCTGGTCGATCCGGTGACGACGGCATTGCGATTTTTGAGGCTCATGGACGGACTCCGCAGTTCAAGACGTCCCTCAGTATCGCATCACGTAAATATCGACCAGCCACATGGGTCGGGTTGGCCTGAGATTCTGCAAAGCATGGGGGTCGACCCTCGCGCGACAATCTGGCGACAAGGCCGGGCGATTCGCCTTGTCGCAACAAGCCAACTGCGCGAAATATGCCGGCCGGCTCGCCGACCGCGCCAGATTGTTGTATAAAGCGCCATGACATTGTCGACGAAAGTGCGGATCGGCGTCCGTGCTGCCCAAGCTCGCGCTGCTCAAGCCGGCCGCGACCACTCCCATTGCGCCCACGATCCGCAACGCGCCGCCGAAGGGCGCGGCGTGGCTCTCACACTGGCGCGTCAGCGCGTTCTCGATGAACTGTGCGCCGCCCGGCGGCCAGTCGGCGCCTACGAAATGATCGATCGCCTCGCCACAGCCACCGGCAAGCGACCGGCCCCCATCTCGGTCTATCGCGCCCTCGACTTTCTCGTCGACAACGGGCTGGTGCATCGCCTTGCCTCGCGCAACGCTTTCCTGGCTTGTGGCCACGGACACGACGCGCGCGACCCCGTGGTGTTCCTCATCTGCGACCAGTGCGGCGGCGTCGACGAAGCCACTTCATCGCCGCTCAAGAAAGCTCTCGCCACGGTTGGCGCCAATGCCAGCTTTCAAGCTCGCGCTCACGTCATCGAAGTCGCCGGACGCTGCGCACGGTGCAAACGGAAACGCCCCGATGGATGACTTGAAGTCGCGCACAACTGCCCCCGGCCCCGCGCCGCGCCACACCAGCGTCGGCGTGCGCGTTGGCGCAGGCGCCGGGGCCGTCAGGGTCGGCGGCGGCGCGCCGATTGTCGTGCAATCCATGACCAACACCGACACAGCCGATGTCGACGCGACGGTAAAGCAGTGCGCCGCCCTCGCCCGCGCCGGCTCGGAGATCGTGCGCATAACCGTGGATCGCGACGCGGCCGCGAAGGCCGTGCCGCACATCCGCGAACGTCTGCTGAAACTGGGCGTCACCGCGCCATTGGTCGGCGACTTCCATTACAACGGCCACACTTTGCTGGCCGACAATCCCGCTTGCGCGCAGGCCCTCGACAAATATCGCATCAATCCCGGCAACGTCGGCTTTCGCGACAAGAAAGATCGCCAGTTCGCCGCCATCATCGAACAGGCCATCCGCCATGACAAGGCGGTGCGTATCGGCGCCAACTGGGGCTCCCTCGATCAGGAATTGCTGACCGGCATGATGGATGAAAACGCCGGCTCGGCGCAGCCACTCGAAGCCAGCGCCGTGACGCGTGAAGCCATGGTGCGCTCCGCCGTGTGGTCGGCGCAACGCGCCGAGGAAATCGGCCTCGCGCGCAATCGTATCATCCTGTCCGCCAAAGTTTCCAACGTGCAGCAGTTGATTACTGTCTATCAATTGCTGGCGTCGCGTTGCGACTACGCGTTGCATCTCGGCCTGACCGAAGCCGGCATGGGCTCGAAAGGCATCGTCGCATCCTCCGCCGCCATGGCTGTGTTGTTGCAGCAAGGCATCGGCGACACCATTCGCGTTTCGCTGACGCCCGAACCCGATGGCGACCGCACCGTTGAAGTAACGGTTGCACAGGAGTTGCTGCAGACCATGGGCTTTCGCACTTTCGTCCCCCTCGTCGCCGCCTGCCCCGGCTGCGGCCGCACCACATCAACCGTGTTCCAGGAACTGGCGCGCGACATTCAAACCTATATTCGCGATTCAATGCCGGCGTGGAAGCAGCGCTATCCCGGCGTTGAAGCGCTCAACGTCGCGGTCATGGGTTGCATCGTCAACGGCCCCGGCGAGAGCAAGCATGCCGACATCGGCATCTCCCTGCCGGGCGCCGGCGAGACGCCTGCCGCGCCGGTGTTCATCGACGGCAAGAAAGCCATGACCTTGCGCGGCGCCGGCATCGCCGCCGAGTTCAAGGGCATCGTCGATGGCTATATAGAGAAGCGCTTCGGCGCGCCGCCGTAGAAAAGCCGGAACGCACACCAGGCGGAAAGCACCAAGCGGAAATCACAAGCCAGAACGCACAACAATTGTCTCGAATTCGCGCGACGTGCATTTTTGTTGGGCGTTAGCGCGCAAAGTTTTTGCAGCCGCAGCGCAAACCCAAAACTGGCACGCGCGTTGCTTTTACGTAGCCGTTCCCAAAATGGAGGGCTCCGTGAAAAAAAGTTTCCTGTCTGTTGGCCATTTGCCGACGCTCGCATCTTCGTTCTTCTATTTTGACATGAGTTTCATGGTCTGGGTGCTGCTCGGGCCACTCGGCGTGCAGATCGCCAAAGACCTCGCGCTGTCACCCGCGCAGAAGGGCTTTATGGTCGCTGTGCCTGTGCTGTCTGGCGCATTATTGCGCATTGTCGCCGGCATTATGGTCGATAAAATCGGCCCCAAGCAGACCGGCATCGTTTTCCAACTGATCGTTATCGCCAGCCTTTTGACTGCGTGGTGGCTTGGCGTGCACAGTTATCAAGCAGTCTTGCTGCTCGGTCTGGCGCTCGGCGTCGCTGGCGCCTCATTCGCGGTCGCTTTGCCGCTGGCCTCGCAATGGTATCCGCCAGAGCATCAGGGCACAGCGCTTGGCATCGCCGGCGCCGGCAATTCGGGCACGGTTTTCGCCGCGCTGTTCGCACCATTGCTGGCGGTTTGGTACGGCTGGAACACGGTGTTTGGCCTCGCCACCATTCCGTTGACGATTGCGCTCGTGTTGTTTGTGATGTTCGCGCGCAACAGCCCGGCGGCCGCGCCGGCGCAAAAACTGGGCGATTACCTGCGCGTGCTGAAAATCGGCGACGCCTGGTGGTTCATGTTCCTCTACAGCGTAACTTTTGGCGGCTTTGTCGGCCTGTCGTCGTCGCTGACCATCTACTTCAATGATCAGTTCGGCTTGAGCCCGGTCGTCGCGGGTTACTTCACAGCGGCGTGCGTCTTCGCCGGTTCGATGGTTCGCCCGGTTGGTGGCGCTTTTGCGGATCGTGTCGGCGGGGTTTTCTGCCTGTCGATCATGTTTGGCGTGGCCGCGGTGGCGCTGGCGCTGATCAGCTTCGGCGTCTGGTCGGCGCCGATGGCGCTGATCATCTTCGTCGTCGCCATGCTGGCGCTCGGCATGGGCAACGGCGCGGTGTTCCAGTTGGTGCCGCAACGTTTCCGGCGCGAGATTGGCGTGCTCACCGGGCTTGTCGGCATGGCCGGCGGCATCGGCGGTTTCTACCTCGCGTCGAGCCTTGGCATCGCCAAGCAAGTCACCGGCTCCTACCATCCCGGTTTTCTTGTCTTCGCTGGGTTGGCTGTGCTGGCGCTGGCGGCGATCACCAGCGTCAAGGGCCGCTGGCGCCGCACCTGGGGCGCAGAGGCATCCCTCGGCGCTGCACGTATCTAGAGCGCCGACATGACGACGCGCGCCAGACAAAAACTCGTCATCGTGGGCAACGGCATGGCCGGAATGCGCACGGTGGAGGAAGTGCTGGCGCGCGATCCGGACCGCTACAACATTGAGGTGATTGGCGCAGAGCCGCACCCCAATTACAATCGCATCCTGTTGTCCAGCGTGCTGGCGGGCGAAAAATCGCTCGACGAAATCGTGCTCCACACGCGCGACTGGTACGCCAAACATTCGATACGCCTGACGAGCGGCGACGCCGTCACCTGCCTCGCCATCGCCGAGCGCAGTCTGCTGACCGCCAGCGGCGCCACCGTCAGCTACGACAAGCTCGTTCTGGCGACCGGCTCGCGTCCCCTCGCGCCGCCCATTCCCGGCCTCAATTTGCGCGGCGTTTGCGCCTTTCGCACCATCGCCGATCTCGAAATCATGCGCGCAGCTTCCACTCCCGGCGCACGCGCCGTCGTCGTCGGCGGCGGTTTGCTGGGGCTCGAGGCGGCGTGGGGGCTGACGCGGCGCGGCTGGCGCGTCACCGTGCTGCACCTGATGCGAACTCTCATGGAGCGTCAGCTCGACGAAGCCGCCGCCTTGCTGCTGCAAGGTGAACTCGTGGCGCGCGGCGTCGAGATCATCACCAATGCGCATACGGAAGCGATACTGGGCGATGGCGCCGTCAACGCCGTGCAGTTGGGTGACGGTCGCGAACTGCGCGCTGACCTCGTTGTGCTCGCCATTGGCGTTCGGCCCGACATTGAGCTGGCGCGTAAGGCGAAACTCGACGTCAACCGGGGCATCATCGTCGATGACGCGATGATGACCAGCGACAGCCGAATTCTCGCTGTCGGCGAATGCGCCGAACATCGCGGCGTCACTTACGGTCTTGTCGGGCCTCTGTGGGAGCAGGCGAGCATCTGCGCCCGCACCCTTTGCGAGCCCTCTATTTCAGAGAGTGAGGCGCGCGCGCCCTACGTGGCGCCAACCCTGTTCACCAGCTTGAAGATCACCGGCGTCAACGTTTTCTCAGCCGGCGCCTTGTCGGCGCGCGACGACGGCGATGAAGAGATAACCCTGCGCGATCCCACCGGCGGCCTCTACAAAAAGCTCGTGCTGCGCGACGACAAACTGGTCGGCGCAGTGCTGTACGGCGATATCGCCGATGGCCCGTGGTTCGTCGAATGGATCGATTCGCGCCGCGATACAAACGCGGTCCGCGATCAACTTGTCTTCGGGCGCGCCTTCGCCGCCGCCGCTTGAGGGAACGTCATGTACGACGCCGCACCTGTTCGACCGCAAGCCGCCACAACCGCGCGCACGACCTGTCCCTATTGCGGCGTTGGCTGCGGCGTGACGGTGACCGCCGGCGTCGTCGCCGGTGACGCCACGCATCCCGCCAACCTCGGGCGACTCTGCTCCAAGGGGCAGTCGCTCGGCGAAACCCTCGGGCTCAGTGGTCGCCTGCTATTCCCGCAGATTGGCGAGCGCCGCGCCACGTGGAACGAGGCGCTTAACCTCGCCGCCGCAAAATTCAGCGACGCCATCGCGCGCCACGGCCCGCAGTCGGTCGCGTTCTACCTGTCCGGCCAGTTTCTGACCGAGGATTATTACGTCGCCAACAAGCTGATGAAAGGCTTTATCGGCGCCGCCAACATCGACACGAATTCCCGTCTGTGCATGGCCTCCAGCGTTGCTGGGCACATTCGCGCGTTCGGCGAGGATGTCGTTCCTGGATGCTACGAGGACCTCGATGAAGCGGACCTCGTCGTCTCCGTCGGCAGCAACTCCGCCTGGTGCCACCCGGTGCTGCATCGTCGCATCGCCGCAGCCCGCGCGGCGCGCGGCGCACGCTTTGTCGTGCTCGATCCGCGCCGCACCTCAAGCTGCGATGACGCGGATCTGCATCTGCCTCTTGCGCCGGGCAGCGATGTCGCCTTGTTCAATGGTCTGCTCGCGTGGCTTGCCGCGCACAACGCTTTGGCGCAGGACTACATCGCTGCGCACACCCAAGGTTTTGAGGCGACGCTCGCGCACGCAAAAGCCTACACACCGGATGCCGTCGCCAACCTCACCGGTCTGCGCGTTGCCGACCTGCAACGCTTCTACGAAATGTTCGCGAGCACCAGGCGTGTCGTGACGCTGTATTCGCAAGGCGTCAATCAATCCTCGGCGGGAACCGACAAAGTCAACGCCATCCTCAATTGCCACCTCGCGACAGGCCGCATTGGCGAGCCCGGCATGGGTCCCTTCTCGCTGACCGGGCAGCCCAACGCCATGGGCGGCCGCGAGGTCGGCGGGCTCGCCAATCAACTGGCAGCTCACATGACGTTCGCCAACCCCGTGCACGTGGATCGCGTGCGGCGCTTCTGGCGCGCGCCGAACATGGCGACCGCGCCGGGCCTCAAGGCCATCGACATGTTCGACGCCATGCGCGCCGGGAAAATCAAGGCCCTGTGGATCGCCGGCACCAACCCTGCGGTGAGCTTGCCGCGCTCCGATCTCGTGCGCGAGGCGCTGCGCGCCTGCCCGTTCGTCGTCGTCGCCGATGTTCGCGACACCGATTCCACCGGCTTCGCCCAGGTGCGTCTGCCAGCCCTCGGCTGGAGTGAAAAAGACGGCACCGTGACGAACTCCGAGCGGCGCATTTCCAGGCAACGCGGATTTGTCGAGGCGCCCGGCGAAGCGCGCGCCGATTGGTGGATGCTGACCCAACTGGCCCACCGCATGGGTTATCCCGGCGCGTTCGCCTACGACACGCCAGCGCAGATTTTCCGCGAACATGCAGCGCTCTCCGCCTTCGAAAACGACGGCGAGCGCATCTTTGATCTGAGCGGTTTCACCGCGCTCAGCGACGCCGCCTACGACAGCCTTGAACCCGTGCAGTGGCCGGTGCGCGTCGCCAGCGAGTCAAAACGAATTTACGCCAACGGCCGTTACTCGACGCCCGATTTCCGCGCCCGCTTTATTCCGACGCCGTTCCGCGCGCCGGCCGAAGTCGCCTGCGAACTTCGACCGCTGCTGCTCAATACCGGCCGCGTGCGCGACCAGTGGCACACCATGACGCGCACCGGCGACGTGCCGCGTCTGGCCATGCACAGCCCGGAGCCCTACCTCGATATGCACGCCGGCGACGCCGCCGATGCGGGTCTGGGCGACGGCGACTTCACACACGTGCAAAGCCGCCATGGCGCCGCATTGATGCGCGTTCGTCACAGCGCCGCGCAACGTCGTGGCGACGTTTTCACCGCCATGCACTGGAGCGAAGACAACAGTTCCGTCGGCCCGGCGGACCGCCTCGTCGGCGCTGCTTGTGACCCATTCTCCGGCCAGCCAGAACTCAAACTCACCAGCGTCGCGGTTGCGCCACAGCCGATGGCCTGGCGCGGTCTGTTGCTGACGCGCGACAGCCGGCGGTTGCCGTCGCCCGATTATTGGTGCCGCATCGCGGTGGAGCGCGGTTTTCTCTACAGCCTCGCCGGCGTCCACCCGTTGGCGGCGCGCGGCGAACCGCCAGCCCGCAACAGCATCGTCGAATGGCTCGGCGACTTTTCGCCCGCCGACATCGCCGTCTACGCCGATCCGGCGCGCGGCGTCTTCCGTTTTGCGCGTTTCACTGGCGATGAACTCGCCGCCTGCCTCTACCTGGCGCCAACCGAAGCCGCATTGCCAGACCGCAGCGCGGCTGCCGCAGTATTCGCCAGGTGGACCGGGAGTTCGACCGGGACGGGAGTGCGCGCCCAGGCGCTGGCCGGCGCCACAGCGAGCGGCCGCAGCGTCGGCGCGATCATCTGCGCTTGCCACGCCGTGGGACGCAACACCATCATCGACGCCATCAGCGGGCAACATTTGAGCAGCGTCGAAGCCATAGGTGTGGCGCTCAAGGCCGGCACAAACTGCGGCTCCTGCAAGCCGGAACTCGCCGCGCTGCTGCGCGAGACGCAAATCACCGCCGCCGTCGCGTCCCCTGCCGCGCCACTCGCCGCCTGAGGCGCGTATCACGCAAAACAGTTGAATGACGTTTCCGCTCGAACGCGCGGTGCGATGCTTGGCAGGCCCGGAGGCTTCGCGCTACAACCCGGTTTTGGTGGCGGCCTGTCTGCCGCAAGCGGCTGCAAGGGTGTGAAACATGACAGCGACCGGCGTGCAGGGACGCGAATTCGATTTCGAAAAGTTTCGCCTGCGCAAATTTGTCGACAAGCTGATCGACCTCGGCGAAGTCGATGTGCGCAACGAACCGACGCCGCTGATAGAACTGAGCGAAATCATCGAAGCCACGCCAAAAGCCGTGCTGTTCAAACAGGCCGGCCCCGAGCGCGTCGAGATGATCGCCAAAGCGGCGGGTTCACGCGCCCGCATCATCGCAGCTTTCGACTCCACGCCGGAGAAAATCTACGAGGATTTTTTGCGCCGCTCCTCGACGCCGCAGAAAGCCGTCGAGGTGCCCTCCAGCGAAGCGCCGGTGCACGCCATCCAGATCACCGGCAAGGATATCGATCTCACCCGGCTGCCATTTCATCCGCAGCATGAGTTCGACGGCTCCTGCTACATCAGTTCGGGCATCGATTATGTCATCGATCCCGCCAGCGGTCGCTCCAACGTCGGCAGCCGCCGCCTGTCGCTGCGCAACGCCACCCAGTGCGGCACCAACGTCACCGCGCCCTCCGATTTGAAGCGCATCTACGAGGCCTGCGCCAAACGCCAACAACGCCTGCCAGTCACTTTCACCATAGGCGCGCACCCACTCGACATGTTCGCCGCCACGACCCGCCTGCAGGGCGACGAACATCACATGATCGCAACGTTTCGCGGGCAGCCCGCGCCGCTCGTCAAAAGCCTCACCAACGACATCCTCGTCGCCGCCGACGCCGAGGTTATCCTGGAGGGCTATCTCGATGAGCGCGGCTATTGCGAACCCGAAGGCCCGTTCGGCGAATACATGGGCTACTACGGCTCGATCCATATGGACCCGGTCTTCACCTGCACCGCCATCACCATGCGCAAAGACCCGATGTACCAGACCTTGCAGCACGGCAGTGCGTTTGTGTTGAACCAGACCGACGCCGCAGAGATGACGGCGCTCCGTATTGAGGCGACGGCCATGCGGATTCTAAAAAACGTTTGCCGCGAAGCTCTGGCGGTCTCGTCGAGTTCGCTTTCTGGCGGCTCCGGAACCCTGCGCGTTTCCATGCGCCAGCATTTCCACGGCGAGGCGCGCAACGCCATGCTCGCCCTGTTCGCCGCCGTTCGCCAATTGAAAACCATTTATGTCTTCGATGAGGACATCGACGTTAACAACGCCAGCCAGACCGAGTGGGCCTTCGGCACGCGCTTTCAAGCCGACCGCGACATCGTCAGCGTATCCGGCATGATGGGAATGCCGATGGACCCCTCCCTCGATGGGCGCCGCACCGGCGCCAAGGTTGGCTTTGATTGCACCATGCCGTTCGGCAAGGGGAGTGAGATTATTCACATGCGCTGCGGCGCCAAAAAATTCGGCGGCCCGGCACGCTTTCAGACCGTCGGGCAGGCGCTCGAAGCCGGACCGCTTTTCTACACACACCTCGTCGAGGCGGTCGGCAGCGCGGACGGACGCGAAGTCGCCGCCGCCCTTGATGTTTTGCGCGATCAGGGCCGCCTCGGCCGGGATCGCGATGGGCGCTATCACATCGCCACGGCGACGCCGGGATTGACGGGCATCGTCGGCGAATTATACCACGACCCCAACCACGGCATTTAACGCCGGAGACTGCGCAGGCGACCGCGCGGCGGCGCCCATCGCCCGCAGTCAAACGTTGCCGCTCTGACACGGACATCGCCATGAAAGTTGGACTCTTCGATCACATCGGACGCGCCGATCGTCCCATCGCCACCCTGTTTGACGAACGCCTGCGGTTTTACTCGGAGGCCGACGAACTCGGTTTCTATTGCCTGCACCTCGCCGAGCATCACGCTTCGCCGGTCAACATGACGCCCTCGCCCAGCCTGTTTCTGGCGGCGCTGGCGCGCCAGACGAAACGCATGCGTCTGGGTCCGTTGTGCTATCTGCTGACCTTGTATTCGCCGCTGCGCATGATCGAGGAAATTTCCATGCTCGATCATTTGAGCCATGGCCGCTTCGAGTGCGGCGTCGGGCGTGGCGTATCGCCGTTTGAACTCGGCTATCACAACATCGACGCGGAAAAATCCCGCGACATTTTCATCGACGCCTACAAATGCATACGCGAAGGCATGACGACCGATGTACTGAACTACAGCGGGCCGCACTATACCTACAAGAACGTGCCGATCGAGCTTCACCCGTTGCAGCAGCCGTTTCCGGCATTCTGGTACGGCTCGTCGAACACCACGGGCGCGACGTGGGCGGGTGAGCAAGGCATGCACTTCGCCGCCAACGGCCCGACAGATTTCGCCAAGGGCAACATCGAGGCGTTCCGTACCGCGCTCGCCAGACGCGGCGGCCCCGAACATTCCAAAGCCGAATTCAAGGGCGGTTGCGCCATTTCCGCCTTACGCAACATCGTCGTTGCCGACACTGACGCGCAAGCCATGCGCATCGCCCGCCCCGCCGCCGCGCAGCATCTGGGATCCCTCAACCACCTGCGCCGCAAACATGGCGTCAACGAACACGCCACCCGCAACAACGTGCCGCGCGCCGCGACGCTCGAAGGCCAGATCGAAGAAGGAACCTTCATTGTTGGCTCGCCCGACACCGTGCGCGCCGCCATTGAAAAACAAGCCGCCACACTCGGCCTCAACTATTTCATGGCCTACATGATTTTTGGCACAATGGCGCTGACCGACGCGCAACGCTCGATGCGCTTGTTCAGTAGCGAGGTGATGCCGAAGTTGCGCGAGGTTTAGATGGCGTTGACGCCGTGAACCAGTAAGCGAAGGCTGCGCCAAATTCCCCGCGCCACTTCAAGGACGTATCGCCGCCCGTGTCGCCTCAAGGATCTCCGGCGCCGCCGCATACATGCCTTGCACCGCCGTCTCGACTGTATCGCCATCGGTCGCATCAATGGCGAGACCGGCGGCTGCGGCCTCGGCGATGAACTGCGGGTTCATCATCAGAGTGTCGAAGGCGCGGCGCAAAATGGCGAGACGCTCGCCCGGCACGCCAGGCGCGACAACATAGGGCCGCCCGAAGATCTGCTGCGCGGCGATGAGATCGCTGATGGCTCGATCCCTGTCGTTGCGCGCGAAACTGCGCGCCTCCGGAATTTTCTGCGCGTCCGGCTCCGTGTCCGGCTTGACCGAAACCTTCAGCAACAAATTGAAGCCGCCGTCACGCAATTGATCCGGGCGTTGGGCGCGCAGACTCGAGCGATCAAGTCCGCAGGTCGCCTCAACCTCGCCGCGCTCCATCGCCAACAATATTTCGGCGGTTCCCTTGTAGCCGGCGACGACATCAAAGTTGCCGCCGTGAACGTGCTTGTGCAAATACGCGTAATCGTACGACGCGCTGGCGACGGCGCCGGCGCCGACAATCACCCTGGCGCGCATCGCATCCGCCCATGTGGCGATGGGCGAGCGCTTCAGCGAAAAACACAGACGCGCGCTCGCCCCGGCACTCCCGAGAAAGCGGAACTTCGTCGTGTCATAGGCGGCGGCACGATGTTCAAACAGCGGCGTCAGCAGACCGCTCGGCACGAGAGCGCCGATGACCGTGCCATCTTTCGGCGCCTTGGCGTAGACGTAGCTTGCCGCGATGGCGCTACCGGCGCCCGGCAGGTTTTCAACGATGACAGTTGGCGCACCTGGAACCACGCTGCCGAAGCGGCGCGACAGCAGGCGCGCAAAGGCGTCAAAGCCGCCGCCGGCGTCGCTGCCGACGATAATGCTGATCGTTTTGCCCTGGTAGAATTCGGCGGCATTGAGGTTTGCAGCGTTGAGACTTGCAGCGTTGGCGAACAGCGCGCCTGCCGCCAACAACATGGCGGCGAATTTTCGATTCGCTTGGCGGGTTTCGACTGCGCGGCGCATGAGGCGAGGCTAGCGGCTCACCTCGCCAGTGACAAATCGCGCCGCAGCAGCCTATGCTGCTCGCCACTTCTGGAGACGCTCATGTTGCGCAAACCTGTGCCAGTCGCGTTGCCACCCGATCCCAACACGCGCCCGCCGCACTGGACGCTGCCATCAGGCGCCTGCGACACCCATGCGCACGTGTTCGGCCCGCCCGATATTTTTCCATGGGCGGAGGATCGCCGCTACACGCCGCCGGCGGCGCCTGTCGAGCACTACCAGAACATGCAGAAAATCACCGGGCTCAGCCGCGCGGTGTTCGTGACGCCGACGGCGCATGGCTATGACAACCGCGTCGTCCTCAACGCCATCGCCACCCTCGGCGACGCGGCGCGCGGCATCGCCAACATCAACGCTTCCTTCGATGACGAGGCGCTCGACCGTTTGCACGCCAGCGGCATGCGCGGCGCTCGGTTTCATCTCATGGACGACAGGCATGGCAGCGTCGAGCACCTCAATGAACATCTGCCAAAGCTGAAGCAGCGCGACTGGATTCTTGACCTGCATGTCGATCCGAAAGACCTCGTCCATCACGCGGCGTATATCCGCACCTTGCCGGGCGTCACGATCATCGATCACATGGCGCGTGTGCGCGGCGCCGACGGGCTCGATCAACCGGCTTTTCACGTGCTGCTCGATCTGCTGAAGGACGACCGCTTCTGGGTCAAGGTTTGCAGCCTCGACAAGATCAGCGCCGTGCCGAAAGCCCATGTTGAAGGCAGCCTGCCGTTCATGGACATGGTTCCCTTCGCGCAGGCCTGCCTCAGCGTCGCGCCGGACCGCGTGATCTGGGGCACAGACTGGCCGCACGGCAACACCTTCACACCAGGCCGCGTGCCCAACGAGGGCGATCTGCTCGATTTGCTGAAACTCATCGCGCCCGACGAAGCGTTGCGCCGGAAAGTACTGGTCGACAATCCCGCGCGGCTGTTTGGGTTTGGCGCACCCTGATCGCGCAAGCTTCCCCGCCCGCGCCCGCCGTGGTTAGATGCAGGCAACAACGCCAACGCAGGAAAACGGCATGCCATACACGCACGATCGGCGCAACGGCGCATCGCGCCGGGGTTTCCTCACCGGGGCTGCAAGTGTTGCGACAGGTGTTGCTGCAAATGTTGCAGCAAGCAGCGTGTTGGCGCCGGGCGCACAGGCGCAAACCGCCGGCTTTCATCGCATCGATCCGCAACGGTTGATTTCGCCCGCAACGGCGGCGGAGTGGAACCTGTTCAAAGCGCGTGGCGGACCGACCTATGCGGGCGGCGCAGGCTGGAAACGCTACACAGATTTTCTGCTGGAAAAACTCGGCGAATACGGCGCCGTCGATCTCGAGACGATTGATATTCCCTACGACCATTACATCGTTGATGACTGGCCCGACCGTGGCGCGCATGTGCACGATTCCGGCAGGGCGCTGGAAAAGCTCGTCAGCGATGGCGCGCCGGTTTCCGTCGTCGCCTCTTATGGCATGACATCGGGTTTCACGCCGCCCGGCGGCGTCACCGCGCCGATGCTCTACTACGATCCCAGCCATCCCCCCGCGCCCGCCGAGATCGCCGGCAAAATTCTGGTGTGCGCCACCGCGCCCTATCCCGCGCCGCCCTACTCGAATGCGTTTCTCGATAATTACACGCTGACGGATTACGAGTGGCGCTCGCCCGGCGAATGGGCGCCGCTGTTCACGCCGCCGCCCAACGATGTCACGACATCCTATCATGGTCGCTGGGTGTGGAATCATCTCAACCGTTTCGCCGCCATAGGCATCGCCGGCAAGGCAGCGGGGCTCGTTGTCGTTTACGATCTTTCACCGGGCGCCGCTTTCGGCCTCATCCAGCGCAGCGTTTACACGGGCAACGGCAAGGCCGGCCTCGACGCGAAATACATCAACTGCCCCACCCTGGCGCTGGATCGCGTGCACGGCGCAAAAGTTCTCGCCGATGCGAAAGCCGGCAAAACCGCGACGCTGACCTTGACGGCGCGTTTTCAACGCGACGTCGGTCGCGCCTTCATCACGCATCTGCCCGGCAAAAATTACGGCACGCCGGATGACGAGCAGGTGTTGCTCGCCACCCATACCGACGCCATGTCGCTGATCGAGGAGAACGGCGGCCTCGGCATGCTCGCCATGCTCTCCTATTTCAACAAGATCGACAGAGCCGCGCGCGACCGCACCCTGGTTCTGTATTTCGATTGTCGGCATTTCATGCCCGGCGGCGAAGGCTCCTGGCCGCAGTTCGATTATTACCATCTGCACCCGCAAAAACTGAAAAGCCTCGTCGCGACTGTTGGCATCGAGCACATGGGGGGACGCCAGACCATTGAGACCGGCGCCGGCGGCAACGATTACCAATATTCGTCCGCGACGCCTTGGAATGGCGGCGTCATCACCAGCCTGATGGACGTCAACAACAACAACGAGTGGCTGGTGCAAAGCATCGCGCGCGCCGCCACCGATAATCGCTGGCCGCGTGTCGATGTGAAAGCCGGGCCGGTGGCGCCCGGCGTCAACGGCGGGTTTCAGGGCAAGGTGAAAAGCCCGATGAACAAGGGCCGCGAACTCGGCATTCCCGGCGTTGGCCTTGCCGGCGACTGGCCCGGCGGCTGGACGCAAACCTTCGCGCAAATCGACACCGAAGCCGGCGCGCATGGATTTGACGCAGACTATTTCATGCAGCAGGTCGCCGGCCTCACGCAGATCACCGGCGATCTGCTGCGGGTCAAACCGCTGACCATCGATCTTGGCTGGGGCGAATTGAAATCATCGCTCGCCAATCTGGGTGACAACGCCTTCAACCAGCCCGCCGACGCCGCAACAACCCGCAAGGCCCTGCTCGACGAATACCGCAGCGTGTTCAAGCATGTTGAAACCGGCGATATCGCTGCGGCAAAACCAGCGTTGCAACAACTGGCCGAACGGTTCGGCGCCAAAATCGCCGCGTCGGCGCAGGCCGGGCCACGCCGACGCATGGAAGCGCAGATTGCAAAGCTGGTGTAGGCAATTGTGGCCTGCGGCCCACCCCTGCGGACCCGGTTCCAAAAAAAAACGCCGGGCCTGTCGATTCCGCAGCGTCCTGTTCGTCTATGTTTCAGGTTGCAGCATCCCGCACAGCCAACAACGCAGGACACGGTCATGAAATACGCGCTTTTGATTTACGAAAATGAAGCCGTTTACGGCCCTGACAAGGATGGGCCGGCAATCAAGGAAATCGTTGGCCGCCATATGGCGTTCATCCAGCAACTTGGCGCCAGGCACATTGGCGGCTCGGGCTTGAAGGGTACAATGGCGGCAACGACGGTGCGTACGACGGCAGGCGTCAAGTCGGTCAACGACGGGCCGTTCGCCGAATGCAAGGAGCAGCTCGGCGGCTTCTACCTCATCGAGGCCAAAGACCTTGACGAAGCCATCGAGATCGCCAAGCAAGTCCCGGTGCTTCAGAATGGCGCGATCGAAATCAGGCCCGTGCTGGGCGGATGAACGGATCGGCGCTCGACAGGGTCTTCCGGTCGGCGAGCGGGCGCATTGTTGGCGCGCTCGCCGCCCGGTTTCGCGACCTGGAAATCTCTGAGGAAGCGTTTTCCACCGCCTGCGAGCGGGCGGCTCGCCACTGGGTTTCAAGCGGCGTGCCGAACAATCCCGAAGGTTGGCTGTATCGTGTCGCCTATCGCGCGGCGCTGGATATGCTGCGCATCGCCGGGCGCTCGCGAGCCATCTCCAGCGCAGAAATGGAAATCGCCGTCACCGATGCGCCGATGGACGATGACGAACGCCAGATTCCGGACGACCGTTTGAGATTATTGTTTATCTGTTGTCATCCGGCGCTTGCCTCGCACGACAGCGCCTGCCTCGCCCTGCGACTTGTTTGCAATCTCTCCGTCGCCGAGATCGCTCGGGCGTTTCTGCTCGCCGAAACAACTCTGTCCCAACGGCTTGTTCGCGCCAAACGCAAAATCGCCGAAGCCGGAATTCCATTCGGGTTACCCCCGCCGCAGCTTTGGACGCAACGCATTGAAGCCGTGCTGATCGCTTTGGAGGTGGCCTATTCAAAGGCCCATGAGGATGCAGCTGGCTCCAACCAACACGCTGGATTTGCCGTCGAGATAACCGCGTTGACCAAAATGGTCGCTGAGTTGCTGCCGGACCAAGCTGACGCGCTGGCGCTCGCAGCGGTCGTGCGTTTTTCCGAGGCCCGTCGGCCGGCGCGGGTCGATGCCGCCGGCATGATGGTCCCGCTGTCCGAGCAAGACCCACTGCTGTGGAACGCCGGACAAATAGCCGAAGCCAACGCGTATCTGGCGCGCAGCCGCGCGAGAGCGCCGTCAAGCGCCCGAGTGCTGCAAGCCGAATTGCAAGCGGTATGGTGCAGCCGCAAATCACTGGAGCAAGCGCCGCCGTGGCGCGCAATCCTGGATGTTTACAATCGCTTGCTCGCCATTCGCGATGACCCGGTGATCCGGCTCAACCGCATCGTTGCAATCGCTGAAGCAGACGGTCTGAACGCAGCGATCAACGAATTAAACGGCCTTGATCGCGACCGTCTGTCGTCACTCCCCGCCTATCATGCGGTGCAAGCTCAACTTTTCGGAAGCCTCGGAAATCTCGACGCCGCCGTTGCCGCTTACGACAAACTGTTGCAACTGCCGCTTGGGGCCGCCGAGCGGCGCTGGCTGGAAAACCGGAAGCAACGCCTCAGCACGCCGGCGGATTAAAGCATGATCCCGAAAAGTGGACGCCGGTTTTCGGAAAAGATCATGCTCAATCACAAACTTGGAGTGCGACGACGATTCGAAGAAGCGTCATCGCGCTCTAGCCGCCCGGAAGCGGCAGCGTGGCGCGCCCACTCACGCAGGCGCCCTCAAAACAAGCCCGCCGCAATGTTGATCGTCAACGCCAGAATGGTGGTGTTGAAGAAGAACGCGAGAATGCAATGCACCAACGCGACGCGACGCATCGGCCGCGAACACACAACGACATCGGCGGTCTGCGAGGCGACGCCGATGACGAACGAGAAATACATGAAGTCGGCATATTCGGGCCGCAGGGTATCGACAAATTGCAGACCGCCGCGAAACTCCTCTGGCAGTTCTGCTTCGGAGCTGCGCTCGATATAATATTCGTGCGCATAATGCAGCGCGAACACCAGATGGATAAACGCCCACGCGCTGACAATCGTCCCCGCCGCCAGTCCCAGATGCAGCCCGCGTTCGAGGCCGTGCATGTCCTTCACCTCGGCCAGTTGCGCGACGATGGCGAAGATGCTCGCGACGGCGGCGAGGCTCGACAGGATCAGCACGACGAAACGACTCTCGTCGGTCATCAGCGCGTTGCGCCGCATGGCGTTTACATCGCCGCCCCTCGCTGCGAGGCTGACGCTGATGATGTAGAGCCACACACCGGCGTTCCATGCGAGCAGCAGGCGCGTCGCCAACCGCCAGTCGTTCGGCATGGCGAGCAACAGCAGCGCCGCGACCGCTACCGACAAAACCAGTCTCGGACGACCGACAATCTGGCGCCAGAAGTGATGCCGCTTCAAATACGTGCGTATAGTCATCCAGACCCCAGCGTTGTCATCAGTGATCCCGCGCGATGGTGAACCGCGCCACCGCGCGCAACATGTCCGCCGGTTCGCCAAACGGCGCAAGCGCCGCCTCCGCCTGGTCAATCAATTTCGCGGCGAGCCGCTTGGCGCCGAGGATGCCAAGCGCCGCAACCAAGGTCGCCTTGTTGCGCCCGGCGTCCTTGCCGGCGCGCTTGCCGAGCCGCGCATCTTCGCCCTCCGCGTCGAGAATATCGTCGGCGATCTGGAACGCCGCGCCCAGCGCCTTGCCGTAGGCCGAAAGCTGCGCCCGTTGGCTGGCGGCAGCCCCCGAATGGATCGCGCCGGCGTCGACGGCAAAGCGCAACAGGGCGCCGGTCTTCATCGCCTGCATTCGCTCGATCGCCATTTGCGCCAGCGGTCGCTCGGCGCTCTCGGCGGCAAGGTCCAGCGCCTGCCCGCCGGCCATGCCGCCAACGCCTGCCGCACGCGCCAGCCCCAGCACCAGATCGGCGCGCACCCTGGCGTCGGCATGGGTGGCGGGGTCGGCGAGCCCATCGAACGCCAGGGTCAGCAGGGCATCGCCGGCGAGAATGGCGGTCGCCACATCGAACGCCTTGTGCACGCTCGGCTGGCCGCGCCTGAGATCGTCGTCATCCATGCCCGGCAGATCATCGTGAACGAGAGAATAGCAATGCACCATCTCGATGGCCGCCGCCGTGCGCAGCAGCCCGACGTCCGCAGCGCTTCCCGGCGGCCGGAACAGCCGGGCGCTCTCCAGGGTCAAGAAAGGCCGCAATCGTTTGCCGCCGCGCAGGCAGGCATAGCGCATGGCTTCCAGCAGCCGTTCCGGCCGCGCCAGTTCGCCCGCCTCGGGCCGTGAGCCAAGCAAGCTGGCGAGGCAGTCGCCCACCTGCGCCGCGTTGTCGGCGAGGCGCGCGGCCAACGCTTCGCTGGGGGAAGTGTGGGAGGTCATAAACCGACGCCGCCAATCAATTTAGAGCATGATCCCGAAAAGTGGACGCCGGTTTTCGGAAAAGATCATGCTCAATCAAAAAGCCCAGAGCGCGTCGACGATTCGAAGAAGCGTCATCGCGCTCTCTCGCCGGCTTGCCTGACCCCGCCGGATCGGTCAAGGCTCTTGGCTAACAGGCTTTTGGCGAGCGCGTTTTCAAGCGAAGTGGTGCACGGCGTGGCGTCAAAACGGAGCATCGCCACTCTCTTGCGCCGCGCCCTGCGCTGGCTGCTTGGCTTGGCGGTGGCCGTTCTGATTGTCGTCATTGGGCTTATGGCCGTCTGGCGGTTCGCGCCGCCGATCTCAACCTTGATGGCGGCGCGCTATCTCACCGGGCGGCCTGTCTTGCGCGTCTGGGCGCCGCTGCCGCAAATCTCCAGCAATCTCGTGGCTGCCCTCATCGCTTCGGAAGATGGCCAGTTCTGCCGTCACCATGGCGTCGATTGGGGCGCCCTGCGCGAGGTGCTCGACGACGCCGACGAAAACGGCCCGTCGCGGGGCGCCTCGACCCTGACGATGCAGGTGGCGAAAAACCTGTTCCTGTGGCCGTCACGTTCGGCCATCCGCAAGGCGCTGGAAATTCCCCTCGCGCTGGGCCTTGATCGTTTTTGGGGCAAGCCGCGGGTTCTCGAGGTGTATCTAAACATCGCCGAATGGGGCGACGGACTGTTTGGCGCCGAGGCCGCCGCGCGTCATTATTTCCGCAAGCCGGCGAGCGACCTCACCCCACGCGAGGCGGCGCTGCTGGTTTCGGCGTTGCCAAATCCGGCGTTGCGAAATCCGGCCCAGCCCGGCCCCATGCAACGGCGGGTGGTCGGGGTCATCGAACGTCGGGCCGCCCGCCAAGCGCTCTGGCGCGCCTGCATACCTTGATGCGGCCGGGCAGGCGCTCTGGCGCGCCTGCATACCTTGATGCCACCAGGCAATAGGTGCTGGTCAAGCGGGCTGTTTGGGTGTATCAGCGCCGCTCAATTTCCGCGTACTGGCTGAACGGGCCGGGTTCGCTCCCCAATCGGAGAATTTTCATGGCTGTTCCCAGACGTAAAACCTCGCCCATGAAGCGCGGTTTCCGCCGTTCGCATGACGCTTTGGCCGCCCCTACCTACATCGAAGACAAGGATTCCGGCGAATTACGCCGCCCCCATCACGTTGATCTCAAGACCGGCATGTACAAGGGTCGCCAAGTCCTGACCATGAAGAAAAAAGACGAGGCCTGAGGCGCCCCCCTCAACGGCGGAACCGCCACACGCCGGTCGGCTTGAAGTCGGCGTCTTCGAGCGAACGCGTCACCGGGATGCAATATTCGGCGACGCATTCCAGCCGTTCGCGCGCCAGATAGGCGCGGCCGGGATCGCCGATGAAAACTTGCGCCCCGCGCGCCGCCAGATTGCCGAGCCAGTCGGTCAATCTCGCCGCCATATCCCGCTCATACGAAATATCTCCGGCCAGCACGACGTCCCAGCCGTCGTCGCGTCCGCATAGATCGCCAGCCTGCACCGCGACAGCAACCCGGTTGCCAGCCGCGTTGAGCCCAATCGCCGCCAGTGCGAAATCGTCGATCTCGTTGGCGATCACGCTCGTCGCGCCCGCCTTCGCCGCCGCAATCGCCACCAGCCCGGAGCCTGCGGCGACATCGAGCACGCGCTTGCCGGCGACCATCCCGGCGTGATCAAGAACGTATCGCGCCAGCGCCTGTCCGCCGGCCCATGCAAACGCCCAGAACGGCGGCGGCAAACCGGTTTCCCCCAGTTCGTCCTCGATCTTCTGCCAGAGTTCGGTCGCCTCATCGGCAAGCTGCAGCGAAATTTCCGGCGCGTGCGGGACGCCAAGCCAGCGCGTGTGCTGGCGAATGAAAGCGGCGCGGTCCATGACGCCGCTCATCGATGCAACCACGGCTGCGCCCAGCCCAAGCCCTCCGCCGTCAGGCCGCGCGGATTGTATTCGGCGCCGACGAAGGCCTCCCATCCCAACACGTCCAGCTCGGCCAGCAAGGCGCCGAAAGCCAGTTCGCCCTCGTCCGGCTCGCGCCGCCCCGGCACCGAGGCGATCTGCACATGACCAATGCGCGGCCAGTGTCGCCGCAACCGGGTCAACAGATCTCCCTCCATGATCTGGATATGATAGGCGTCAAACAGCATACGAACGTTGTCGCAATCCAGCGTCTCCAGCAGCGCCACCACCTCGTCCGAACGCGAGACGAAATATCCGGGCCGATCCCGCGTGTTGAGCGGCTCGATCACGACGGTTACGCCACAGGCGCGCGCCTGCTGGCTTGCCCACAGGAGATTGTCGAGAAAGGTAGCGCGCGCTGCGGGCTGGGCGTCGGCGGCCGGCGCGCCCGACATGCAGTGCACAGTCGTGGCGCCGAGCGTCATCGCGTAGTCGAGCGCCGTCTCGAAATCACGCCGGAAGCGGCGCTGTTCGCCCGGCAAGGCGGCAAGGCCAAATTCGCCGCGCGCCGCGTCGCCCATCGGCGTGTTGATGCTGTTCATGATGAGGCCGCAGGCATCAAGGCGCTGGCGCAGCGCGGTTGCCGCAAACCCATAGGGAAACTGGCATTCAACCGCACGGAAGCCAGCCTTCGCCGCCGCCTCGATGCGGTCGGGAAAGGCGAACTCGGCAAACAACATCGAGATGTTGGCGGATAACTGAAACATGCCGCCGCGAGGCTAGCCGTTATGGCGCCGGCAAACCAGTCGAGCGCTGAACGGCCAAGCCGCGTGCAGCCAAGCCTCGTGCAGCCAAGCCCCGCGCACTCAGGCGGCGACGGCCCCGCCCCGCGCCAGCTTGTCGGCCAATTCACGCACCTGCTCCCGCAGACGTGAGTTCTCGACTTCGAGCTCGATCAACCGCCGCAGAATATCGCCGGCGAGCGGCGGCTCCTTCGCCGCAATCGGCGCACCATCTTCGGCGATAAATTCGACCCCGGCGCCAGTAGCATCCCGCCAGCGCAGGCGCGCCCGGTAGGACCTGCCCTTCTGCGGGATTTCCAGAACGAATTCCTGCGGCACAGAAACCGAATCGCCGAACTCCAGCATGGCGCCAGTCGCGGAAAAATTCCGCACCTGACACGCGAGTGTGGAGTTACGATTGTTGAAGATGATATTCGCGCCGAGAATGGCGCGCCCACGGCTGGCGTTTCGCAAATCACTCATCGCAGGCTCCGCTCCGGACAACAGTCCCAGCCGCCTACCTTGCGGCAAATTGGTTGATTAAAGTTCAACGCCGGATCGCCCGGCGTCAGCAAGCCCGGCGCAACCTGGCCCGGCGTAACCTAATAAGTGACGTTCACCACGACATTGTCGATGTAAACGCCCGGCGGCGGCGTCGTTTGTGGGGGGATACGGCCATAGACCGTGAGGGTCTGCTGTGCGCCATTGCCGGTACCTCCGGCCTGGTAATAAGGGTTGGCGTTAAACCACGCCTGCGTGCGCGCCGCATCGGCATAGAGGCCGTAGGTGATGCTGCTCGTCCCCTTCACCAGTTTGCGGGCGTTTGGCAGCGTCGCGCCCGCCGCCCCGCCATCGAGGCCGACGCTGTAGGCGACGCCAGGCGAACAAATCAGGCGCAGTTGCCCGGAACCATCGACGTTGGCGCCCAACGACCCGGTCCTCCCAAAATCCAGCGGCGTCGTCGTCAGGTTGCAGGTTCGCGCCACATTGGCGCTGACCGTAAAACCCTGTTGAACGCCGCCCGTGGCCGAGATCGCCGGGCAATTCCCGACCGTCGAGTAACCATAGGAAAACAGCGTGTGGCCGCCGGCGAATGAACTCGTGTAGGCGCCGCTGGGCGCGGTTGACTGACTTGGCAGAACGCGGCCAAAGATGGTGTAGGTCTGGGCGGCCCGGCCCGTGCTCCCCAGCGCCATGTCAAGCGTTGGGGCCGGGAATTGCGCGGTCCACGGCCACACAAACGAACCCCAAACAATGGTACGCGACGCGTCGGTGTAGAAGGTGAACAGCAAGGCGTTCGCGCCATTCAGCAACTTGCGCGGCGACCCGTTGCCAGTGTCGCCGCCCCCGCCGCTGCCGAGGTTGGGGCACACCCGCGCCACGCGGCTGGCCGCGCCCGAGCAACTTACAGAAAGTGTCGCGGTCGAATCCGCCGCTTGTCCAGAGGTGAGGTCGACCGTCCCAAAAGCCATGTCGGAGACCGAGAACGAACACGACAACGCTTGGGCGTTCGCGGCGCCCGGCGCCATCGCCAGCAGGCCCAGCCACAGGCACGCCGCCGCCAGCATGCGCGTCACGCCATGCCGAAGGCAGCACCGCACGCGGTCTGCAAAACAAACCACTTTTGCAATCGGGGGACACAGCAACGGCGCTTTCATTCACCGATCCTGCGCCGACAACAATTAACAGAGGTTTATGTTGAATGCCTTGGCGGTGAGGCGCGACCTGTAGCGCGCCAAGAATTGCGCCAAAAATTGCGCCAGGTCGCGTTTCACTGACAGCGCACCGGGCCGACGCGAGTTTGCGATTCGACCGACGCCTTGTAGGCGAACTGCCCGCGACATTCGCCATTCGCCACATGCACGACAATGCGATTATCGGCGGCCAGATTTTTGATGAAGGCGAGACCGTCATACCCAATGATGAATGGCTCCACTTCGTTGAGAACGCCTGACAACCCCGGCTTCAGCGGCTTGCCGGCAGCGTCGGTAAGAGCGACAATCGCCGTGCGGGTTTCGGCCTGGACGCCGAAATTCGCATAGGCGACGCCGCCATCCGCCGGCACGACGATTTCTTGCGTCGAGCCGATGCTGGCGTTCAACGGCAGCTTCAGCGGGTCGATGTTGATGCGATTCTTCTGGAAAGATCGCAGATCGGGCACCAGCATCTTGCCGCTGGAGTTGGTCTCGCCAATGTAGCGATTGTCGAACGCCACCGGAACGCCGGGCGCGCCAACATCGACGATTGCGAAAGCGTCATTGATGCGCGGGCCGGCGAATACGCCGCCGCCAGCCACCGCGACCGACCCGTCGACCTGCATGGAGCCGGTGACGCCTCGTCCGGCCTGGCTGACGCCGCCCTCAATCTGCGCGATGCCCGAACGATAGGCGACGGCGGCGGCGCGATTGCTGGAAACGCCTTCATTGTCGGTGACGCGCCAGCCGTAGCTGCCAGCCTCCGGCTTGATGGATTTGCTCGCCTGCATGCCGAACTGGTTGCCGCTGTTCGACCGCGAAGCCCCTGACGACACGGAGATATCGTCGGTGATCGGGAAGCTGAGGCCGGCGAAAACACCGGTGCTCTTGCTCTTTGCGAAATCATGATACGCGGTCGCGAAAATCGTGCCTTTGAACGGCAGCGACCGCGAATACGAAACCGAGGCAATCCGTGCCGTCTTGCCACCACCGTCAACGACATTGACGAAGCTGAGGTTGAGGGTCGACGTGTCGAAAACCAGGGGGATGCCAATGCTGATTTTGTCGATCGCCTTGGGCGGGCGCACCGAACCAAAATCGAATACGCCGCCGAGGCCCGACACCTGTGCGGCCAGCGCAGCGGTGGCGGAAGCGTTGTTGACGGGCGCCGTCACGCCGGCCAGATCGTTGAAGGCGCGGAACGTACGTTGCGAGCTGACGCCGAACGTCAGTCCCTTGAACTGGAAATCGTAAGACCCATAGATCTGCGCGCCCACACCCTGTTTGCCGAACCAGCTTGCCGAACCTGCCAGCGACAAAACGCCGTAACCGAATGTGGCGACATTGACGCCGGCTCCGGCCATGCCGAAGCGCTGCGTACCCTCGGCGTGCCCCTCAAGCGTAAGCCAGTCGCGCAAGCCATATCGCAAGCTCGCCATCGCCAGCGGCTTGTGCGAGTAGGTGAAATTTTCGCTGGCGTAATTCTGCCGCGCAAATCCGGCTTCGACAGAGAAATCTGCAAGACCCTGTTTGAGCATCTTCGAGGAAATGAAGAACGGAACGCTTTGCTCAATCTGTTTTCCTGTGGCGTCCCGCACCACGATCCGCGCCGTGCCAGAGCCCGATATGGCCGGTACATTGTTGATCTGGAACGGTCCCGACGAGACGTCCTGTGTGCTCGTCTTGACGTTGTTGATGTATAGATCGACCGACGACGGAACCGCCGCCGATCCGGAGATCGACGGCAGGGGAAGCGTAATGAGGTCGGCGCGCAGGCCGAAATTTCGCTGCGCCTGGAGGCCGCCCATTCGCAGCGGACGCGTCCACGCGAGGCCTCCCGAGATCGTATCGCCGGCGCGATAGGTGATGCGGGTGTCGGGATCGGAATAGCTGAAAGTCGTATCGAGCCGTGTCGCCTTGATGTTCCGGATATGTGCGTCGCTGCCCACCAGCAACTGCGTTTGTGTCAAGGTTCCGATGGGCGTGAAGGCGCGCGTTTCGAGGTTGGCCGAATATCCGTTGAACGATTGCTGGCGGGTCGCGAGGTCACGCGAGCCGGAGGCGAACAGCGAGTAGTTGACGAGCCCGCCCCATTCGCGTTGCGCGGGTTCGAGCTTGTCTCCGGCCTCGTCGACTTTTGGCCCGAGATCAATTTTTTGCTGCGCCAGCGCGTCGAGCGGCGCGTGAATGACAATCTGTTGTTTTGTCTCGTCGTAGGTGTAGGTGACGCCGGCAATCGAATTGAGCAGGACGACCGCCTCGGGCTCTTTGACGAATTGCGGCGTATGGATGCCGACTTCTTCGAGTTCGCTCGCTGTCGCGCCGATTTGTCCGGTGTCGTCGCGGATGAAGTTGCCGACGAGGCGCTTTTCCTGATCGTTGAGGGTGACGTCGAGCAACAGATTGGCGCGGTTCTGCGCCTGCGCGGGTAGTATGAATCCGGTGGCGAATGCTAGAATCCAGCTGAGACATGCGCCTGAAAGCCTGGCGGGAAGCATGCAGCGAAGGCGAAACATCGAAAAAGAACGCAGCCCTTTCGGCAACAGGGGTCACGACCGTCGAACACGGGTTCGACAGCGAAAAAAGCGTGGAATTGCGGGTGAGGCGCAGCGGCTTTAGTGGCTCCGCCGCAAAAATTGAACGTTTGTTTGCGCTACCTGGTGATTTTCTCCGTGGTCAGATCGGCAGGCGCGGAGGCCGGGGTTTACGACATCAAAAGGCGTTGTGGTTTCGCCGCCTTACAGATTCATCTTTTGTTCTTTGAGCGGAATCGACGCGCCATGAAGGCGCGTCAAAGGCGCTTGTATTTTCAGCGAATGGCTGCCGTCGCAGCGATGAGACCGTCTTCCGAATTCAACGAAAGTTTGGCCGATCCACCGGCAAAACCCTTGGCAGGGCTGCGCGAAGCGAACTGGTTCGCCGAATTTCCAAGCACGTAGCCGACCAGCCCGTCGCCGTAGTTCACGGTGGATCCAGAGGCGTCGGTGGCTTTCAGCCTGGCGATACGCATACGCCGGTCGCCATCATTTTTGCCGCGCAGCACAATGCGGCCATTGCTCCGCGAAATCTCCCAATGAATCGCTGCCGGCGTAGCGCTCGTCGAGTGGAAGAACACCGGCACGGAATGACGCACCAGCAGATTGACAGTACCCGAGTTCTTGGAGCTGGCTTCCGGCAGTTCATCGGCGACAACCCGGTAGCTTTCTTCACCGCGGATCGGGGTCCGGCTGGTGCGCACGATGCGGATGACGTAATCGGCGTTCGGCTTCATGGAAACCATCGGCGGGCTGACGGCCACATCGGTGGTTTCCTCAAACTGGTCTTCGCCGTTCGCCTGCGACCAGCGAAACACCCGCAGTTGCGCGGCGGCCGGCTTGTTGCTCGTGTTGCGCAGCGTCATTGTAGTCGCGGCTGAGGCCTCGGCGGTCACATCGACGAGCACCGGCGTCACCTGCAACGACGCAGCGGCGGCGGGGGCGGCGGCCAGAATGGCCGCGCTGGCGACAATAACTTGTAGATTACGCATGTCACACTCGCTTGATTGCCCCACAGGGGCGCCCATCCCAAACCAATCGCGCACGCTTTAACCAATCGGGGAGGAAACGGTCTCCCGTGCGCAACAGTCGAGAGTTAAGCCGGCACAGCCTTAACAAGCGGTTTTCCAGACCTGCGATGCGACCAAACCAGCGGATGATTTTGGTTAATGGTTTATCGTCCATTTCGAATTACGGTTAAGATGTGGTTTGCATGTTTGCGCCGCCAACTGCGCATCCTCCAGCGGGCGTGCATCCTCCAGCGGGCGTGTAGCTATGCCAACACCTGCACGAAAGGTTTTGCTGACCGGCGCTACGGGTCTCGTCGGTTCGCAGCTATTGCCAATATTGCTGGCCGCCGGCCATTCGGTCACGGCAGTCGCGCGACATGTCGATGTCCTGCCGCCCACGGTGCGCGGCATCGAGGCCGACTTGCTTCAACCCAAAGTCGCCGACGCCATTCTCGAAGCGGCGAAACCCGATCTCGTGATTCATCTGGCGTGGACCGTCGAACACGGCCGGTTCTGGACCGATCCCGCCAATCGCGACTGGGTCGAGGCCAGCCTGTCGCTGCTGCGCGCTGCAGCCGCAACCGGGGTACGCCGCTTCGTCAGCGTCGGCACTTGTTACGAGTACGACTGGCCCACCGTCGCCAACTGCGATGAGCAGCGGACGCCGCTGGCCGCCCATACCCTTTATGATGCAAGCAAAAGCCGGATGCGCACTGAAGCTGCCGGAATTGCCGCGCAGGCCGGCGTGTCATTCGCGTGGGGGCGGCTGTTTCATCTCTACGGAGCGCATGAACATCCCGCCCGGCTGGTTGCCTATGTCGCCCGCCAGTTGCTCGCTGGCGCGCCCGCAGAGTGCTCCAGCGGCGCCGCCGTGCGCGACTATATGGACGTGCGCGACGCCGGCGCAGCGCTCGCGGCGCTGGCCCTGTCCGACGTGACCGGCCCGGTCAACATCGCCAGTGGCGATGCTTTACGCATTTCCACCCTGGTGCGGCGCCTCGGCGACCTCGCGCAACGGCCGGACCTGATACGTTTGGGCGCGCGGCCAGATGCCCCCGACGAACCCCCGCGCATTGTTGCCGCGACGGCTCGCCTGCGCCACGAAGTTGGCTTCACCCCGGCGCATTCCCTGTCGGAGGGGCTGACGCACGTGCTCGATACCTTGCGTGGCGCTGCCAGGGCTTGAATGCCGCAGCGCCCGCGTGCCATGGCAGGGTGGCCGCAGGGGTGAGGGATAGCTCGCGGCGCAGCGGCGAGGGATCGCAGCAGCGAGGGATACAGGCATGCCGAAGGTCTCGATCGCCGTCCCCGTATTCAACGGCGAGGCTTATCTCGGGGAGGCGCTTGCCTGTCTCGAAGCGCAGACATTCAGCGCATTCGAAGTCGTGGTCTGCGACAACGCGTCGACCGACCGCACCGCTGCCATTGCCGGCGAGTTTGCCACACGTGATCGGCGTTTCCGCGTCATCACCCACGATCACAACATCGGCATGATGCCGAACTTCATGTTTGGCGTCGAAACCGCCAGTGCGGATTTCTTCCTGTGGCGCGCCTTCGACGATCTCTGCGATCCCGATTACCTCACCTGCCTGCTGAGCGTCCTCGAAGCCAACCCGCAAGCCGCTCTCGCCGCGCCATTGGTGCGGACCAGCAACATGGATGGCGGCAACCCACGCCAGCGCGGCTTTCCGGCGCTGACCGGGAGCCCGCTCGCCGACACGCTGCGGCTGATGTTCGGCTCTACCGCCGGCTGGTTCTATGGCATGTGGCGGCGCGAGGCGTTGTTGCAAACCCTGCCCCTGGTGATGCGCGCCTATCCGCAACTGTGGGGCAATGACCACCTCACCATGCTGCCGGCGATGCTTCAGCGTCGCATCGTTTTTGCCCCGCAGGCGACCTTCATCCAGCGGCTCAAGAAAACCACGGGAACCCGAACCAGATCGAGCGTTTCCGCCGCCGCCATGCGACAAAACCGCCGCGACTTCGCTGCCTGCGCCAGCGCGGTGTTGCAAGCCGTTGGCCCGAGGCGCCAACCGCAGCGCGCAATCCTGACGGCCGCGTTGCTGGCCTGGCGCGAGCGCCGCACCTATCGCATGGAGCAACTCATCAAGGCCGCCGTCCGGGGTCAATAAAAACGTCGACGCGCCCGCCACCTCGACACGAGCGACGAACCCTCTGCGCACGCCGCATCGCCGAACGCCGCCCGCGCAAGCCGCTGTCGCTTGGCAAGCCCCGCCACCGCATAAGCGCGCGTCCGGTTATCGGCGACGAGCAAGCCTTCCTGTCGACCCGAACGGAACGTCCTGCTAACCGCCCATTCGCCGCTGCGCCAGACTTTCCCCGACCCATCGACAACCAGCGGCGCGAGACCGCTACGTTCAAGTTGGCGCGTGAATCCGTCCGCGCCAGCCTCAAACCGGTTGCCATCATATTTTGTCGCCTGCGCGCCCTTGTCGAGGGCCAGAAACGTCGCCCTTGCGATGGCGAAACCCGTCGTGCGCAGGTGGACATTGGGAAACGCGTCTGGTGTCAGACCCTCAAAACTGCCGCTGGCGCCGACCGCGCCACAGTTAGTGATGCGCTCAAACGGGTCGAGCAACTTGGCCAGCCATTGGGGCGCCAGCACCCGGCTCTGCGAATTGAGGAACACAAGTCGATCACAGGCCGCGAGCGCCGCCGCCGCCCGAAACCACACCTCGATGGGGTAGATTTCATCGTCCACCCGCAAGATTTCGAGCGGCGCGTTAATCGCGCGGCGGCGCGCCGCCAGCACCCTGTCTTCCTCGCCGCCGTCATAACCCTTCAGCACGACTGCCAGCGTGAATTCCGCGCCGGCGCCATTGGCTGCGAGGCTGTCGAGAAAGCCGCCCGTCCAGTGCGCCGGGTTGCCCTTGCGCGAGAGATACACAACGCCGGTTTTCTGCATCGTTCGCCCACGGATACACTGAGCCTGTCTAGCATCGGCGGCGGCACCGTCCAAGCTACGCGAATTGCCCACGCAAACTGCCAACGCCAACAGCCAACGCAACAGCCGACGCAAATGGCCCGGTTGTAAGCCGCCGCCGCAATGGCTAAGGCAAGGGCTTTGCGTGAGGCTGGCGGCGCCTCGCAAGGCGCGCCGGTTCAACAAGGAGACGAGTGATGACGCTGATCCGACCGGTGCCCAGCCGCGACGAGATCGTAACGGCGATCGAGGCGGCCGGCTCGGGCGACGCCGGCTTTTTCGGCTACCCGGAGCGCGAGGATGGCCTGTATCTGCAACAGGACGCCGAGGAATATGCCGACTTTGTGCATTTCATGGCGACCCGAGTACCCGCTTGCGAACTGAGCCTTGAAATCGGCATCGCCTCCGGCGGGCAGACAAGTTTTCTGCGGCGTTACTGGGAAGCCCGCAAGACCATCATCGTCGATCTCGGCGAGCATCCGCTGTATCCGCACTGGGAGCGCATCCGGAAAACCGTCGAAAGCGACATCATTCTGGAAGTCATCGACGACTCCCACGCCGCTCGCGTCCGCGAGAAGTTGCTGCCTTACGCAGGCAAGGTTGAGTTCGCCTTCGTTGACGGCGACCATTCCTATCGCGGCCTTCGGCAGGACATTTTCCTCACCAAGGAACTGCTGAAACCCGGCGGCCTCATGGTTTTGCACGACACCGCCGCCGTTGGCGATGTTAACCGCGTTTACCGCGAACTGTTGTTCTCGAAAGATTTCTCGCAATTGCGGAATTTTCAGAACCGCTTTGGCATCTCCGTCTGGAAGCTGCTACGCGTGAAAAGCATGCCGAATGCCTTCAACCGCAGGACGGGCCTCGGTCGCATCTAGTACCCGGAATCAAAGACTCCGGGTACGTCGTTTTTGTTGAAGTATCCACTTATCATCTCCAGAAAGCGCGTCAGTGAGTGACGCATTTTCTTCCGATGGTGGATACTGGGGGCGTCGCCATGAAAGCAGTGATTCTCGCCGGCGGACTTGGCACCCGGATTTCCGAGGAGTCGCATCTGCGACCCAAGCCGATGATCGAGATCGGCGGCCGCCCAATTCTCTGGCACATCATGAAGATTTACGCGCATCACGGCATCAACGAATTCGTCGTCTGCCTCGGCTATCGCGGCTACATGATCAAGGAATATTTCGCCAACTATTTTCTGCACAATTCCGATGTCACCATCGATGCGCGCGACAACAAGATCCACTATCATCAAACGCACGCCGAACCGTGGCGCGTCACCCTCGTCGATACCGGCGAGCAAACCCAGACCGGTGGGCGACTGAAGCGTGTCGAGCGCTATCTCGATCCCGGCGAACCCTTCTGTTTTACCTATGGCGATGGTGTCGCCGACGTGGATATCACGTCGCTGGTGGCGTTTCACCGCAGCCACGGCAAACAGGCGACGTTAACCGCCGTAACACCACCGGGAAGGTATGGCGCCCTGTCGATCCAGGGCGACCGGGTTGAACGCTTCATGGAGAAACCTCCCGGCGACAACGCCTGCGTCAACGGCGGCTTTTTCGTTCTTGACCCTCGCGTCATCGCCTGTATCGAAGGCGACGCGACTTCGTGGGAATCAGCGCCGCTGGAGCGTCTGGCGCACGACGGTGAACTGATGGCATGGCGACACAGCGGGTTCTGGCAACCGATGGACACCTTGCGCGACAAAAACATGCTTGAGGATATGTGGTCGCGCAGCGCCGCGCCATGGAAAGCCTGGAGCTGATGAGCCCGCCGCTCAATGCTCAATTCTGGCGCGGCAAGCGCGTCTGGCTGACCGGGCACACCGGCTTCAAGGGCGCCTGGTGCGCTTTATGGCTGCGCGAGATGGGCGCCGACGTGCATGGTTTCGCGCTGGCGCCTGACACGACGCCGAACCTTTTCGATCTGGTCGGCGCAGCCCGTGATTTGAAGAGTTGCATCGGCGACATCCGCGATCTCGACGCCGTGCGCCGCGCGGCGGCGGCGGCGGATCCGGAAATCGTTCTGCACATGGCTGCCCAGCCGCTGGTTCGCCGCTCCATTCGCGAGCCGGTTGAAACGTTCGCCGCCAACGTTATGGGCACGGCGCACGTACTTGAAGCGTTGCGTGATTGTGCGCGCCTCAAAGCTGTGTTGATCGTCACCACGGACAAGGTTTATGAGAATGCCGAGACCGGTCGCTCGTTTCGCGAGAGCGATCCGCTGGGTGGACATGACCCCTATTCGGCGTCGAAAGCCGCCGCCGAAATCGTCGCTGCATCCTACTCGCGCACCTATTTCTCGCCACGCGGCGTCGCGCTCGCCACCGCGCGCGGCGGCAACGTGATCGGCGGCGGCGATTTTTCCGCGGATCGCCTGGTGCCGGATATCTACCGCGCCCTGCAGGCCGGCGATCCCCTCGTGTTGCGTTATCCTGAAGCCACGCGTCCGTGGCAACACGTGCTCGACTGCGTCGGCGGCTATCTCGCCTATGCGCAAGCCCTCGGCAGCCAGGGCGCGGCCAGGGACACATTGCCGCGCGCGCTCAACTTCGGGCCATTGCACGCTGAGCAGGTTCCCGTGCGTGCGCTGGCCGAGGCGATGCAGACCGCGCTGGGGGCTACCTCGGGCTGGCGTGCGGCGGAGGCGCCACAACCGCGCGAGATGCAGGCGTTGTCGCTCGACTGCACGGCCGCGCGGCAAACACTCGGGTTTACAGATCATCTTGTCGGCGCCGCCGCCATCGAGGCCACCGCCGACTGGTATCTCGCCTTCGCGCGGGGCGACGACATGCGCGCCGTCACGCTTCGCGCCATCCAGCAACACATGCGAGCCTGATCATGGATCAACCCGCCTGCCGCTTTTGCGGCGCCCATTTGCAGCACGTGTTCGCCGACCTCGGTGAAACCCCTCTGGCCAACCGCAACCTGCGTGCCGAAGACGTCGCCTCGGAAAAGCGCTATCCGCTGATCGCCCGCGTTTGCGGTGAATGTATGCTTGTGCAGGTCGACGATTCCGTGCCGGCTGAAGACATATTCTCGGACTACGATTATTTCTCCTCGGCGTCCGACACCTGGGTCGCCCATGCCGGCGCGTACTGCGATGCGATGACCAAGCGCTTTGGCCTCGGCGCCAATTCGCTGGTCGTCGAGATCGCCTCCAACGACGGCTACTTGCTCAAGCATTTCGCCGCACGTGGTGTGCCGGTGCTGGGCGTCGAGCCCGCCGCCAACGTGGCGAAAGCCGCACAGGCCATCGGCGTGCCAACAGAAGTAGCGTTCTTCGGCGTGCAAACCGCAAACCGCATCGCCGCGCGCGGACGCAAGGCAGACCTCATGGCCGCCAACAATGTGCTCGCGCACGTGCCCACCACGCGCGATTTCGCCGGCGGTTTTGCCGCGTTACTGGCGCCGCAGGGTGTCGCGACGTTCGAATTTCCGCATGTGTTGAACCTCATCGAGGAAGTGCAGTTCGACACGATTTATCATGAACATTTTTTCTATCTGTCGCTTTTCGCCGTCGAAAAAATCATGACCAGCGTCGGCCTTCGCGTCTTCGACGTCGAGACGCTGCCGACCCACGGCGGTTCGCTGCGTCTGTTTGTTTGTCACAACGATGCAACTCACATTGCAACGGCGGCGCTCGACGACATGCGCCGGCTCGAACACGAACACCAGCTTGACAGCCTCTCCGGTTATCAAAACTTTCCGGCGGAGATCGCCAGGGTGCGTCAGTCCTTCGTCGACTTCGTCAAGACTGCGCAGGCCAGCGGAAAATCCATCGCCGCCTATGGCGCCGCGGCGAAAGGCAGCACGTTCCTTAATTATTGCGCTGTCGGTCATCCTGCAATCCGCGAGGTCTATGACCGCGCGCCTTCCAAGCAGGGCAAACTGACGCCGGGTACGCACATCCCGATTCTGCCGCCCGACGACATTGTGAAACGCAAACCGGACTACGTTGTCATCTTGCCATGGAACCTCGCGGCGGAGGTGCGCACGAGCATGGCGATTATTGGCAGCTGGGGCGGTAAATTTGTTGTCGCCGTACCGCGCACGCGATTACTGTAGTTCCCATGAGATTCCTCGAAACGCCGCTGGCCGGCGTCCTCATCCTCGAAGCCGAACCGAACGCGGACAACCGGGGGTTTTTCGCCCGCCTCGCCTGTCCCGAGGAATTCGCGCGGGCCGGCGTCGCCTTTGAAACGCGGCAGACAAGTCTGTCACGCAACATCGCCAGGCATACGCTGCGCGGCATGCATTACTGCCTGGAAGCCGAAGCCAAACTGGTGCGCTGCGTACGTGGCCGCATCCACGATGTGGTCTTCGACATCCGCGCCAATAGCCCGACCTGTGGGCAAGCTTTTGGAGTGGACCTCGACGCTGATGGCGCGCGCGGGCTTTATATCGCGCCCGGCTTGGCGCACGGCTTTCTCACCTTGGAACCCGAATGCGACGTGCTCTATCAGATGCAACGCTTGTACCGCTCCGGCTTTGACGCCGGACTGCGCTGGAACGACGCGGCATTCGCCTACAACTGGCCCGCAACGCCTGCCGTCATCGACGCGCGCGACGCGTCTTACGCCGATTTTCCCGCGCCGCCTTGACCCCTGCAAAACCTTTGCAGATACATAAGCCAGCGTCCGCCCGCGAGGGGAAAAACCATGCTCATCGAAACCGAAAACGACGTTACGCCTGCCGTGCTCGACGCCATGAGCAAGGCGCCCGACGCCCGTTTGCGCGAAATAGGCGATGCGTTCGTCAAGCATATGCACGCGTTTGCGAAGCAGGTGCGCCTCACCGAACGCGAGTGGGAATACGGCGTTGGCATGCTCAACCGCATCGGCAAACACACCACCGACACCCACAACGAAGGGATTTTGTTCTCCGACTGCATCGGCCTCTCGACGCTGGTCTGTCTGATGAACAACGGCGCCGGCGGCTCAACCGAAACCGCTGCGGCGCTGCTCGGCCCATTCTGGCGCATGAACTCGCCGCCGACGCCGCACGGCGGCTCAATTGTGCGCTCGCCGACGCCGGGGCCGGCGCTGTTCACGACGTGCCGCATCGTCGATGACAAGAAGCAGCCCGTCGCCAGCGCCGAAGTCGATGTGTGGCACGCCTCGACCACCGGCATGTACGAAAATCAGGACGCCAATCAGGCAGATCACAATCTGCGCGGAAAATTTGTCACCGATGCGGACGGGCGTTTCAATTTTCGCACCATTCTGCCGGCCGGCTACCCCATTCCCACCGATGGCCCAGCCGGCGAGGTCGTCCTGTATCAAAAGCGCGAGCCGTGGCGACCAGCGCATCTGCATTTTCTCATCCACAAGCCCGGCTTCAAGACCCTGGTGACCCAGGTGTTTGTGCCGGGGGTGCCGTACATCGATTGCGATGTGGTGTTCGGCGTCACCCGCTCGCTCATCGGCGATTACCACAAACATGAAAGCGGCGCGCCGCCGGCGCCCGACGTGAAGGCGCCATGGTACACGCTCGATTACACGTTCCACGTGGAGCCGGGCGAATCTGGCCTGCCCGAACCGCCAATCAAGTGAAGTGCATGCAAGTGAAGCGTAAGCAAGTGAGGCGTGTGCAAGTGAAGCGTTGGCAAGTGAGGCGTATCCATGACTGGTAAATTGAGCGGCAAGGTCGCCGTCATCGTCGGCGGCACCGGCGGCTGCGGAAAATCAGCGGCGCGCATGTTCGCCGAGGCGGGCGCGACGGTCGTCCTCACCCACCGTCCGGGAAAAGCGTCTGCCGCAGATTTTCTGCACGGCTTTCCCGGCGCCGGACACTCGGCTTTCCCCGTCGATGTCGTCGACACCCGCACGATCAACGCCTTTCGCGACGAGGTACAGAAGCGTTATGGCCGCTGCGACATTCTCGTCAACTCCGCCGGCTTCACCAAACCCGTCGCGCACAATGATCTCGAAGGTCTCGATGACGAGCTGATCGACCGCATGTTCGCCGTCAATTGGCGTGGACAGTTCGCCGTCATCCGCGCCTTTGCGCCCATGTTGAAGGCCAGCGGCGACGGGCTCATTGTCAACATCTCCTCGATCGCCGGCTTTAACGGACAGGGCTCGTCGCTCGCCTACAGCGCCTGCAAGGCCGGCATCGACGTCATGGGGCGCACCCTCGGTCGCGCGCTGGCGCCGGAAATTCGCGTCATGACCGTGTCGCCCGGCGCGGTCGAGACCAGCTTCGTGCCGGGACGCAGCGCCGAGTTCTACGCCAAGGCCGCAGCCTCGGCGCCGCTGCGCAAAATTCCGCAAGCCGACGATGTCGCCGAGGCCATCCTCGCCTGCGCAACGCATCTGAAGATGTCGACCGGATCGATCATCGTCGTCGATGCTGGACGCGCGCTCTGATGGCTGTCGTCGAGGCCACGGCTCTCAGGTTATACGAAAAGGCGGTGGACATTCACCGCATCGCGCCGCGCATCGAAACCGTGCGGCTGTGTGCTGGCGAAGGTGAAATTCTCGTCGAAATTCGCGCCGCCGCAGTCAATCCATCCGACGCCAAGGCGGCTATCGGCATGATGCCGCACGCGGTGTTCCCGCGCACCGGCGGTCGCGACTGGTGCGGCCTTGTTCGCGACGGTCCCGTGCACATGCTGGGCCAAGAATACTTCGGCTCCTCCGGCCACCTCGGCATCGTTTGCGACGGCAGCCACGCGACGCACCTCGTCGTTGAAGCCGCCGCAGCTGTCGCCAAGCCGCACAATCTCTCCAGCGAGGAGGCGGCTGGCCTTGGCGTGCCGTTCGTCACCGCGACGGAAGGGTTTCGCCGGTCGGGCATGCCGAAAGCCGGCGACACCGTTTTGATCCTCGGCCTCAACGGCAAGGTCGGACAAGCCGCAGCGCAAATCGCGACATGGAAAGGCGCCCGCGTCTTCGGCGTCGTGCGGCGTGACGAACCATTCGCCGGACGTGCGTGCGCGCCGGTGGAGGTCATCAACTCCGCCGCCGACGATGTCGGGACGCGATTGCGCGAACTCACTGGCGGCCACGGGGCTGATATTGTTTTCAACACGGTCGGCGATCCCTATTACGAAGCCGGAGCGAAATCGCTGGCCGTCGGCGGCCGCCAAATCTTCATCTCCGCCATCAACAAAATCGTGCCATTCGACATCTTCGCTTTCTATCGAGCCCGCCACACCTACGTCGGCGCCGACTCGCTTTCGTTATCGTCGGTCGCGACGGGCGACATCCTGCGCGAATTGCTGCCGGGCCTTGCCAGTGGCCATCTACAGCCGTTCCCAATCGCTGCGCACGCGGTCTATCCATTGGAACGCGCTGGCGAGGCCTATATCGCAGCGCTGGGTTCCGCCCGCGACCGCCTCGTCATCAAACCTTAGCCCTCCAATCCCCGGGTCCCCATGCACGTCACACGGCTGAGCGACGCCAAAGCCTACTTTCCGCCTGAACATCACGACATGCGCTGCCTGCGTCTCCAGGGACACGAGGCCGGGCCTGCCGAAAAACTGTGGCTGGGCATGTCGCAATTGCTGCCGGGCGGCCACACGTCGCTAGACGCCTCGCCGCTGGAAAAATATTACGTTGTCCTCGAAGGCGAACTGACCATCGAGAACGGCAGCGAGCGGGTCGTTCTGCGCCAGTGGGATTCCTGCCGGATCGCGCCGGGCGAGAAGCGCGCGCTGAAAAACGAAACCAATCGTACTGTGATCGTGCTGCTCAGCATGCCACTGCCAACGTGAGGCACTTGGGTCACAGCAGGCGAACTTGCTAGGCGCGCCGTTCGCGTGCACATTTTAACTGGCTGGCGTAAACGATATCAGAGGGAATTGAATGTGATGAACTGGCTGAAGCCCATCGCCGTCGCCATCGCCGTCGCCGCGTCGTGCGCGGTCCTCACCACGGCGCTCGCGCAGGGCGCCTACCCGACCCAACCGGTTCGCATCGTCGTGCCTTTTGGCGCGGGCAGCGTCACCGACACCATGGCGCGCATCATCGGCGACAAGCTCAGCCAGAAATGGGGCCAACCCGTCATCGTTGAAAATCGTCCCGGATTGCCCGGCACCACGTCGGTGGCGAGGACCAGGCCCGATGGTTACACGCTGATGCTGACCTCGAACGGTCACGTCGTCGCCAACCTCATCAACAAGGACATCTCCTTCGACCCGATTGCCGACTTCGCCGGCATCATACGTTTGGTCGAAGCGCCATTTGTCATGATTTCGCCGCCGTCCCTGCCAGCAAAAACTTTGCCGGAGTTCATCGCGCTCGCCCGCAAGGAACCCGGGAAATACAACTTTTCTTCGGCGGGAATCGCCAGCACATCCTACCTCATGACCGAAACGCTACGCCAGGCCGCCAACATTGACATCGTGCACGTGCCCTTCAAAGGCACGCCCGACGCGGTGTCTGCGGTGTTGCGTGGAGACGTCGCGTTCTACACCGCGCCGATCCCCGACTCGGTCGAGCAATCGAAGGCAGGCAAGGTGAACATGCTCGCCATCGGCTCGGCGCAGCGCCAGAAACGCCTGCCAGACTTGCCAACGATTGCGGAGGCGGTGCCGACATTCAGCTACGAAACATGGTTCGGCCTGATGGCCCCCGCCGGCACGCCGAAGGACATCATCGACAAAATCAATGCGGATGCGCGCGCCTCCCTCGCCCTGCCCGACGTCGTCGACCGCCTGACCACCCTCGGCGCCAACGCAGAACCCAACAGCCCCGCCGAATTTGATGCGCTGATGAAAGCCGACGCGAAAAAATACGCTGTCGTTGTCAAGGCCGCCGGGATCAACCCGAATTGACGGAGCGCCCGGCAATGAACCGAAGAAGTCTCGTGGCCGGCGCCAGCGCTCTGGCCGGCGCCAACGCCATTTCGAGCGCGCATGCAGCGCAGCCGATGAAAGTTGTAGCCTTTGCCGGCGCTTCCAATCTGCCCTTTTGGGCCTGTCAGCACGAAGGACTTTTCACGCGGGAAGGTCTCAACGTCAGCCTTGCCTTCACGCCGAACTCCATCGAACTCGCCAAAAACATGATGTCCGGCGTTTACGATATGGCGCTTACCGCCGTTGACAACGTCGTCGCCTACGACGAGAGGCAAGGCGAAGTCGAGCTTCCTGAGCCCGCCGATTTTGTCGCTCTTTTTGGCGTCGACAACGGCATGCTCAGCGTCATGGCGTCGCCCGATGTCGCCGACATCAAAGCCTTGAAGGGCCAAGCCGTGTCGGTCGACGCGATGACGACCGGCTTCGCTTTCGTTCTGCGCGAGGCCTTGTCGCGCAATGGCGTCAACGAAAACGACGTGACCTGGGTCAAGGCCGGTGGCGGCGCGCAACGTCTCGAGGCGCTGCTCAAGGGCGAGCAGAAGGCCACCTTGCTGAACACGCCGCTGGATCTTGTCGCCGAAGCGCGCGGCTTTAAACGACTGTTGCGCGCCCGCGACATGCTTGGCGCCTATCAGGGCGTCGTCGCCATGGCGCGACGCGGCGTCGCGGCTGAACGACGCGACGATCTGCGCGCCTTCGCCCGCGCCTTCAAGGCTGGCGTTGAATGGGTCGCCGATGCCGCCAACAAGGAGAAGTCCCTTGCGCTTCTGGTGGAAAAGATGAGCGGCATGCCAAGACCCGCAGCCGAGAAGGCCTACGCGGCGTTGATCGACCCTGCGAATGGAATTTATCACGACCTGCGAATTGACGCCGCGGGAATGAAAACGGTTCTCGAGTTGCGCAGCAAATACGCCGAGCCGCGCAAGTCCCTCAACGACGCCAGCCGTTATATTGACACAGCGTTTCTTCAAGGCGCATTCAAGTAACGTCATGAAAATCCAAAATTCAGGGAGGACACTGTGACGGTCGAGCGTCTCGAACTCAGCATGGCCCTGTCGAATAACGACCGAACCCGCCCGGTCATCGACGGCAAGACTGGCGTTGAAGGCGTGCGCCTGCGCACAACCGTTGTGCATCCCTCCGAAATGTTTTGGCGCCAATTGAAGTTCGCCGACTTCGACGTATCGGAAATGTCGATGTCGTCGTTGCTGATCGCCGCTTCGAAAGGCGATTTCACCTGGGCCGCGATACCGGTGTTTACGTCGCGCATGTTTTTTCACACGCGCGCGCTGGTGCGCACGGATCGCGGCATTGAAAAACCGCAAGACCTGCGCGGCAAGCGTATCGCGGTTCCGGAATATCAGCAGACTTCGGCGATCTGGTCGCGTGGCATTTTCAAGGACGAGTTCGGCGTCGACCCGCGCGACATTGAATGGTTCATGGAGCGCACGCCCGACATGAGCCACGGCGGTTCAACCGGGTTCACGCCGCCGCCGGGTGTGCGGCTCAATCGCATTCCGCCATCGACGAACATTGGCGAGATGCTCGTCAGTGGCGAGATCGACGGAACCCTGCTTTATCTGACCAACACAAATCTGGTGGATCGCAGCACCATCGATATCGCGCGCGTGCCAACGGTGCGGCCGCTGTTCGCCGACGCGCTCGCGGAAGGCCACCGGTACTACGCGAAGACAGGAATTTATCCGATCAACCACACGCTTGTTGTGCGCCGCGAGTTGCTTGAGAAGCATCCGTGGCTGTCGCTCAACCTGTTCGGAGCTTTTCTGCGCGCCAAGGAAATGCAGACCGGACATGCCCGCGAAATTCTCGATGCGTGGGTGGAGACAGGCGCTTTCGGCGCGACGCCGGAGACGCCGTTCCGCGCCGATCCCCTGGCTTACGGTGTCAAGGCGGCCCGCCCTGTGCTGGAGACCATCGCGCGTTACCTGCACGAGCAAGGGTTGACCGACCGCCAAGTGAAAATCGAGGAAGTGTTCGCCAAAAGCACGCTCGACGTTTGAGGCGCACGCGGCGTCGAGACGCGTTTGCGGACCCCTCATGCCGGTGCAAAACCTGCGGCGCGAAAAATCGCCTCGCCTTGCGGGCTGGCGATAGCCTCAAGGAATTTTGCGGCGCGTTCGCTGCGCGGGCCGGCTCGGGCGCCCAGCGCGTATTGGGTCGTGACCTGCAAGCTGTCCGGCAACCAGGCGCCGATCCGCACACCCTCGACCGCGCCAATTTCCGTCGATTGCGTCAGACCGAAAGCGGCGCGCCCCGCCGCGACTTCGCTCATCACATTAAAGCCGCCGACGCGCAGAACCGATTTCGCTGCAACCTCTTCGAGAACGCCGAGTTTTTGAAATACACCTTGCAGGTAGACGCCTGCCGTGCCGCCCCCAGCCGGATCTCCACGCGCTATCGATTTCGCGGCGAGCAAGGCGGCGCGAAACTTTTCCGCCGTTGAAACGTCCGGCGCCGCGTCGCCGGTGCGCACGCCAACCGCAATTCTCGACGAACCAACGACGAGGGGCGCCCGCGTCACAAAATTGCGCGCGCACAAATCTTCGATGAATTCCAGCGACGACGCGAATATGTCGGCGGGATCGCCCGCTATCGCGCGTTTGTTGACGCCGCCCGACGTGTCGAAGCGCAGCCGAACCCCGTCGAACCGAACCCCGCCAAACCCTTGCGCCTCGAAAACCTCGGCGCATTCGATCAACGCCGCACGCATGGCGCTTGCACAAAGCACGTCGAGGCCGCCGTCACCGACGCTTGCTGCTTCCGACACGTGCGGCTCCCGGTTAGCTTACGCGGCGATGGAGGCCCGCCTCACCTGATGCGCCTGCAACTTCGGCAACACTTCCTTGCCGAAACGCCGCACCTGCTCCATGAACATTTCCGGCGGCAGCGCGCCGAGATTGAGGTTCAACAGCATGCTGTTGGCGCCCATGGCCTCCGCCCGTGCGATCAGGCGCGCGGTGACCTCATTTGGCGAACCAAAAGCCAGGTGTCCGTCCTTGATGCGCGCCTCCACATCCGGCAGCGTGGTTTGACGGATTTTCGACCGATCCATTTGCGCAAACGGCTGGTTTTCCGGGCTGATATAATCAAACGAGGAGTTGGCGACGTAACCAGCCTTGCCCAGACTTTCATTGGTTTGGTCGCTGCCATGATGCCAGAGCGTCTGTACGAAATAGAGATAGTAGGGCGAATATTCGCGCAGCGCTGCGGCGGCGCTCTCCGCCACATATGCATCGGTGAACATGACAAGTTTGTCCGGCGAAAAACGGTGTCCGTTCTCGGCGAGTTTTTTATCGTAGTAGCGCACAATGTCGCGCGTCACGCCTGGGTGCGCCGCCGGCAAAACGGCGTTGAAGTTATGTTTGCCGGCAAGCTCGATGGTTTCCTTGCTGCCAGTGAAGGGAATGTAGATAGGCGGATGCGGCTGCTGGAACGGACGCGGCCAGAGAGAAATATCCTTGTACTTCCAAAATTTTCCTTCGTAGGAAAACACATCCTTCGTCCACGCGAGGCGGATGATTTCCAGCGCCTCATCAAAACGCGCCCGCGATTCCGCCATTGGCGTACCATAAACGCGATACTCGCGGGGCACACCGCGTGCAAAGCCCGCCAGGATGCGCCCCTCCGACATACAATCGACCATGGCGATCTCTTCGGCGATGCGTAGCGGATTGTGCAGCGGAATGAGGTTGCCGAGCATCAGGAACTGCAGCTTTTTCATCTGTCGGCACGCCGCCGCCGCCATCATGTTGGGCGAAACCTGCAAGCCGTGCGGTGTTGTGTGATGTTCGTTGAGGCCAACGCCGTCGAAACCGAGCGCGTCCATCTCCGCCCAGATGTCCAAATGCGCCGAGTAGGTTTTCGCCGCGATTTTGGGGTCGAAATATTTTCCCGAAAGCGGGTAGGGAATGAAGCGATCCGCCTTGAACTCGTCGAAATGCTTTCCATAGGGGAGCAAGTCCATCAAAAAAACTTTCATGGGCCGTCCACTGCGCTGCGCCTGATTTTTTTCAGGCAAAAAGGCGACCGGTCGGGCGCCCGTCCGCAGCCAGGGCAACGAATCCAAGTTAACGGCCTGAGTGGTTGAGCAGGCTTGCGAGATATTTTGCATCCCATCCTGCGAGTTTGCGCCGCAGTTTCATGCTGTGTTTATCCTTTGCGGCGCGCACCATGTTGATGGCGAAGTGGCGGACGACGGCCATGTTTT
>JAYTTW010000312.1:0-3706 GCA_043744855.1 Hyphomicrobiales bacterium
GCGGCACGTTGTTGCTTCAGCTCACGCCCCGCAACCCGCCGGATCACCACAAGACGATCCCGTTCGTTCGCACTCATCGTCAAAATATCCCCGCCCACGGGACCCCACAGCCCTGAAGCAAAAAGGGGACATCTCTACTTCGGTAAAAGGGGACATCTGAACTTGGGGGTTACACGGGCTGTGCAAGACTCGCATTAAAGACAGACTCGCCTTAAAAACCGGCTCGTCTTAAAAAGCCGCCCCCTACAACAACCCCAGTTCCGCCAACTCCCGCCGCAGCATTTCAGGCATTTGCGCGGTGCCGCCGGCGCCGGCTGTCAAATCTTTGGGCGCCTCGTGGTCGGGCAGGTAGCGCCAACCTTGAAAGGGTCGTTGCGGGCGCGGCGTCACCGGCGTCATTTTGGCGCCCATGACGATGTGACAGCGCGAAATCCCTGCGCTGTCGACGAACGGTCGCACGTCGAGAATTTTCTGCCGCGCCGCCACCTGCCCCTTGATCACCCAGAACATCGAGCCGCCGTTGAGCAATTCCTCGATGCGCTTTGGCGCCATCCGCGTGCGGTGCATGTATTCGGCCTTCTCCCCCGCCGCGCGCTTGGCGGCGAGGCGCTGTTTGACCCAGTCCTGATGGTCGCGGATCGACTGCGAGCCTACACTGAGTTTGATAAGATGCAGCGGCATCGCGGTGTTTTATCGCCTCGCGGCGCAGCGGCAAACCCGCCGCGTCAAAACCTGTGCATAACCCGCCCCGACGAACACCCGAGACCTGGATCAGCGACGCGGCGCACCAACCGCTGCATTCAGCGACTGCAACGTGCAGCCCGACGCCCAAAACTGGTTTTCGCGAAAACTGACCCCCACCGTCAGCCGCGCCTCGCGACGCACGGCGAAACCGCAGATTTCGGCGACCGGCGTCGCCACCTCCATGGCGCGCGGCGTGGCGCCTTTCACCGGGGCGACCATTTCGACATACGCATAGCGAAAGCCGCCCTCCTCGCGCACCCGCAACACGCGCGCCTCGAACACGACCGGCGTCGCCTCGATGGCGGCGGCGCGGGACACGGTCTTGCAGCGACACTCTGCGGCCAAGCCCGCTGACGCCGAGCCCGCCGACGCAACCAGTGCTGAAAATCCCGCCAGAACCAGACCCCGCGTCAACATCAGTCTTCTTTCAACGCAATGAGATTGCAATCTGGATCGCTCAAAAACCACTGCGCCTTTTATCTTTCGCCGCAAAAACGCCTCCCGTCGCCGCAGGTTGGCCGCGTCCGCAAACCTTGACGCAGCCTTGGCCCAACCTTGGCGCGCTAACCTTCGCCTTCCGCCGCCTCAATTTCATAGTCGCCGATTTCGCCGAGCAAAGTCCGCAAAATCAACATCGGCTCATAAGTGTCCGAGATGTCCGCCTCCATGCGGCTTGCCGCGACGAGCGCGAACGAGAGCGGCGCCGATTCCGCGCGTTTGCCCGTCAGCTTGGCGCCCGCCCGCAACAACGCTTCGCTGAGATGAACGTCAACATCGATTGTTTCAACCGTCCGCCCATCGAAAATCTGTGCACAGTGCGCCGCCGGACTCGTCGCGAGATATTCCCGGCAAACCAGCGGACGATCCGGATGGATTCCGCAGGCTTCATTTTCGAGGAAAGGACACGCAATCCCCAAACGAAAATAGCTCGCCTTGCCTTGTCTCGCGTCGAGGCTGCGGTCCGCCATTTTCTGCAGAACGCCGCTTGCCTGCGCCCGCTCATACGCAGTCTCGAACCTTGCGACAATTGTTTCCCGTCTCTGGCTCGGCATGGCCGCTACAAGCCGCGACAACGCGACCGCCTCGACCGCTGAAACCGCAACAAGCTGCCGGCAACACGCGCCGCATCCCTTGACGCAGGAGACAGGTTTCCCCCGCTTCGTCGACGCCGCTTCAAGTTGGGAGGCGACATGACTGCCGAGCGTTTGCAGGAAAGGCAGGAATTCTGCGAGGCGCATGCGGCGCGCCGGTAGCGTGAGCACAGGCGCCACCTGCCAATCCCGCGTCTTCAGCGTGATGCGGACGGACCTTGTTTTGGAAACCTCACTCATCACGGCATCCTGAATGCACCTTGATGATCGCACAAATCTTGCCGACCCTCACACCGCCTCGATTTCGAATTGCCCAATTTCGCCCAACACAATCTTCAAGGCTTCCAGGGGATCATGGGTTTGCTCAAGCTGCGCCTCAAAGCGCGACGCCGCCAGCAGGCAAAACGCCAGCGGAATTTGCACTTGCGGCTGCCCGCTCAACGTCGCCAACGCCCGGCCGAGCGCCGGGCTCAGGCGCGCCTCCAGATCAATCTCGTCCACCGGTGGTTTCGATGCATCGAAAACGTGCGCGCAGCGCGCCGGCGGGCTGGTCACCAGATATTCCCGGCACAACAGCGGACGGTCTGCATGAATGCTGCACGCCTCCCCTTCCAGAAACGGACAGGCGATCGCCAGACGGTAATATTCGGCCGCCAGCCCATTTGGCCCCGGCTTCTCCCCAGCGATGCGTTGCAACACGCCGCTTGCGTCAATTTTCAGGCAGGCGTCCTGAAACTTTTGCAGAATTTCTTGGCGCCGCACAGCCGGCATCGCCGCCACCAGCTTCGACAACGCCACCGCCTCGATGGCGGAGACAGAGACGAATTGCCGGCAGCACGCGCCGCAACCCTTGGCGCAGGAAACCGGCTTTCCGGCGTCGGCGGCGGCGGTCTCGGCATTTGTCGCGGCGTAATTGCCGAGTGATTGCAGAAATGGCAGAAACTCCGCCAGCCTCACCCTGCGACCTGGCAGGTTCAGGCTGGTGTCAATCGTCCAGTCGCGCGTCGCGAGTTTGATGCGCACTTCCATCGGCTCTGGATTCTGCATCGTCTGACGTCTCCGTTTCAGCCACGCCCTTCAAACGGCATTTTCGTCGCCTTGATCGTCATGAACAGGACGTTCGTTTCGAGCGGCAGGTTGGCCATCGCGATAATCGCCTGCCCGACGTGATCGAGCGGCATGGTCGCTTCCGGCGCCACGGAACCATCGGGTTGCAGCACGCCCTTTTTCATCTTGTCGGCCATCTGGCTTTCGGCGTTGCCGATGTCGAGCTGGCCGACCGCGATATCATATTTGCGGCCATCGAGCGCCGCCGCTTTGGTGATGCCGGTCACCGCGTGCTTGGTCGAGGTGTAGGCGATCGAGTTGGGGCGCGGCGTGTGCGCCGAAATCGAGCCGTTGTTGACGATGCGCCCGCCACGCGGCGTCTGCGATTTCATCAGCCGGAACGCCGCCTGCGTACACAAAAAAACTCCGGTCAGATTGACCGACACAACAGCCTGCCAGGTTTCGAACGACACATCCTCCAGCAGCGCCGGGGCGCCGCTCATGCCGGCGTTGTTGAACAGGAAATCCAGCCGTCCGAAATCTCTGGCGACGCCAGCAAAGAGCGCCTCGACTTCGGCGGGCTTGCCGACATCGCAGGCAACCGCGTGCGCCGCCCCGCCGCGCCCGCCAATTGTCGTGACGACTTCTTCGAGCGGTTCGCGCCGCCTCCCGCAGATCACCAGGGTATAACCAAGGCTCGCCAGCGCCAGCGCCGCAGCGCGCCCGATGCCCGTGCCGCCGCCCGTTACCAGCGCGATTTTTGGCGTCATGTCGAACTCCCCTCGTCGAGCGCAATTGCAACCACCACCGCGCCCTGCGCCACC
>JAYTTW010000313.1:0-3652 GCA_043744855.1 Hyphomicrobiales bacterium
TCGCGAGACGCGGCTTGAGCGCGCCGACAAGGGTCTTGACCCGATTGCGACGCAGACCGCTGGAAAATATTCGAAAGCATGAGGTCTTCAGTTATGCAAATCACACACGGCCGCTCGATTGCGGCGGCGTTTTTGTGAGGAGGCGGCATGCGAGTTCGAGGCAATTCTGCATTTGTTGTGGCAAGCGCCATAGGGTGCGCATTGGCGCCGCCGCCCGCCCTGGCACAAACGCCGGCCGAGTTTTTCAAGGGAAAAACCATTCATTTTGTCGTCGGCGCAGCGGCGGGCGCGGCTTATGATTTTTCGGGGCGCGCTGTCGCCGCGCATCTGGGCCGATACATTCCCGGCAATCCCGATATTGTTGTCGAAAACCTGCCGGGCGCGGCGGGTATTACAATGCTCAATCAACTCTACAACAGGGGCGCGCGCGACGGCACCGCCGTTGGCCTGCCGCTCAGCGGCGTCGTGCTGGAGCCGCGGATGAAGGCGCTCTCGCGGGAGGGCGGCTCGGTGATGTTTGATCTTTCCAGAATGAGCTGGATCGGCTCGCCGGCGCAACAGCCGCAGGCCTTTGTGGTGTGGAAGGGCACGCCGTTTTATTCGATCCGGGACTTGCAATCGCGCGAGGCCATTTTCGGCACCACTTCGGTGGGCACGGATTCACACGTTATGCCGACCCTGCTTAACCAGCTTGCCGGAACGAAGATCAAAGTCATAGCCGGTTACAAAGGCGTGACCGATATTTTTCACGCCATGGAGCAGTCAGAATTGCAGGGCGCCAGCGTGCTATTGTCGAGCTATTTCGGCAAGCCCGACTGGGTGCGCGACGGAAAAGCGCGCGTGCTGTTGCATTTTGGCGCGCAGCGTATCGCGTCCATTGCCGATGTGCCGACGGCGATCGAGCTTGTCGAGGACGCGGAGGCCAAATTGATGCTTCGCACCTATGGAGCGAAATACAAGGCGACCTATCCGCTAGTGCTGCCGCCGGGGGTGCCGGCAGATCGCGTCAAGGCGCTGCAGTACGCATTCAACGAAGCCATGAAAGACCCAGCGATGATCGCCGAGGCGAAGAAATTCGGGATCGATATCGATCCGCTTTCGGGCGTCGCCATCGAGCAGTTGATACGCGAGGTCGATGAGGTCCCGCAGGGCGTGATCGACAGGCTGCGGAAGATCATCGAGCCGTAGGCCAGCCATGAGGCGCTACTGGAATGAGGCGCTACTGATCCAGAGGCGGTTGCGCGGGGCCGCAGAAAGTATTACTTTTTGACAAGAGGTATTACCGTGAGCACCACAGTCACGATCAAGGGCCAAGTCACTATCCCGAAGGCCGTTCGGACCGCCTCTGGCATCAAGGCCGGTGACAAGGTGGAGGTACGCGCAACCGCCGGCGGCGTGCTGATAGAGCGCGCGCTCGAGCCGAAAGCGAACGAAAAGGCCGCCATCGCGTCGGCGAAAGGACGGCTGGACGCGGCCCTCGCGTTGCTGGACCGCAAGGGCGTAAAGCATGATTTCACCACAAGCGATTTCATGCGCGGGTTGAGGGACGACGATTGACGCTGGTGGACACGAATGTGCTGATTGACCTCATAGCGCGCGATGCTTTGTGGCTGGAGCCGTCGCGGGACGCATTCGCGCGCAGGATGGCGCTGGGCGAAATGGGCATCGTGGACATCGTGTTCGCCGAGACGTCGCTGGCGTTCGCGAGCGTCGATGATTGCAAGGCGTTCCTGGCGGCGCTCGGCGTCGTGGGTTGCAAGATGGCCGACGAGGCTTTGTTTCTCGCGGGTCGCGCGTTCAAGCTCTATCGTTCGCGCGGCGGCGCGAAGACCAGCGTGCTGCCGGATTTCTTCATCGGCGCGCAAGCGCAAGTCATGGGGTGCGCGCTGTTGACGCGCGACGCGCGACGGTATCGCGCGTATTTTCCGCAGGTGGAGGTGGTGGGGCCGTAGCGGGGCGCTTCACGGCAACTCTACGGTTGCTATTTGTTAAAAGCCCAACAACTCTATCGGAATTTCGCATCGCACTCTGTCGTTCAACAAGCGTCGCGATCCGAACACGGAGCGGCCCCAGAGAACGCAAATTCCGGCAATGGGACCGCGATGTTCATCGATCGATTCGAGAGCTCGCGTCAAACCAGGACGGTCTCCCAAGATCGGAATATTCAGATACAGAAACAAAATAGCACACTCGCAATCAACCGATCGCGATTTCTTGTCGATGGTGGTGCGCAAGAGCCTGATTAATTCGGCGTCATTCGGCTCCGCGAGGATTTTGGCGTTTTTTGAGCCAGAATAATGAAGAGTGCCGCCGGTATTTTCTCCTTGCTGGTACTCCGCTCCCAGTTTTCGGTTTTTGGCTAAAACGGTTGTGAGCTGGACGAGGTATTCCTTGCCTTCAAGCTCTATGTCCGCATCCTGTGGATCATTTTCAGGCCGCAGGCGAAGCCTGGTTGGGCGTACCGCATCGCAGGTTCGGGAAAGCGTCCATGCTTCCGTCAACCATTTGGTCCGGTTGTTCCCGAAAATGTGGCTGTGTGGAATTCGCACGTTTATCGCGTCAAATCGCGTGGTGAAGGCGTCGAGGCTCTGCCATTCCTCAAACCACTGGCGCTCGTTTGGAAGTCGCGCGAGATATTTGTCGATATTTGTGTTCAACGCCCCCTGCCTCGAAAACTTCTTGTACTTCATCCTGTGCGGGATCAGCTCGCTCACGCCCAGCCGGCGCTTCTTGTCTTCCTCGTATTCCTGAAAGCTTCCTTCAAACTATTCCACGTGCGAATCGCCATCAAACGCCAAGCGGAGGCCAATTTGATGCTGCGCACCTATGGGGCAAAATACAATGCGACCGATACGGTGGTGCTGCCGCCGGGCGTGCCGGTGGATCGCGTCAAGGCGCTGCAGAACGCGTTCGACGGAGCCATGAAAGACCCCGCGATGTTCGCCGAGGCGAAGAAATACGGCATCGATATTGATCCGTTTTCGGGCGGGTCGATCGCGGCTTTAATGCGGGAGATCGACGCCGTTTCGCAGGGGGTGATTGACCGGTTGTGGAAGATTATTGAGCCTTGAGTGACCGGGCATCCGCGTCTCGATTAGGGACAGACGGTTCGCGATGCCTTGAAACGATTGACGGAATTGTATATTATCATAATATACATGGATGATTGACCTCTCGCGGATCCACGGATTTGAATGGGATGCGGGAAACGAGCGCAAAAGCGCCGACAAACATGGGGTGGGTCAGGCTGAGGCGGAGCAGGTGTTTTTCAATGAACCACTGCTGCTTCTCGACGACATCGAACATAGCCAGATCGAGCGGCGGCTTCATGCGCTCGGCAAGACGGCCCAAGGAAGGCGATTGCATATTTCGTTTACATTGCGCGGTTCTGACAGTCTGGTTCGAGTTATTTCGGCCCGCGATATGAGCGCGAGAGAAAGGGCGATCTATGAAAAAGACGAGTAAAGCCATTCAGCCGTTCGCAACCGAGGCCGACGAGCGCGCCTATTGGGAGCGCAGTGATTCGACGCAGCAACTCGACTGGAGCAAGGCGGAGCGTGTCCGGTTGCCGAACCTCAAGCCCAGCACTGCCGCGATTTCACTGCGGTTGCCGGTTGCGTTGCTGGAGCAGATCAAGGTCGCCGCCAACAAG
>JAYTTW010000314.1:0-14297 GCA_043744855.1 Hyphomicrobiales bacterium
GCTCGACAGCGCCGCATGATAGAAAATGCGTGTGCCGAAGCCTGGCAGCTCGCGTAGAATGTCTTCGCCGGCGAGATCGCGCATGGCGCGTCCGCCATAAACGAAATGCAACTTGCGACCGGCAAGTTTTTCACTCACCGCGAAGCGCCGCGATATCGAAATCATCGGCGACAGGCCCGAGCCGCCGGCAATGCAGAGAATGTCGCGCGGCGCATCCTCGCGCAGGTAGGCGTTGCCGTAGGGGCCATCGAGCGATACGCGCGCGCCCGTTTCCATTTCGTCGAACAGCGCGCCAGAACAGGCGCCGCCGGGCATACGCTTGATCTGAAAGTGCCATTCGTCGCCAACCTCAGTGACATTGCAGAACGAATAGGCGCGGGCGCCATTGACGCCATCAACGCCGATCAGCCCGTATTGGCCCGGCAAAAATGGATTGGCCTGATCGAGACGAAAGCGGAACTCGCGGATGTCGTGCGTGAGATCGAGCATTTGGGTCAACGCGCCCTGCGTGCGCACTGGCTTGATTATCGCTTTGTAGTCGTCGCGCAACGGCGCTTTGATTTTCAAATCACTGCGCGGTTGCGATTGGCAGCCGAGATGGCGGTTGCGCGCCCGCATGCGCTCATTCAGCCCGGGCGCGTTGGGGTAGAGACTTTCGACTTCGCCTTCGAGCAATTCGAACTGGCAATTTCCGCACGAGCCGACATTGCATTCGTAGGCCATGCCGATGCCCGCCCGCAGGGCAGCGCGCAAAATTGTATCGTTCTCGGGACATTCAAACGAAATATTGGCTGAGGGAAATTCAATCTTCGCCATGGTCTCTCGGGTTCCTCGCTGGTGGCTCATCTAGTCTGGAGTCAGCGCTTTATAGCCGAGGTGCATGGAAATGACACGGGCGGTTTCGGCGACCTGCGGCGCGAATCCCGCCAGCGTTTTGTCCGACAAACGCTGCATCGGGCCCGCCATACCAACTGCGGCGACAGCTTCGCCGCTGGCGTCGCGGATGGGAGCGGCAATTGAGCGCATGCCGAGTTCGCTTTGCTCGTCTTCGCGCGCGAATCCCAGGCGCCGCACATCGGCGAGCGACAGGCGCAATTTCGCGGCGTCGACCACGGTTTTCGGCGTGCGCGGGCGAAAGCCCCGCTCCAACATTGCCTCGATTTCCGCCGGCGAACGGAAAGCCACAATGGCGCGCCCCTCCGCCGTGCATAACGCAGCTTTGCGCTCGCCCAGGTTGGCGCGCATGCGGATCGCTTGCGTGCTTTCGAGATCGTAGACATAGAGAACATCGGCGCCGTCGAGCAGCGCGAGGTGGATCGTCTCGTTTGTCGCTTGCCGCAAATCAAACAGCCAGGGGCGGGCGACGGTCGAAAGGTTCATGCGTTGTCGTACCAGCGCGCCGAGCCCAAACAGCGCAACGCCAAGGCGGTACTTTTCGTTGTCGCGATTTTGCTCCAGCATCCCCTCGGCAACCAGCGTGGAAGCCAACCGGTACACTGTGCTTTTCGCGACACCCAGCCGGCGCGCCATCGACGTGACGCCAATCTCCACTTCGCCTTCTGTAAAGGTTTTGAGCAATCGCACGGCTGTTGTCACCGAGGACAATCGTTGCGGCGGCGCGCGCCGGGGCTTGGCGTGCGTCGCTTCGCGCCTTTCAACGCTGAGCGATGGATTCAGACCTTCCGCCGGTTCGGTTTCGTTCATTTGCATGGCCTCACGCAATTCGGCGCGATGGCGCGTGCAAATTCGGCTCGGCGAGTTTGGCGGCCGCAAAGTCTGCCAAAGTCCGTGCCGTCACGAACTGCGCGATGAAGGTGAGGCCGGCGCGGGTTGGCGCAGCCGCATCGTCCGCCAGCGGCGAAATCTCGATCTCGCCGCTGGCGACCGCCTGAACGGCGACCAGAAGGCCATCGGTGTTGCGTCGCACGAGCCCTTTGAGGCGCAGAAGCGAACCGCTGAAACGCGCCTGCGTTTGCCGCAGCGCGGCTTGCAACGCCGCCACATCGACCGCTTCCGCAAGTGCAAGGAAGGCGCTGGTTACAGCTGGCGAGTGGGTAGCAGGCGGGCGCGAGGCGCCGTCACGGATTTCGTGTTGTTGCTGGGCGCCTTCGGGGGGCAACAGCGCCAGCAGGGTTGCGGCTAGAACGCCTTCGCGCGAGGAAGGCAGTAGAACGGCGTTTGGCCGCGCCAGCGCAATTGCGCTCCGGGCGGCGGCGATTTGCCCGGGGTTTGCTAGGTCGGTTTTCGTCAGAATAATCGCGTCGGCGTTCGCCAGTTGATTGACGCACTCAGGGTGGCGCGACAATTGCGCCGGCCCAAGCGCGGCGTCGAACGTCGTCACCACGCCGGCAACCCGGTAACGCTGGCTGACGACAGAATGGGCGCGCAGGCGGGCGACAATCGGCGCGGGGTCGGCGAGGCCGGAGGTTTCGATCAGAACCCATGAAAACGGCGGAATTTTCCGGTGCAGGCGATCCCAGAACAGTCGCTCAAGGGTTGCAGTCAGGTCTTCGCCCGCCGCGCAACACAGGCATCCATTCTCCAGCAGCAGCGTCGCCTCGCTCGACATCTCGACGAGGCGGTCGTCGATGCCAACTTCGCCAAGTTCGTTGACGATGGCCATCGCGCCCGCAAATTCGGGCGCTCGCAACCAACGTTTCAGCAGCGATGTCTTGCCGCTGCCGAGGAAGCCGGTGAGCAGCAGAACCGGAACCTCTGTGCGACCTGCCATGTTGGCGCTTTCTGTTAGAGTTTGCCGTCAGGGGGTTGGGCGCTGTTGCGCCTTAAGCCTCGATCATCACTGTCCCGCCCGTGACGCTCACCTTGTAGACTTTTTGCGGAATGAGGCAGGGCGGCTCGACGACGGCGCCCGTCTTGATGCTGAACACACCGTTGTGGAAATCGCACTCGATGTTGTCGCCCTGAATGTAGCCCTCCGACAGCGAGCCCGGACCATGCGAGCACTGATCGTCCATGACGTAGAAGGCGCCGTTGAGGTTGAAGACCGCCAAGGTCAGTCCGTGCGCTTCAACTTTTTTTGCGCTCCCCTCCTCGACATCGGTAGTCTTGCAGAGTTCAATGGTTTTCGGGGTCTGCGTCACGGGCGCCTCGTTGACGAGTGTTGGGAAAATCGGTAGGAATGGACACGCTATGCGGAACGACGTTCCGCATGGAGGAACTTGTTAACAGGCAGTGACCGCGAGGTCAACGTGTCGGGAGGCCAGCATGCTACGCAAGGAACAGAACGATTATCTTTGTGAGACCGGGCCAGGCACCCCGATGGGCAACCTGTTCCGTTGCTACTGGATGCCGGCGATGCTCTCCGAGGAGCTGCCCGAGAACGATTGTCCGCCGGTTCGCATAAAGCTGCTCAGCGAGCGCTTGCTGGCTGTGCGTGACAGCGAGGGCAAACTCGGCCTCATTGATGAGTTCTGCGCCCATCGCGGCGTCTCCCTGTGGTTCGCCCGAAACGAGGAGTGCGGCATCCGCTGCCCTTATCATGGCTGGAAATACGATGTGACCGGCCAGTGCGTCGACGTACCCTCGGAGGCGGTCGAATCCGGTTACGCCAAAAAAATCAAGTTGAAGAACTATCCGCTCATCGACAAGGGCGGCGTGCTGTGGACCTACATGGGGCCGCCCGAAAAGCAGCCGCCGGAGCCGGAATTTGAATTCTGCACGGTGCCGCTCAATCAGACCTACACATCCAAGCGCCTGCAGGAGAACAACTGGTTGCAGGCGATGGAAGGCGGCATTGATTCAAGCCACGTTTCGTTCTTGCATCGCGGCGATCTGTCCAGCGATCCCCTGTTCAAGGGCGCCGAGGGCAACAAATACAACATGCAGGATTTGAAGCCCGTCTTCGAAGTCGTCGATAACGACGGCGGCTTGCTGATCGGCGCGCGCCGCACCGCCGAGGACGATCAATACTACTGGCGCATCACGCCGTGGGTGATGCCTTGCTACACCGGCGTGCCACCGCGCGGCGATCATCCCATTCACGGTCATTTCTGGGTGCCTATCGACGACGAAAACTGCTGGGCATGGAGCTATGACTACCACCCGACCCGGCCGCTCAGTGAGTTCGAGCGCGCCGCGATGATCGACGGCATGGGCATCCATGTGAAGAATGTCCCCGGCACCTACCGGCCGCTCGCCAACAAAGACAACGACTACCTGATGGACCGCGCCGGGCAGAAGGCCGGCCGCACCTTCAGCGGCGTGCACGGCATCGGCATGCAAGATGCCTCCCTGCAGGAGAGCATGGGGCCGCGTTGCGATCGCACCAAGGAAAACCTCGTCAGCACCGACAATGGCATCATCATGGCGCGCCAGCGCCTGCTGAAAGCCGCGCGCGCGCTCAACGACAAGGGCGTTATTCCCCCCGGAGTGAATCCCGAGCATCACAAGGTTCGCCAGGCTGCGCTGCTGCTGAAACGCGACGTGCCCTACAAGGATGGCGCGAGGGAAGCGCTCAAGGCGACGAAAGGCGTGCGCCAAACTTCCGTATGAGTCCGCTCCCCGCCAGCAGCCGGGCGGCCGTCATGACCGGCGTTGGCACGACCGAAATTCGCGAATTTCCGCTCCCCGTTGTCACACCGACAACGGGCATCCTGAAACTCGAGGCGTGCGGTGTGTGCGGGGCTGACTGGAGTTTCTACAATCATCTTTTCATGCCGCATGGGGAAATGATCCTCGGTCATGAAGCGGTTGGCGTGATCGCCGCTGCGGGCGACGAGGCGCTGGCGCGTTGGGGGTTGCGCGAGGGCGACCGCGTTGCGCTCGAAGAATACGTGCCCTGTGGCCATTGTGAATTTTGTCGCAGCGGCGAATTTCGCCACTGTCAGGCGACCGAGTGGCGGCGCGGCGGCCTGCGTTACGGCGCCACCGGAATTTCTGTGAAACCATCCTTGTGGGGCGGCTATTCGCAATATCAGCATCTGCATCCGACCACTGTGTTTCACCGGGTTCCCGACGGGCTCGAGGCACGTTATGCCGCGCTCGCATTGCCGGCGGCGAATGGCGTCGAATGGGCGTATCTGCAGGGCCGCGCCGGGCCGGGCGACACTGTCGTGGTGCAGGGCGCCGGCCAACAAGGCTTGTCGTGCGTGGTGGCGGCGCGCGAGGCGGGCGCCAGCAAGATCATCGTCACCGGACGCTCGACGCCGAGTGATCGCTTGCGGCTCGCCTTCGCGAAACGTCTCGGCGCTGACGAGACCATCGAAGTCGACACGCAGGATTTGCTGGAAACGCTCGCCGATCTGACGGGCGGCCACATGGCCGACCTCGTCATTGATTGCACCGGCAATGAGCAGGGCATCGCCAACGCTTTTCAGATCGCGCGAAAAACCGGGCGCGTGATTCTCGGCGGCCAGATCAAGAAAAAGATGAGCGCCTTCGACGTTGATCGCATCATCGGCAATTTCCTGACCGTGCGCGGCATGCGCGGCCACTCCTGGCAGGCGGTCGAACTTGCCATGCAACTTATCGCGCGCAACGCCCACAACATCCGCGAAATGGCGTCGCGCGTTTTTTCGCTCGATGAAACCGATCTCGCCATCCGCACCATTGCCGGCCGCACGGACACGCCTGCGCTGCATTGCAGCGTCGAACCCTGGAGATGAACATGCAAAGCGAATCCGCCCGCATGAGCAGCGCCCATGAAGCGGCTTTCCGCATACAAGCGCCGAACTCGCTGCCGCGATCCATCAAAATCGTCGCGCTCGACAGCTCCAGTGCGCGCGTGTTGTGCGATGTGGCCCGCGAGGCGTGGAACGGCGCAACCTTCTTTACATCAGTGTCGTTCAGCGCCGACGGCTCGCCCGGCGATGCGCACGGCACAACCTTGCACGCGTGGCTTGGCGATATCGCCGGTCGCACCATGGAACTTGTCAGCGAAGTCGCCGCCGCCGATTGCGTCGTCGTGGTCGCCACCGCCGGCGCCGACGCGCAATCGGTTGCGGTTATCGCCGATGCGTGCGCCCTGCATCACAAATCGCTTCTGGCGTTGATTTTGCCCGGCAAGGACTCCAGCGACGCCGATGTGTCGCGATCGCTCGGTTACCTGCGCCCCTATGCAAAAATGCTGGTCGTCGCCAGCGACGTTGATTACGTTTCCAGCATGCTGACCGCCCTGCGCGCGTGAGACCGCGCGCTGATGCCGTCGCTCCCCGAATGGTCACGGGCGCACGGATGCCCCTCCGCGCCAGCGCATAAAAAAACCGCGCTCTGGTTGGCCCAAAGCGCGGCTTGCAACTCAATCCGGTGGGCTCAGGCGAAGCCCGCCTTGACCCGAACCGGCGTGAAGGGCGCCTGGCGAATGCGCACGCCGGTCGCGTCGTAGATCGCATTCGCGACAGCCGCCGCGAGCGGTCGCATCGAGCTTTCGCCGGCGCCAGAGGGGGCGATATCGGGCTGGTTGATCAACACAACGTCGATGGTCTCAGGCGCCTCGGACATGTCGAGAATGGGGTATGTCTCCCAATCGACAGAGGTGACGTTTTTCTCGTCGAACTTCACTTCCTCGTGCAGCGCGCGCGACAGTCCCTGACAGACATTGCCCTCAATGCACATCGTCAACGCCTTGGGATTGATGATGATGCCGCAGTCGTGCGCGACGGTGAACTTGCGGCCCCATACCTTGCCGGTCTTGAGGTTGACTTCCACATCGGCGACGACGGCGCAACGCGTGCCGTTGCGTTGCGAGTAGGCGATCCCCTGACCGTGCGCCACGTCGCCCGTCACCTGTTTGCGCGCCGATGTGCGCGGCTGCCAGCCGGCCTTCTCGGCTGCCGCGCGCACCACAGCAGCGTCGCGTGGCTCCTTGATGTGCTTCAGGCGCAACGCCACCGGATCCTGATTGGTCGCATAGGCGGCTTCATCAATGAAGCTTTCACTGGCGAAGTGCAGTTGCGGACCCAGGGGATCGCGCAGATGCGAGGAACGCAGCGGCGAAGCGCGCTCCAGCAGCGGCGGCACTGTCTCCCACGATTTACGCTTGGCGTTGAAGCCGTAGGATTCCTCCGGCGTGTTGAAGATGTGCGTCGGCTTCAGCGGCACGCCGGTCATCTGCCCGGCCAGCGTATCGTGCGGCTGGCTCTCGTTGCTGCTGACATCGAGACGCGAAAAGCCTTTCGAATGGAATTCGTATCCGATGATGTTGCCATCCTTGTCGATGGCCGCGCGCGCCTTGTGAATAGAGGCGGGGCCTTTGGCGTCCCAGCCCGTGGCGTCGCTGCGCATGTATTGGAGACGCACCGATTTGCCCGTCAGTTTGGCGATGAGCCCGGCGTCCGCCGCCGCATCGCCGGCATCGTTGCGGCCATAGCAGCCCGGACCCGGCACCCAGATGCCGCGCACCTTGTCGATGGGCAGACCCATGATGTTGGCGACCCCTTCGGCCGTGAAGTGGGGCTTCTGCGAGCCGGTCCACAGGGTCACCTCGCCGTTCTTCAATTCGATGGTCGCGCAAGCCGGCCCCATGCTGGCGTGGGATTGAAATGGCCACTCGTAGGTTGCCTCGATGATGCGCGCTGCATCCTTGAAGGCCGCCGCCACGTCGCCGACGTCTTTGTCGGCGCCCTTTTCCTGCGTCGGCGCATCGCGCAGATGGTCATAGATTTTGCCGACCGGGGGGAACGGCGGCTTCACGTCCGACCATGTCACCTTCAACTGGCGCGCCGCCTTGATGGCGTCGTATTCGCGCGGCGCGATGACGGCGAGGAACGCCTGCTCGCGCACCACCTGTGCGCCTGGAATGTTTTTGATCGAGGCTTCGTCGATAGCGGTTGGCGCGGCGCCCGCCACCGGCGGACGAATGACCCGAGCATGCACCATGCCCGGGATTTTGTAGTCAACCGAAAACGCCACGGTTCCCAGCACCTTCGGCGCGACATCCCGGCGCAGCGGCGAGGTGCCGATCACCACATGTTCATTGACCGGTTTCAATTTGCCAGTGCCCTTGACGAAGAGCGCATTGCCGATTTGCTTGTTCCATTCCAGTTGCGTGTCAAAGTGACGACCGCCGATCAGATCGCCGTACGCGACTTTTTTGCTGGCGTCGGATTTTGCAACCACCGCGCCGTTCGCCGTCTTCAATTCCTCGACGGGAAGGTTGAGATGCTTCGATCCCATTTGCAGCAATTGATAGCGCGCTTCCGCCGCTGCGCTTTGCAACGCCTTGCCGCCCAACTGGATGCCGGTGGAGCCCGAGGCGCCGCCCTGATTAACGCTCGTGCCCGTATCGCCGGAGAGGATCGCGACGCGCTCGATCGGCAGATCGAGTTCCTCGGCGACCATTTGCGCGCAGCCAAGGTCAGTGCCCTGGCCCATGTCCATCTTGCCCCAATAGCAGACCGCGCTACCGTCGGCGTTGATGCTGACGTAGGAGGACAGATTTTCCGGCTTGAGCGGCGGACGTTTTTCAGCGCCAAACACGGCGGCGCGCGCCTTGTGTCCGGGCAGCACGACGGAGACGGTGAGGGCGCCTGCGCCCGACAGTAGCGAACGGCGATTGAGTTGAATGTTCATGAGTGCCTCCTCAAGCCTGAGCGGCGCGTTTGATGGCGCGAAGCATGGAAACGTGCGTACCGCACCGGCACTTGAGGCCGGTGAGCGCCTCGCGGATTTGCCCATCCGATGGCTTCGGATTGCTCTCCAGCAAGGCGACAGAAGTCAGCACCCAGCCGTTGAGACAATAGCCGCATTGCGGCACCTGCTCGTCGATAAAGGCTTGCTGCACCTTGTGCGGCTTGCCGTCTTTCTGGATGCCGGCGAGCGTCGTCACCTTGCGGCCGTCAAGCGAATTGACCGGCGTCACGCACGACCGTACCGGCACGCCATCGACCAGCACAGTGCACGCGCCACATTGCGCGAGGCCGCAACCAAATCGCGGGTTTTTCAGTGCGAGATCATCGCGCAGCGCGTAGAGCAGCGGCATGTCGCCGTCGGCGTCGATAACGTGCGCCTTGCCGTCCACATTCAGATCGATCCTGGCCAAAACCGCCTCCCCGCCAACAAATCGGGAGTGCACCTCCCGCTGCCCCAATGTTGCACGTTCCGCGCCCGCCGCAAAGTCCCCAGACGATCATTTCAGGCTAGCGGTTTTGCGCCCGCGAGACGCCATGATAATGCGGCGTGGGACAAGCAAATGCGTCAACGCCGCGCGCCGCTCGTTGAGCCTCGGGGTTAGCCCGGTTTTGATTGCGGGAAATATCCAGCATGTTCGAAAATCGCGACCAGACGCGTATTTACAACAAGAACAAGTTCAAGCTCGGGCTGTTTGGCATGAACTGTTCAGGCGCACTCAGCCTGACAAAGGCGCCCGAACGCTGGGACGCCTCGTGGAAAAACAATGTCACCGCCGCCAAAATGGCGGATGACGCCGGCCTCGAATTCCTGCTGCCGATTGGTCGCTGGCACGGCTATCGCGGCGAGATGGATACGCAGGGCACCACCTTCGAGACCTTGACGTGGGCCTGCGGGCTGCTGGCGCAAACCACGGGGATTACCACGTTTGGCACGCTGCATGTCGCCTTCGTCAACCCGGTGTTCGCCGCCAAGCAGATGGTCACGGCCGATCATATCGGCGGCGGCCGCTTTGGCCTCAACATCGTGTCGGGCTGGAACCCCGGAGAATTCGCCATGATGGGCGTGGCGCTCAACAGTCACGAGGATCGCTACGCCTATTCGCAGGAGTGGATCGAGATCACCAAGCGTATCTGGAGCGAAACCAAGCCTTTCGATTACGACGGCCGTTTTTTCAAGCTCAAGGACGTATTGCTGAAACCCAAGCCCATGTGGGGCTCGCATCCCATCCTCGTTGCCGCCGGCAACTCGGCGACGGGTCGCGAATATGCGGCCAGCAACTGTGACTGCCTCTTCACAACCATCCCCAAACTCGAGGAACTCAAGCCCAAGATCGACGCTTTCCGTGATGTTGCTCCTGCTGGACAATTGCGCAATATATTCGCCAGCGCTCACATGATGTGCCGGACGACGCGCAAGGAAGCCGAAGAGTATCGCCACTACATCGTCTATGAACACGGCGACTGGGAAGCGGCGGAATACGCCGCGAACTTCCGTGGCGCCCGCGTCAACACCTGGATGAAAGAGCAGGACGATCTGAAGGCGCGCCTCATCATGGGCGCGGGTTATCCCTTCGTCGGCAGCTACGACGACATTGTCGAGACCATGGTGCAGATGAGCCAGATGGGGCTCGACGGGCTGGCCTGCGGGATGATCAATTTCGTTGCAGACTTGCCCGCCATCGTCGGCGAGTTGCTGCCGCGCATGGAGCGCGCCGGCCTGCGCGAGAAACACAAGCCGGGCGCCTGAAGCGTCCTGCCCATCCGGGCAGTGGCGCCGCACCGGGTCAGCCTACACATTAGGGGCGACCTGCAAGGAGCCCCAAAATGTCCGCATCCGTATCTTCACCCAGTTCTGCAACTTCCCATTCGCTCGCCGCGCTGTCGGCGTCCCTTGCCGACGCCATTGCTTCGGCTGCGCCCTCGATTGTCTCGGTGCATTCGCATCGCTGCCTCGCCAGTGGTTTTGTCTGGAAGCCCGGACTCATTCTCACCAGCGAGGAAACGCTTGCCGAGGAAGGCGAGATTGAAATCACCACCGCCAGTGGCCAGCGGTTGCCGGCGACAACAGCCGGGCGCGACCCGTCAACCGACATTGCATTGCTGCGCGTTGCCAATTGCGATGCGCCTGCGTTGAAACTCGCCAGCGCGGCGCCGCGCACCGGCGAAATTGTTCTTGTCGCGGGAACGCGCGGAGGTGCACCCGTTGCTGCAATGGGCGTGGTCGCGCACAGCGGCGGCGCCTGGCGCAGTCTGCGCGGCGGTGAAATCGAGGCGCGCCTCGAACTCGACGTGCGCTTGCGTCGCGCCAGCGAAGGCGGCCCCGCACTCAACAGCGCCAGCGAGGTTTTCGGCATGGCCGTATCGGGACCGCGCCGGAGCTGTCTGGTTTTGCCGAGCGCGACGCTTGAGCGGGTGGCGACGCGCCTTGAGAGCCACGGCCGCATCGCGCGCGGCTATCTGGGCCTTGGGTTGCAGTCTGTGCGGGTCTCCGAGGGCAGCGGCGGGGCCATGGTGATGAGCGTCGACGCCGACGGCCCCGGCGCCGCAGCCGGCGCGCATCAGGGCGATGTCATCGTCAGCTGGAACGGCGCGCCGTTCGCCGGTCTGCGCGAGATCATGCGGAAACTCGGGCCGGCCAGCGTTGGCGCGACGGTGACGCTCGGCTTGCGCCGGGGCGGGGCGCCACTTGAAATAAAGCTGACCTTGGCGGAGCGGCCGCAGTGAGCGAAGCGACGCAGCCCCTGACCCTGGCGATATGCGTTGACGATCCCGTCCTCGCTGACCGGCTCGCCGCCGCGCTGGCCGACGCGCCGGGGATTCGCCTCGCCACTTCAGGGTCGCCTGCCGACGCCGAAATCGTCGCCGGCCTGCGTCGCCACATGTCGGCGAGCGAGGAAGCCCTGACGCCGCGCGAGGCGCAAGTGCTGGCGCTGCTTGCGGAGGGCGCCTCCAACAAGGTCATCGCCCTGCAGCTCGGCATTTCTGTGCACACGGCGAAATTTCATGTCGCGGCGGTGATCGACAAACTCGACGCCACCGGCCGCACCGACGCCGTCGCCCACGCCGCCCGACGCGGCGTCATCCGGTTGTAGGACGATTGTAGGGATTGCCGTGCGGGATGCAGGAAGCGAAAGCGGAGTCGCCGGGGGAAAATCGATTTGCTGCTGGATGAAAGTGTAGGGGCAGGTCATAACCAGTGCCGAGAGGCCATTCAAAACGCAATTTGTGTAGGAACGATAAATGGAATGTATCAGTCTTTTTTCTGGTGCCGGAGGGCTTGATATCGGTGCCGAAATGGCAGGGGCGCGCGTAAAAACGTGTGTGGAAATAGACTCAGATTCTATCAGAACTCTACGGTTGAATGATCAAACTTGTCGGTTGGAAATTTTAGCTACGGACATAATAAACGTAGATTTTAAACGTTATAAGAATGGTGCAAAAAAAATTATAATAGGAGGCCCGCCATGCCAACCGTTCTCGAAGAATGGTTACTGGGTTAAAAATGTGAACCGCCTTATAGAACGCGATCCGCGCAATATGTTATCGCAATTTATAAGGTCTGTATCGGAAGTTAGGCCGAATGGCTTCCTATTTGAAAATGTTGAGAGCCTTCTACATCCCACCAACCGTGAAACTCTTCAAATTTTCTTGAATGCTGCAGAGGAACTCGGCTTTCGCTGTACGTTATACCGTGCGAACTCGGCAGATTTTGGCGTTCCTCAAGTGCGGAAACGGATTTTTGTATTTGGTGTTAGGACAAGGGGCGCTCCAATTCCGCCTCCAGAGCCGACACACTCGGCGTCACCTAAAACCAATGGACTGAAGCCGCATGAAGGCGTCGGACGCTTCATTACACGCTTTGATGGGCCCGAGTTTTTTGAGGCAACGGAAATCGCAAGTGAGGGTACCTATTTTCCTGAGTTGGCGAACGTTCCTGCGGGCAACAATTATATTGCTCTATCAAAAGTGGAGGGGCACACGGGGCGAACGTTTCGCTCCGGTTCGCGATTTTGGAATTTTTTGTATAAACTGAATCCCGACAAGCCATCGATTACAATTGCTGCGCAGCCGGGGCCGTGGGTGGGGCCTTTCCATTGGAATAACCGCAGACTTCGTGTGCCCGAAATTGCTGCGATTCAAACATTCCCTACCAGCTACAAATTCTACGGCAATCGTCGATCAATTCAGAAGCAAGTAGGCAACGCCGTTCCCTGTCTATTAGGCGCGGCAATGGTCAGGCACCTGCTGGAGCATCTGTGATGGCAGCGAACAATATATCAGTCCCGTTTTTTCTTTTCGATAGCTTAAGGAAATATTCGGAAGATTTTCAAATCCTAAGTGACAACAATCCGTATAAGTTTTCTTTAAACGGTAGGAGGTACTCCGTTCACGCTTCAGAAATACATGACTCTGGCGAAGGTCGACCAAATCCCGATGAGTGGCGGATACAACTGCAAAGTTCGATCAAGCGCACCCAAGTCGAGCGGGCTGCCCAAGGATTTACAATACTTTTCATTGGGTTTTTTCCGGACGGTTCTGCTTTCTCCGCATGGGAGCCGGATAGAATCGCCAGTCTAAGCGTGAGCGGGACCGGGTCTGTGTACATCCCATTCTCCTACAAAAAGCGTGTGGCTCAAGTCGGAGGCGCAGTTCGCACAGTGAACGCCACTATCTTGGGTAGACAATCGGTGGAATTGTCACTGCCTACTGAAGCGCTTGGTTTTTATATCGAAAATTATTTGCTCTTTCATCAGGTGACAACCGAGGCAGAACTTTTACCAATTTTGGCTCGAAGCGAAAGGGCTGTTTTTTCCGATGCTTTTACCGGTTCGGAGGTGGCGGAAGTAGACCTCCACGGACAACGGAAGCAGATCACGGTCACTCGAACAGCATACGCTAGAGACCCTAAATTTCGAGAAGCGGTGCTGGCTGCATACGAGCATAGTTGCTGCGTATGCAACCGGCAGCTTGGCCTCGTCCAGGCCGCTCACATCGTGCCCCATCAGCACCCTTCGTCGGTCGATCATGTCTCTAATGGTTTGGCACTATGCATCGAACATCACAAACTATACGACGATGCTCTTCTGCTGCCTCGTGCTGGTCGCGCCTTTCACCTGAACCCTCACCGGGTTGAACATTTGAGGAACATCGGGCAACATACTGGCTTAGCCGAGTTAGAGGTCCTCGCGGCCACGAAATACAGGATCCCCAATCATGCCCCTAGCTGCCCGAGCGACGCCACCCTGGAACGAGGGATGCGCATTCGATTGGGAACAGACACTTGACCTTATCATTGCTGAAACTGAAGCTGCTGAACTCGATCTGTCGACCAAAGGCAATGTTCAGTGCCGCCAAAAAAGCGGCTCATATTACACACCACATGATGTGGCGAATCAATTTTGGCTTCAGTTTTTCCGGGTCCACGACATTCATGACGCCGATAGTTTTCGAACTTTCGCAGCAGCCACCCATTTCATCGAGCCATCAGCGGGTTCTGGGATTTTTGTTTTCACGCTGATGCGTCAGGCCCTCCGATTCGGCCTAACCTCTAAGGAAATTCAAGATATTAGATTCACAGTCATTGATGTCAATTTTTCTGCGCTTCAGTTTATAAGCAATAAGGTAAGCGACGTTGAGGAGAAGCTAGAAATTAATTTATCGTCGATCGGCTATATTCAAAGCGATTTCCTCAACTGGTCGCGAAATTCG
>JAYTTW010000315.1:0-3604 GCA_043744855.1 Hyphomicrobiales bacterium
GCTGGATTTGCCTTGGAAACCTCATCCTGAGGAGGTCCAAAGGACCGTCTCGAAGGACGAGGTTTTCACGCCAGCGTTTTTCAGCAGCCTGCTAAGGCTCTATTCTAAATCCGATCGCCGCGATGATCGGCGTCCATCGAGCGGTTTCGCTGATGACGAATTGCGTCGCCTTTTCCGGCGTCGTGTCGGGTGACGGCTCGAAGCCCGAGGCTTCCAGAATTTTGAGATAATCCGCATCGGCCATGGCGCGTTGCGTCGCCTGCGAAATGCGGTTCAGCGCCTCGCGCGGCGTGTGCGCTGGCGCAAACACGCCAGCAAAATTCACCGCAACGAAATCTTTGACGCCGGCCTCTTCGCCGGTCGGCAGGTCTGGCGCGGCGCGCAGCCGCTGCGGCGTCGAGATGCACAGCAGCTTGATTTTTCCGGCCTCCGCCAATTGCAAAATCTGCCCTGTCGTGTTTAGCGCGGCGATCTTGATCTGGCCGCCGACAAGATCATTCAGCGCCGGTCCGCCGCCGCGATAGGGCGCATGCACAATGTCCTGCGTGCCGGTGAGGAACTTGAACATTTCTCCGGCCAGATGCGCGGCTGAGCCAACACCCGGTGTGCCGTAGGTGAGTTCGCCTCTATGGGCTTTGGCATGGGCGATCAGCTCTTGCAGGCTGGCCACACCGAGTGAGGGATGCACGGCGATGGCGACGCCGCTGATCGACAGGATCGCCGCCGGCGCAAAATCGCGCAGCGGATCGTACTGCAACTTTCCTGCGACGGGATTGATGATTTGTGTGGCGCCGCCGCCGAGCAGCAGGGTGTATCCATCCGGCGCGGCCCGCGCCGCCACCGTCGCGCCAACCACACCTCCGGCGCCGCCGATGTTGTCAATGGTGACATTGCCGAGGCTGTCGCGGACCTTCTCCGCCCAAGGTCGCGCCGCCGCGTCGTTGACGCCGCCCGGCGCCCACGGAACGATCAGTTTGATCGGCCGGTCCGGGTAGGCGGCGATGGCTTCACCTGAGGCAAGCGCGGCGACCAGCAGCCCACCGCCGACAAGGGCGCGTCTGTTCATGCGGTGCGTCTTTCCTTGCCTACGGCACTCGTTGGAGTTTCCTCCGAAAAGTAGAGTTTCATCGCCTCGAGGGTGCGTCAACTTGATGGCGGCGTTGCCGAAAAACACTGGACTGGCGCCAGCATTGCGTTATCGGGCGATCACTGACAAGCTGCGTCATTGCCTCAGAAATAGGCGCGCGTGGTTTTCACGCCTGCCCAGAGACAAAACCTGGAGAGTGAATAATGGCTTGGCTTCCTTTGATTATCCAACTTGTTTCAGGCGCTGCCGGTGGAAATATTGCGGGCGCACTCCTGAAAAACTTCAATCTTGGCACGGTTGGCAATTCCGTGGCCGGCGTCGTCGGCGGCGGACTTGGCGGTCAATTGCTGGGGATGGCGGGAATGGGCGGTCTCGCAGCGGGCGGCGCTGCGGCTGGCGGCCTTGACGTTGGGTCGATCGTCGGATCGCTGGTGGGCGGCGGGGCCGGCGGCGGCGTGCTGATGGTCGTCGCTGGCCTGATCAAAAACGCGATGGCGCCGAAATAACCGACGCGGTTGCCTTTGCGAGTTGAAGCCCGCGTGCAGCGATGCAGGCGGGCTTTTTTTCGGGCGCTTCCGGCCATTGAAACAGCTATACAGCCGCCGGGTTGGCGACTATCAACGAAACCGCAACGCGGGCATCCAAACCTTGCCGCCCAACTGCGTTTTACTGTGTCCGCTGTTGACTGTGTTCGAACCCGGAGCCGATGGACCAATGGTCGATGTGGAGGCACTTCGCGGGAATGCCGGCAAATGGCTGCCTGGGCTGTTTCTCGGGGGCCTGATGATGGCAGTAGCCGTGGCGTTCGCATTCGGCGCCATCGACGTCCCCTTCCTTTACCGCTCGACAGGGAACTAGCGACATCGCCGGATTTGCGCAGTCGCGGCCGACCAGCCGCGCCAATATCAACCGCTGCCGCTTGACCAGTTTCTGCGAACCCGAATGAACCGCCTGGCCTCACTCGACTATCTTCGTGGCGTTGCAGCGCTCGCCGTCGCCATCCCGCACTATCTCATTCTCGGCTCGCAAGACTGGCCGGCTGCGCAGGTCGTGTCTTTCCTTGCAGTCGAGGTATTTTTCGGGCTCAGCGGCTTCGTTCTCGCCGCCCAGATCATCCATTGTCTGACCTCCGGGGTGCGCAGCGACATCGGCGTTTTCCTGGTCCGCCGCTGGATGCGCACTGTGCCGCCGTATTTGCTGGCGCTCGCCATTGTCACCATCCTCACGGGCAATATTTATGGCTCGGCATTCTGGTCCTACGTCTTCTACATCCAGAATTTGTTTGCCTCTCTGCCTGAAAAACAGGACTACTTCGCCGTCGCGTGGAGCCTGTCGGTTGAAGAGTGGTTTTATGTCGTCTTCGCGCTACTCGTCGCCGTCTCGCGCGGCGCACGTCTCAGGTTGCCTGCGTTCATAATCGTCTGCGCCATTTTCGTGTGCCTCGTGTCAGTGCTACGGCTGGCTTACGGCGACATGACGCAGTGGGATGCTGGCGTGCGAAGGGTCACCGCGTTTCGTCTCGATGCCATTGCTTTCGGCTTCCTGCTGTTCTGCGGCATGGAACGCATCGACTTCGGGCTGCGCGGCAGTCGCCGCATTGTGCTGGTGTGCTTGCTGGCGGTTGCTGCGGTCTGCGCCTTCTTCGCGGGATGGCAGGCGAGCGTCGGCGGCAGCGCCCTCTGGCGACATCTCTATCCGTTCACGGCGACCCTATTCGCCAGCCTCGCCATCGCCAGTCTTGTTGCCTTCAGGCGGCAATTCCAAGCCACCGAAGCGGTCGCCCAAACCGGGTTTTTTCTCGGCAAAATCTCCTACACGACTTACCTGTTTCACATACCGGTGATTCTGGTATTGCGACCACTCGTCACGCCATGGCCGATGGCCTTTCAGTTGGCTCTATATCTCGGCGTACTCACGAGTTTCTGCGCGGCCTTCTACTATGCCTTCGAGGCGCCCATACTGCGGGCGAGGCCAGCCTACGCGAACGCTGCCTCGCCCAAGCCAAGCGGTTCTGCGGCGCTGCATGAGTTTGTCGCCCGCCTTGCGGCAAACGTTCGCACCTCATCGCGAAAGCGACAGCTGGCGACGCTCTCCATACTCCCCTCATTGATTGCAGCCATCGCGCTTACCGCAAGGTTTCAGGATACCGGCCGCCAACTCCCGTTTTATCTAGGCCTTGTGGGCGCGACAGCTCTGCTTTGCGGGCTTTTGGTTGTGACAGAAATCTGGCGCTTTGGGCTGCTCCGAACGCCAGCGCTTGCGCTGCTGTTTTTTGCGCTGCTCTTGCCGCCGGTCGACATGGCGTTTTCGCGCAGTTCGCTCGGCCAGACACTCGCACCCCCGCGACCTGTCTATTCGTTTCGCGAAGCGAACGGGAACCCTGCCGCCTTCACCGCCTGGTGGGCTCAGTACAACGCGGAATGGCAGCGCAGTCGCGTCGGCACGGAGCTGCCCGACCCGCAGAAAATTCTGCGCTGGATACCGCAGCCGAATTCGCGCGCGACGTTCTTCCAGTCA
>JAYTTW010000316.1:0-3567 GCA_043744855.1 Hyphomicrobiales bacterium
GAGCATGATCCCGAAAAGTGGACGCCGGTTTTCGGAAAAGATCATGCTCAATCAAAAACCTGGAGTGCGACGACGATTCGAAGAAGCGTCATCGCGCTCTAGTTGGACGAGCCGCCCGAAAGTTGCAAGCGGGCGCGCGAGCCGCCGCGCTGCAGGCGCCGCACCGCATTGGAGGCGGCGATCACTTTCTGGTTGGCGTAGGCCTCGTGGTTCTTCTCGATATCGGATATATCGTAGAGGTAGTTGACCATGATCCCGCCGCCTTCGCGCAAGCTCTTGCTCGAGCGGTCGCCAAGCCAGTTGATGCGTTCCAGCCGGGCCCCATTGCCAAGATGGAAGCGCGCTACCGGATCGAGAGGACGCCCGTTGGCGTTCTTGGCCTGCAAAAAATATTCGGCCGCCAACCCTTCGCCGGCCTTGCGCATCGCCTCTGCGGCTGAGGCGTCCACTGCCCAGTCGGGCTCCGCAAGTTTCCCGGCGACGCCTTGCTCGTCAGGCGTCAAGGTCGCAGCTTGTTGCATCAACCATTTCATGAAACCCGGCGCTGGCGAGAGGGTCACGAAGGTTTCAACGGTCCTGAGTTCGCGATGCAGCTCCTCAACCACCTGCTTGATGAGAAAATTGCCAAATGAAATGCCGGCGAGCCCCTGCTGGCAATTTGAGATGGAGTAGAACACCGCCGTGCGCGCCGTGTCGGTGCGCACCAGCGCGCGGGTTTCCGCCAGCAACGGCGCGATGGCGTCCGGAATTGCATCCGTCAGCGCCACCTCAACGAAAATGAGGGGTTCATCGACAAGGGCGGGGTGGAAGAACGCATAACAGCGGCGATCCGCCGGATCGATGCGGCGGCGCAGGTCATCCCAGTCGCGGATCTCGTGGACCGCTTCGTAGCGGATGATTTTTTCCAGGATGTTCGCCGGCGTCGACCAGTCGATACGCCGCAGCACCAAAAACCCACGATTGAACCAGGAGGCGAAGAGATGGACGAGACAGCGATCCACCGTTTCCAGCGTCGTATCTTCGCGCTTGAGGTCCAGCAACTCCTCGCGCATACGCACCAACGCGGCAGTGCCGCCGGGCGCCCGGTTGAGCCGGCGAAACAACTCCTGGCGCTTTGGTTCACTGAAAAAATGCAGGTCGGCGGCTGCGCCCTCGTCCGGATTGGCGCGCCACGCCTCGACCATCGATTCGACCCGATCAAGGTCAGGACCGAAATCTTTTGCCAGATCATGAAAAAACGCCGCCTTGCCACTGCGGTCGAGGAGCGCGTAGCCCCGCAGAACAGCGTCGGCGCTCGCCACGCCCGAGGCCTCGCCGCGGCCCGAAAGCAACGAGTCGCAAAACCGGATGATCTCTGCAGCTCGCGCCGCCGTTTGCGCGCCCGGTTCGCTGAAACCGAGCAGGGTTCGGCCACGATCCGCTATGGTGCCGAGAAGGTCGGAAAAGAAGGATGTGTTCGAGGGCATGACGCACCTTCCATCTTTGCAAAGATTATAGTGTTTTCAAGCGAAGTGGAATGCGCTTCGCGCGAAAAACCCCGCCAAAGAATTTATCTGGGGTGTTTTTCGATCCATCAGACCGGTAGATGTCTGGGCGGATCGGCAGGCGTGCACCAATTGCATTGGCGGGAGGGAGCGGCCATTTATCGTCGCAACAGGAGTTCGTCATGTTCGCCGACGCCCACACAGCTTTGGTCCAGATTTTCACCCCGCCCTTCCGCTCTGTTTTCATTAAATGCCTCGCGTTAACGTTGGCAATTCTGGCGCTCGCTTGGATCGGCCTCGACCACGCCATTCTCGCCTACGCAACGCCGGCGAATCCTTGGGCAGCGTGGGCTGTGTCGTGGCTCGCCGGCGCCGGACTTTTCGTCGCGCTGGCGTTTCTTGTGGCGCCAGTTTCGCTGCTCGTTGCAGGCTTTTTTCTCGACGAACTTGCGCAGGTGGTCGAACGCGAAATGGTTGGCCCGGCTCGCGTCGGGCGTGCGTTACCGGTTGGAGCGGCAGTCTGGCTCGCGACGAAATTCGCCGCCATCGCATTGCTGGTGAACATCGGCGCCCTGATGTTGCTGCTGGTGCCCGGCGTCAATTTCATCGCCTTTTTCGCCGCCAACGCTTACTTGTTCTCGCGAGAGTATTTTGAACTGGCGGCGTTGCGTTATCGTCCGGTGGCGCAAGTGCGGGAGTTGCGCTCCCGCAATGGCGTCTACCTGTTTTTGTGCGGTCTTTTTATTGCAGCATGGCTCGCCGTGCCGATCCTTAATTTGCTGACGCCGCTGTTTGGCGTCGCTTTCATGACGCGCATTCACTACCGGCTCGCGCCGCTCCCCGCGCCGGTCTGAAAACCTCAGGCGTGAGTAGGCTTTCCAAATTGACCGGTGCGCCGAAAGCGGGCCAGATAAGCCGGTGCAATGGATTCAATCGCTTCCGGCTGGATTGACAGGCCGGCGAGCGTGCGTCCCTCAGCGATTGCGGCTTCGCTGACGACGTTGTCGTGCGCCAGCAACGCCACCTGGTCACGCGTCAGCAGCAAGGTCTGCGGGAACAATCCGAGGCTGAGTTTATTGGCGATCTCCGTGCCGAACGCCATGACGTTGGCGATGGCGTTGGGTGTTGGCGCCAGCCAACGCTTGCGGCCAATGGTGTGACAAACGAATTTGAACACGTCTTTCAGGGTCACCACCTCGGGCCCGCCGAGTTCATAGGTGGCGCCTGCCATCGCATGGTTGGCCAGGGCGCGCGCCACGGCTTGCGCGACATCGCCGACGTACACCGGCTGCATTTTCGCCTCGCCGCCGCCAAACAGCGGCAACACAGGCGCCATGCGGGCAATTGCCGCGAAGCGGTTCAGAAACTGGTCTTCCGGTCCAAAAATCACCGAGGGTTGCAACAGCACCGCTTCGGGAAGAACCTCCCGCACCGCAGCGTCGCCGCGACCTTTGCTGCGGATATACGCATTCCCAGACTCTGCGTCGGCGCCGATACCCGACAGTTGAACGAAATTGCGGATGCCTGCATCCAGCGCCGCGCCGGCGATGGCGCGCGCGCCAGCAACATGGGTCGCCTCAAAAGTCTGCGCCCCCTTCTGCACCTGTATGCCGACAAGATTGACGACGGCTTCGGCTCCGCGCATGGCTGCGGCGACAGAGGCCGCATATCGCACGTTGGCCTGAACGGCGTGAATCTGTCCAACCTCGCCGAGCGGTTGCAGATGAAACGCGAGGTCGGGACGGCGCGTCGCCACACGGATGCGCCAGCCGGCTTTCGCCAGAGCCCGCACTGTATGCCGCCCGACAAAGCCGCTGCCGCCGAAAACGGTGACGATTCCGGTTGATCGTATGGCTGTCTCGCTCATTCTGGCCCCTGGGCGGTTGTGCGGCAGCCGCGCGCGCCTGTCATAGTCAGGGCGAGGCGCCCTGTACAGACGCAGCCGCCGAACGCCAGCGCCGATTTGGCTTGGCGGGGTTGCTTGCAGACGCGCAGGGGAATCGGGTGAAGGCGATCACGCGGCGATGAGGCTGGCGAGATAGTCGTCGTCCCATCCTGCGGTCTTGCGGCGCAGGCGGATTGA
>JAYTTW010000317.1:0-13996 GCA_043744855.1 Hyphomicrobiales bacterium
CTTCAATCAGAAAGCGCTCGCGTTCTTGCGCCTCTCATCCATCCGCCTCATGTTGAGAAAGCTATGCAATCCAGCATAATGTTTCCGGATAGACTCTAATGAAATCTAGTGCCTTCAAGGAAGCAGCCGAGTTCATCCGCTTTGGACAAGGCAGCATTGCAATTCGCTCCTCTATCATCTCAGATTACCTACTTAAAAATGTGATTAAACCTGAAATATTGATATGGCATATCGAGCGCATTGTTCGTAGACTTGCCGAAATAAAGAGGACAACGACGTTGCACCATATTTTTACTGAAATGCAGCGGTTTCCAATGTTGGCTTTAGTAGTGGGAAACGATAGGGTAATTAGTCGAACGCGAAAAAAAGAAATCATTATTGGATTTTATCAATCAATAAGCAGCTTGGCGTTTTGTCAGCGTAGTGCGCTATTTTGGCTTCACTACGCTATGGCAAGGCTGGAGTTCGGCGAATTTGAAATTGCAACTTTGTACTTTGAACAAGCAAAACAATTTGCCGTTGGCCGGCCGGGCGAAATGAGAGATGTAAATAATCATTTCGCTCGGCTGCTACTTGATAGCCGAATTCGAAGCGATGATTATAAGGATCATTTTAAAGCCTTTGAGATGGCGCATGAGATTTTATTGGAGCAAATGAATAAAGGGTCAAACCGCCATTATCCCTATCGGCAAGCTCGGAAGTACGTGGAATTTATTGCACATCGAAAGGGTGCGATGAGTGCGAGCGAGGTCGAGGCTTTCAAAGTATCCTGTAGACAAGTAAAGTCGGCAATCGCAAACGTGCGAGGAGCTCTCTCCGGAGCGGCAGAGCTTAAACTTTGTGATGCGCAAATGGATCGCGCAATCGAGCTGGCGGCGCTTTGACTGCAAATAGGAACGTCTAATTGCCACTAGATGACAATTCATCGGCAGGTCAGCACGGTGACAAAAAACATTGGCTTGAAGTCGATCATGAAACGCCATGCATTTGTAGATTGCTGCTGGCGACACTTCATAGGAATGGGCAAGGTCGGAGATAGACTTTCTTTCCGTGCGCCTTTTTCGGCAAGGCTGAGAAACTGCCCGACCGCGTATATGATCTCTTTATCGCCGGCGAAATGATCGACTGGGAGGCGCCGACCGGCGGCTATCTCCTGCAGGGATGCTTTGCTACGGGCGCAACTGCGGCTCGGGGGGCGATGGCGTGGACCGCCGCCAACGCGTGAGGCCTGGTCGCCCCCACGCGGCTCAATAAACTTTCGAGCGGTCGACCTTTTCGCCACGCAGATACACCGCCGAAATCTTGCGTGTGTTCTTGATGTCATCAAGAGGATTGGCGTCGAGCAGCAGCAAATCCGCGCTTTTGCCTGCCGCAATTGTCCCCATGTCGTTCAGCCGCAGATACTCTGCCGAGTTGCGCGTCGCCGCGATGAGGACGCGCTCTACCGGCACGCCGGCAAGCACCATATCCTCCATCTCCTCGTGCGGGCCCCAGGCGCGGTTACCGTCCGTACCCAGCACCAGTCGCACACCAGCCGCGTCGAGCCGTTTGAGATTGCGCGCCTGAATGGCGTGGAAGGACTGTTCCACCGGCTTGTCCTCGTTGGCCTCCTCAAGCTTCTTGTATTCGGCCTCCGGAACGCCCGCCCGCATCCAGGACATATCCACCTTGACGCCGCGATCCGGAAGGTTTGGCCCGAGGACCAATTCCGGACGCGCCTTGAACATCGCGACGAATTCATCGTCAATGTCCTTGTCGCGCACACCGTGCGCGAAGGCGTCGACTCCCGCCTTGATCAGCCCTTTGGCGTCATCGAGATCGAAAAGATGCGCGATGACGCGGAGGCCGCGCTTGTGGGCCTCCTCAATGATCGCGCCGTAAATCTCCGGCGTCAGCTTGCGGAATTGGCCAGCCCGGCTGTCGACCCAGATTTTTACAATGTCGACCTTTTTCTCCTGCAATTCCGCGACCGCCTGTCGGCCCTGCTCGACGTTTTCGATCCAGTGTGGCGCAGTGATGCGCCCAGGCTCGGGCATGGTGATGCCACGGCCTGCACTGAGATAACGCGCCGCGCCGGGAATGGATTCGTTGCGCACGTCGAGGAGATTGTAGGGGTCTGTGCCGAGACTCATGACGGCGCCAACGCCATAATAGGCGCGCCGCTGGAGATCGCGAATGAGCCGGTCACGGACCATGTTCAAATGCACGTGCGTGTCGATGAGGACGGGCATGATCGTCTTGCCCTGCGCAGCGACGCGCGTCGCCCCCGCGGGAACCTCGATCCCGCCGGCTTTGCCAACGCGTGTAATCTTCGTCCCGTCGACGACCACGACGCCGTTTTCGATTACCGAGCCGTCGCCAACGAGAATACGCCCGCCCTCGAACACGGTAGTCTGCGCCAGCGCAGCCGAGCCGGCCAGTGCGAGCCACGCTGCCGCACCCGCAACACATCCCCAACGCCGCATGTCTGCCTCCCTTTTTTCCCGGTTCCCAGCCTATCACCTAGTTGCAGCGTGCGGAACACGGGGTTTAAAATGAATGCAAGTCTACAATTTCCGTGCGAACCCTTCAAAAGTCCGCCGACCGGAGGGACCATGAATACTGCCTTGCGCTTGATCTTCGCAGCGTTGCTGGCCATCGCCGCCGCAAGCGCAAGCGCCCAGTCGTGGCCGACAAAACCCATCCGGCTCATCGTACCCACCGGCCCCGGCCTCGGCACAGACATCATGGCGCGGCTCATGGCCGACGGCGTTTCGCGCAGCCTCGGCGAGGCGATGGTAGTGGAAAACATCGCCGGCGCCGGCGGCGTGCTGGGCGCCAATACTGCGGCGCGCGCGGCGCCGGACGGTTACACATTCTTCTTCGCCAACGGTTCGGCGCTGACCTCCAACCAGTACATGCTGGCGAACCTGCGCTACGACCCGACAAAAGACTTCGACGCGGTGGCCATTTTGACGACGGGCGCGCCGTTTGTTTTCGCCGCCAGACCCGACCGACCGTTCCAGAATATCGTCGATTTGATCGCCTTCGCAAAAGCCAATCCGGGCAAACTCACCTACGGCGTCGATGCGACAAGCGGCCTCGGCCTTGTGGCGGCTCGCGCATTTGTCAAACGCGCCGGCGTCGAGATCGTCGAGGCGCCCTATCGCTCGACGGCGCAAATGTTGCAGGAGGCGACGGCGGGACGCGTTGACTTTATGGTCTCCGCCATGGGCCCGGTCGAGCCGTTCCTCACCTCAGGCGCCCTGCGGCCCCTCGGCCTGAGTTCGCAGCACCGCTTCGTCACTTTCCCCGACGTTCAGGCAATCGCCGAAACCATTCCCGGATTCAACATCGACGGCTGGCTCACGGTCGTCGCACCGGCGGGCACGCCGCTCGACATACGCACAAAAGTCGGCGCTGCGATCACTGGCTTCATAGCCCGCGACGACATCCAGAAGCGCATGTTGACGAATGGTCTTGTGGTCGCGCCAGCGGGCGGCACACCGCAACGCGCCGCCGATTACATTCGTCGCGAACAGGCCCGCTGGCGCGATATCGCCGTCGAGCTCGACCTCAAGCCCGAGTAATCCTGGCCAGACGAGCCCAAACCCGCGCTGTCAACGCCAAGCCGGCGCTCCGACGTTACATATGCGGGTTGGAAGACCGCGCTCGAAAAGGCGTCTCCTGCGCATCCTCACGTAAGCCCGAGCAACGCGCGACAGTTCTCGCCCGCGATGTCCCTTTGCTGCTCCACCGTGAGGCCCGTGGCGCGCAACGCGTTCCACATTGGACCGCCAATCGGCCCTTCGTCCACAATGGGCCAATCACTGCCGGTCATCACACGATCTGCGCCCAACAAATCAGCGGACGCCTTGATGAGAGCCGGATGAACGAGCTGCGTGTCGATGAACACGTGCTGGCGCAAAAGCTGGAGCGCGTCCGGCGCCGCGCGACTTTGCGAGGCGAGCCCCGTCGCCATCGCCAGGCCGCCGATGGCGTGCGCGGTCACGACGACGCAGAGATCGGGTAATTGCGTGAAGACGCCGCCTTCGAGCAGCGCGATGAGCGCCGCCGAATTGACGGTGCCGCGCGCGAAGAGTGTTCCAACGACGCCATAAGGCGTCATCTGGCGCGTCAGCGGCTGCGTCGCTACGGGATGCACGAAGACCGGCACGCCCATGCGCGCGGCGACTTCCAGCGTCGGACGCGCTTGCGGCGCGTCGATCATCGTTTCACCGCGCGCGCAATCAACGAAAAGGCCGCGAAGGCGCAGATCGCGAATAGCGCGTTCGGCCTCGCGCGCCGATCGTTCTCCGTCGTACGCATCGACCGAGGCGAGCCCGTAAAGGCGTCCCTTGTGGCGAGCGACGAGTTCGGCAAGATGGTCGTTAACGGCGGTGATCGTGTCATGCGGGACGAAACCGCTGGCGTCGGCGATCATGTTGAGGGGAATGTTGACGACGCGCGCGCCGAGCGCGCCTTCCGTCATGTCCTTCACCAGCAGGCTCTCGTCGCGCAGCTTGGGCGCGATCACCTCCCAGCGCGCGCGTTGATTGGGCGGCGCCGTGGTCGCGGCGGTGAGTTCGAAACGCGCGGGCACGTGGTGGCAATGCCAGTCGATGATGCTTGCGTTATCCGTGCGCGACAGTTCTTCCATTTTCTTGTCCTTCATCCGGGGAAAGCCGGTCAGCGAGTGGCGCGCCATGGCACGATTCGCGCTCGCGGCGAAAGCGAGGCCGGCGGCGCTTCGAAGGAGCGCCCGGCGTTCGATGTGCTGGCTCATGGTCGCTTTCCAGACGGCGTTTCAACGCACGAAGCGTAACGTTTTCGCCGGCTTGCCTGCAACGCATCATTTCTCTAGCTTGCCTTAGTTTTTCTCATGAGGCTCCCGTGGCGCGCCGCCTTCCGGCCCTGAACGCTTTGAAAGCATTTGAAGCCGCCGCCCGGCACGGGAGTTTTACGCGCGCGGCGGAGGAGCTGTGCGTGACGCAAGGCGCTGTCAGCCATCAGGTGAAGGCGCTGGAAGCGGAATTGGGCCTGAAACTCTTCTTGCGCGAGCACCAGCGGCTCGTCATCACCGAGGCCGGAAACACGTATCTAGGGATCGTCCGCGACGCCTTTGATCGCATCGCGGGCGGCACCGAGCGGCTGGTGCAACGGCAAAAATCGGGCGCGCTGACGATTAGCACTTCGCCGAATTTTGCTTCTAAATGGCTCATCCATCGGCTCGGCCGTTTCGCCGAGGCCCATCCCGATATCCAGTTGCGCGTCAACGCCTCGCTGCATCACGTGGATTTCTCGCGGGAGGACATTGATCTCGCCGTTCGCCATGGCGCCGGAGAAGACCCCGGGTTGCACTCGACGCGCCTGTGCACGGAGGAGCTTTATCCCGTGTGCAGCCCCAAACTCGTCGCCGGACGCAAGGTGTTGCGCGCGCCTGATGACTTGCGCCATCACACGCTGCTGCACGTAAATGACCATCGCGACTGGCGCAAATGGCTCGAAGCCGTCGATGCGCCCCGTGTCGAGGCGACGCGCGGCCTCGTGCTCAATCAGGCGAGCATGGCGCTCGACGCGGCGGTGGACGGACAAGGCGTCGCGCTGGCGCGCTCCGCCCTCGCCGCCACGGACATGATCGCGGGGCGCCTCGTGCGACCGTTTGCCTTGGCGCTGCGAGCGGACTTTGCCTATTGGATCGTCTGTCCGAAGGCGTCGGCGCGCCTACCCAAGATCGCCACCATGCGGGAGTGGTTGTTGGCGGAAGCGGAGGCCGACAGAACGGCGTTGCGGAAACCGAGGTGATGCTGAAGCCATCCTTGCGTCCGCCCCCATTCCCCCTTAAATTCCCCGTCGCCGAGGGGTGCCGCTCGCAAGGGCGGCTGAGATCACACCCATCGAACCTGATCTGGTTAACGCCAGCGTAGGGAAGGCGAATGCAGGCGGTTGAACCGCCAGTCTTGCCCTCCCGTGCATGCATGTCGACCCGGTTGCGGCTAGCCGTCCCGGCGCCAACGTCCGCGCATTTTTGCCGCGCACGCCGAACAGGATAACTTCGGTTACATTGCGGAAATAAAAGCCGACGCCGCGTCCGTCAGAGCCGCCATCCTTGCGCACCTTGTGCCAGATCATGTTGGACTTGTATTGAAAACCCCAGGCGCGCAGCACCTCGATGCCATCGGGAAGCAGCGCGTTGGGCACCCAGAGATAAAGGTGCGCGGTGTCAGCGGCCAGCGGCAGCGCCTTGATCTCGTCAAGCTTCAGGGTGGCGTATCGATTTAGCCGCCGGTGCTCCGGCGCGACCTTGCCGGTCTTGTTTTGAAACTGCCATGGCGGATCGGCCAGAATGGTTTTAAAGCGGCGGCCGTTGGCGAGGGCCAGCAGGTCTTTTGATGGCGAGTGCAAGGCCGTCCCCCAAATAGAATCGCCAGCGCGACAAACCACCTTGCCTCGCGAGCGGACGAAAATTTATAGAACATAATAAGAACATTTGCAATTTCTAGCAGTTCTCCACTGTGTGGCCGGCTTTGCCGTCGCCTAAATATGAAAATATTCCTTTACAGCGTCACGCTGCTGCGATAGAACTCCCGCAGTTCCCCCATTTCGCTTTCAAAACCTTTCCGCCGGTCCCTGACCGGCTTTTTGCGTTGGAGATATGCATGTCGATCCCGGCAACATCCATTCCAGAGAAATCCGAATTGTTGCTGCGCCGCCCGCGCACGCACCGGGTGTTTTCGCACGCCGACATGGAGCGTATGCATGCGCTTTATTATGACCGCGAGACGCCTTTGACCCGGGTTGCAGCGGCGTTTTCCATTCCTGTCTCGACGCTGTTGCGCTGGATTGCCGAAATGGATTGGCCGAAGCGTCGCGCCATGGCGCCGCCAGCCCCGGCGCCCTCACCGGCGCTGACACTGGCAAACGAAAGGATGGGCGACAGGCGTGCGGATTCGACGCTCGCCAGCGGCGGCGCGCGGGCCGAGAGCGGCAAGCTTTTGCCGGCGGCTTTCGATTTTGAAATGCTGCGTCTCGACATCAAGCTTACGGCGCGCGCTGATCTTGAAGCGCTGCGCTGCGAGCGGGCGCCGGTAACCTGGGCGGATCGCGAGCGGCGTTCGCGCGTGCTGGCCTCGCTGTTGCGCAGCATTGATCGCATCGACGCCAACCTCGACACAACGCTGCAAGCGCACGCCATCGAACTCGTGTTGCACATGCTGCGAGAAGGGCCGGGGGGTCACAACGAGGTGACCGAGGCGTTGCGCGACACCAACGCGCAACTGTTCAAACTGGTGCGCGCGCGTATGGGCGAAATGATGAATTCGGCCGGATTGCTTGTGGAAGGCGCGCCGCGCGCTGCCGCGACACGGGCGCATCTGCGGCAGCGGTAGCGCGGGTTTCCTACCTTTTATACGGCGTCACGCCGCCCGGCGCGTCCTGCGAAACGATGTCGCGGTCGGCGGGCCATTTGAGGCGGTAGGCGAGGGTGATCGACTTGGTTTCGTTGGCGGCGATGTCATAGGTCCAGCCCATGACGCCGCGTTTGTCATTGACGATTTTTTCGGTTGGCGTCGTCGTCGTGGCGAGGATGTCGACGACTATGGCGGTCGACTCCGATACGGGCACGCGGTCGACGACGTTCACCTTGACGGCGAAATCGTGCAGGTTTTTGACGGTTGTCTTGAACTCGCGTTGTTCTGATTTGGTCTGGTTGATCCACGTCGGTTCGTTTTCCTTGCGCTTGACGGGTATGCGCTTGACGACGATGCGGTCATCCGCGCCGAAGCCGAAGTCGGCGCTGTCGCCAGGCGCCACAAGGGCTACACGACCGGTGCCGACGTAGGCGCCATCGCGCACGATGTTGACGAGCCCGGGCAACAGGGGCGCCGCCTCCTCGTTGACAATGCGGGCTTGCAGATAGGCAGTTTCATCGAGCGAAGGCGCGGCGCGGGCCATCAGCTCGGGGGTGAATCTTGCGGTGGAAATGCGCACCGATTTTCGCGAACCGTCGGCGGCAATATCGAGACGCCCGGCGATCTCAAAAGTGGCGCTGTAGGCGCCGGCGTCGAGGCTGGCTTGTTGTTCTGTTGCCGGCGACATGGCGTCTGTCGCGGGTGGCTCGTCGGCGCGTTGACGTTCCGCCTGTGCGGATTTCGCCACGCTCATCGGTGCTGCGGCCGGCGCGGCGGCGCGACGCAGCACGGCTTGCGGCTCATAGAAGGCCAGCAGTTGCGTCTGCACATCCGGGGCCTGCACGCCACGTTGCGCGCGCACCGTTGAGACGGCGAGCTTGACGCCGGTCCAATCCTCGCCGGTACGTTGCGTGACTTCGGCGCGGCGCACCAGTTCCAGCGACGCTTTGGCCCCGGCGCCGCGCGTCACGAGCCGCGCGTCGTACACTGGCTGCCAACCGGCGCCAGCGACACGATAGGTCAGTGTGACGCGAGCTTTCTGCGCTGTGGCGGCGTCCAACTCGACGATCGCCTCGCGGCTCGCGCCGGTTTGCGGGCGGGGTCGCTGACGCGCTTGTTCCAGAGGGCGGATTTGTTCGTCGAGATCGTGCGCCGCGCCACGCGCCACGCGCAACGCGTCGCCGGCGCCTTGCAGGCCGAGACCGACAGCGTCCCAGGCATTGTTCCATTGGGCTACATCGAGCGGGCCGGTGTCAGCGCCAAGTTTCTCCGGGCTCGATTGCGCGAAGCGTTGCACCATCGCCTTCTTTATCTCGAGCGAATCGATTTGCGTTTGTGTCGCCTCGCGTTGCTCGCGAAGACTTTTGAGTTTCGCTTCAATGGCGGTGTCGGCGACAATGCTGGCAGCCGGCGCGGTGCGCGTCTCGACTGCGCCGAAGGCGAGGCCACCGGCCCCCAACGCTTCGAGCCGCAGCGAGTCAGGGTTGAGGCCGAGCGGCAGATTGCGAAACACCAAAGTCGTGGCGCCCACAGGCAATTCGATTTCCGCAACGCGGGCAATCGCTGCGGCGTCGGGATAGACGATGACTGCATCGATTTTGGAGGCGGCGTCGATTTCGCCGGCAAGCGAGCGCGCGGCGGCGGGAAGCGTAGCGAGACAGACGAGGACGACGCCATTGATGCGGTGCATGAATTCCTCCACAAGGCCAGTTCGGGTGCGGCAACGCATCGCGAAAATCCGGTGATTTCACGGCGAAGCTGAAGCAGCATTACGGTATTGGTCGATCCGACAAAAGGCGCCTCATCATTTGCTCCCGTCACGCGCCGGCGCCCGCTGCAACTCAAGCAGGATATCTGGTTTGGCCGCCCTGGTTCGTGATCTCCTGCGTCGCTGCTTCGCCAATCCGTCGTTGTTGCTGACGCTGACGTGCCTGTTTTGGGCGGGCAACATCGTCGCGGCGCGAACCGCCATCGACAACATTTCGCCGATGATGCTGGTGACCGGGCGCTGGGCGATCACCTGCCTGATCCTGCTGTTGAGCGCGCGGCGAGCCTTCGTGGCGGATTTGCCAGTGCTGAAGGCGCACTGGATACGCGTCATGGGGATGGCGATCGCCGGCTACACGATCTTTCACAGCCTGTATTATATGTCGGCGCATTACACGCAGGGCGTCAACCTTTCGATCCTGCAGGGGGTGACGCCGGTGTATGTGTTTTTTGGCGCGTGGCTGATGTGGCGCACGCCGGTGCGCCTGTGGCAGGCGATCGGCTGCCTCCTCACCATCCTCGGCGTCTTGCTGGTTGGCGCACAAGGCGATCTTGGTTCGTTGCAGGCGCTGCGTTTCAATCTCGGCGACGCCGGCATTCTCGTCGCATCGGTGTTCTACGCGATCTATTCCCTGTCGTTGCGCAACCGGCCGAAGGCCTCCTCGTTTGGTTTCTTTTTCGGTCTCGCCATCGCAGCCGTCGTCACGTCGGCGCCGTTGCTGGTGTGGGAAATGGCGGCGGGGGTGACGTTCTGGCCAACACCGCGCGGCTGGCTTGTGCTGGCTTATGTCGCGTTGTTTCCGACCCTGCTGGCGCAGGTGTTTTTCATCCGCAGCGTTGAACTTGTGGGGCCGGGGCGCGCCACCCTGTTCTACAACATGACGCCGGCGCTGGGGGCCATCCTGGCGACCCTGTTCCTGCACGAGACGTTCGCGCTTTATCATGTGGTCGCGCTGGCGCTGGTGCTGGGCGGCGTTACGCTGGCCGAACGATTGGGCGGGCGATGAGCCAACCGCGCCGGCATTTTTTTCGTTTCCGAAGGGCTGGCGCGATAAGGCGCGACCTTGTGCGTCAACCTTGTGTTGCAATCATGCGAGGCCACCCCTACTCTGCGGCTGTCGACAACAATTGGTCGTCACACAAGTCGGGAGGGTTGGATGTTTTACACTACCGGTTTTGGCCGCGTGTCGCTGGGCGCATTGGCGCTGGCGGCGAGCCTCGCTTCGGCCCTCGCACAATCGCCGGCCCCGGAAGCACCTGCACCAGCGCCGCAGCCGCAGACAGCGCCTGCCGCTGCATCACCCGCTGCAACTGTCCCCGCTGCAGCCCCTGTCCCTGCCCCCGCTGCAGCCTCCGCACCTGCCCCCACATCTGCCCCCGCCGCCGCAGCAGCGGTCGCACCGCGTTTGGGCACGCCGCCCGAATTAATGCCGATGATGCCGGACCCGAAAGCCATGGCGGCGCGCAGCAAGCAGGCGCCGACCCTGACTGGCGCGGCGACGCCGCCGATCGCCGCGCCCGCCGACAAGCTGCCGCTCGACAAGATGAAAGTTCCGGCCGGCTTCAAGGTTGAGACATTCATTTCGGGCGTTGCTGGCGCGCGCATGATGTATATGGGCCCGAAGGGCACGTTGTTTGTCTCCACGTTGCGGCTCGGGCGCGTTTACGCCGTCAAGGATCCGTTCGGCAAAAAAGAGATCGTGACCCTTGCGCAGGGTCTGACCTTGCCAAACGGCATCACCATGAAAGACGGGGCGTTGCTCGTCGTCGCCAACAGCAAGGTGCTGCGTTTTGACGATATCGAGAACAATCTTGCCAGCCCGAAGCCGGTCGATATCTCGGAAAAATTCCGCCTGCCGAGCGATCAGTCGCACGGCTGGCGGTTCACCGCCTTCGGACCGGACGGCAAGCTCTACATTCCCGTCGGCGCCAACTGCAACATCTGCGAAGTCAACTACGGCACCCACGCGCACATTCGTCGTTTCGACGCCGATGGATCGAACATGGAAATCGTCGCCCGCGGCGTTCGCAACACGGTGGGTTTCGACTGGCATCCGGTGACTGGCGAAATGTGGTTTACCGACAATGGTCGCGACTGGGCGGGCAACGAAGGGCCGGAGGATGAACTCAACCGCCTGCCAAAAGGCAAGGAAGGCGCCTTCTTTGGATATCCATATTGCCACGCGAACGGCATTCCGGATCCCGATATCAAGCGCCCCGATCCTTGCGCAGGGGTGACGCTGCCGGCAGCGCTCATGGGCCCGCATGCAGCGGCGCTCGGCGCGAAATTCTACACCGGCAAGATGTTTCCGGCGAAGTACAAAAATGTCTTGTTCGTCGCGCGTCACGGGTCGTGGAACCGTGAGGTGAAGTTCGGCTACGACATCGTCACCGCGACGCCGGGCGCCAACGGCAAGGCGAAAGTCGAGCCCTTCCTCACCGGTCTGCTCGACAAGGAAAAAAACGAGGGGCGCGCTCGCCCGGTCGCCTTCCTGCAACTCGAAGACGGCTCGCTACTGTTCTCCGATGATCTGAATGGCGCCATCTATCGCATCTCCTATGCTGACAAACAGAAGACGGCGGCGCGGTGATTGCTGCCGACAGCTTGTTGCGGATTGGACTTACGCCAGCCTTCGGGCTGGCGTTCGCGCTGATAGTGTCCGTGTCGCCGGGTGAAACGGCGGCGGCGCAAAGCGTCGCCGAACGGGTTCAGGTGTGCGGCGCCTGTCACGGCGCAGATGGCGTCTCGCAGCTTGAAAAGATTCCATCGCTGGCCGGCCAGCCGGAGTTTTATCTGCTCAACCAGTTGGTGTTGATCCGCGAAGGGGTGCGGACCATCGCGGTCATGCAGGATGTGCTCAAGGGCATTTCCGACGCGGACATACAGGGCCTCGCGGCGCACTATGCAAAACTGCCGCCGGGAAAAACCAGTGAACCCATCGACGCGGTGCTCGCCGCGAAAGGCCGCGCCTTGGCGCCCGATCTGCAATGCCCGACCTGCCACAAGCCGGACCTCTCCGGCCAGCAGCAAATGCCGCGGCTTGCCGGGCAGCGCCTTGATTATCTGCGCGAGGCGCTGCACGCGCTGCGCGACGGCGGGCGCGGCGGCGCCGACGCGTTGATGGTCGAGGCCATTCTGGGGCGCAGCGATGCGGACCTTGAGGCGCTTGCCCAGTACGCAGCGTCGCTGGCGCCGACGCCGACGAAGTAAAAATTTAAGTATGTTCGTGCAGGTTTCGCAACGGGAGCCGCAGGGTCGTCCCTTTCTCGATTGCGAACCGATCCTTCATGGCGCTGCCCGACTGGAACCTGATCGCTGCCGCGCTGGCCGCCCTTAGTCTCGCTGCCGCATTTGGCTGGTATGTGCGCTCCTGCTGGCGCGTGACGAGGCGTGACTACGCGCTTTGCCTCGCCAACCGCTCAGACGTCGAAACTTTCGCTGGCATTCTCGCGCCGAAACCGCTCAGCGCCCATTGTCAAAGCGGTCTCGTCACGCTTGACGGCTGGCTGCTACGGCGGACCGGCCGGGCGTTTGGCTGGCGATCCTTCAACATCTGTTTGCAGGGCGCTTTCGCCATCCCCGTGTTGGCGCTTTGCCTGGTCTGGCTGGTCATTGGCGATGGGCGCTTTCTTGGAATTCCGGTGTTTCCGGACCTGTCCGACGTATGGATGCGGGCCGGGCGGCTCGGGATCGTCGTGGCGTTCACCAGTTCGCTGCTGCTGTTTGGGGCGCGCTTCGAAACCATGCTCGCGGCGCTGGAACGGCTTATGGGCGATCTCAGCGGCGCTGGTTTTCGCAAACCCGCGCCGGCTGGTCGTACGCCGGTGCGGATCGCCAAAAACCGCGCCGGTCCGCTGGCCGTGCTGGGCGCCGCGCTGATGGCGGTAATATTCACCATGACCTTTGCTGGCGGCGTCGCCTTCGCGGTCTATCTCGCCGTCAAGATGTCGATCACCATGGCGTTTGGGCTTGGCTTTGCCATTGCGCTGACCTTCGCGTTTGGTGGAATGTTCGCCGCCGCCTTCAGCGCGCTCAGCCTGGCGGCGGTGTATTTCGCCTGTCTTGGCCAGCCTTCGCAAAGCATCCAACCGGCCTTGCTGTTGGCGTTCTTTCCAGCGATTCCACTATCCTTGGGTATGGCGATGTTTTTGTCCGGATCGATCAATCTCTCGATTGTCGGCTGGATGTCGCGTTTGCCGGCGCGAACGCTCACGGCTTTCGTTTTGCTGCCGGGCCTTGTTGTCAACCTGATCGCAGGCGCGCTCTGCGTCAGTCTGTTCGTCTGGCTGGCGCAGCACGCGGTCGACATCATCAACGGGTTTGCGCCGTTGCTTGACGGGCGCCCGCTCGAGTGGCGCAGCGCCCTTCCCCAAAGCAATGGCCTGACGCAGCCGGACGCATCGATCTGGTGGGTTCGCGGCGCGGCGCTGCTGATACTTGCGCCGGCAATCTCGGCGTTGGTGTTCGCCTTGGCTGGCTTACTGTTTGCCGCGCTGCCAGATCGGGCACGGACCGCCGCCCTGTTGCGGCAACCCGAACGGCTGTCGATGCAGCAGCGAACCGAGGCGGCGCGGCGACTGACACGGCTGGATTTCGCGCGGGCGCCGACGCGGGTGTTCGCCATGTTCCTGCTGGCGCCGCTGCTCGTCGCAGGCAGCGTTTATGTGCCGCCGCAACTGGGTGCGCCAGGGTTCAACGTCTTTACGGGCTCGTTTGAACAAGCGGGCGCCGGGGCGTTTGCAGTCCAGGGGAATCGGGTGAAGGCGATCACGCTGCGATGAGGCTGGCGAGATAGTCGTCGTCCCATCCTGCGGTCTTGCGGCGCAGGCGGATTGAATCC
>JAYTTW010000318.1:0-13679 GCA_043744855.1 Hyphomicrobiales bacterium
CGGCTGCCGGTCAGGGCGTTGAACAGCGCTGTCTTGCCGCAATTGGGATTGCCGACAAGCGCGATCCGGATGTCGCGTACAAGCGTATCAGACACGCTGGCGCCCGCCATTTGGCTCATGGAGACTTGTCTGTTGATGCAGGAGGCTTGCCTGTTGCGGTAAGGTCTGCGGCTGCCGCCGGCTGCACCCGCACGAGGATGGAATTCGCCTCCCGCCGCCGCAGCGCCACGCTCATGTCATCCACCCGCACAGCGATGGGGTCGCGACCCAAAAACCCTTCGTGCAGGATTTCCACCGTTGCCCCTTCGACAAAACCAATCTCCAGCAAACGACGCTCGAGTTCCGTTGCAAAAGCCTCCTCGGCCTCGCCACGCCCGACGCCGACGATGACGCCCCGCACACCGCGCGCGCAGTCGCCAAGGCGGATGTCGCCGCTCCGGGTATCGCCTGCGTCGCTGGCGCTGCCCAAAAAATCCGCACCGTTTGCCATGCCCGACGTTGCTTCCTCCATGGCGCTGCCACTTTCGCTCCCTACTGGAGCACGCGATATGCAGCCGCAATCCGTAAACGTCAATAAAATCAGGCGAAATTAGATTTGTTCTAATTCCAAAGACAAGCCGGCTACATTGCCCGTTCCAAGCCTGCTACATTGCACACATGGTAAACCTCATCACCGACATTCCCGGCGTCCTCGTCGGCAACGCGCACGATGCGCGCCTCGCGTCGGGCGTTACGGCGCTTGTCTTCGAGCGGCCCGCTGTTGCTTCCATCTCAATCGCTGGCGGCGCGCCGGGCGTGCGCGACACGGCCTTGCTTGAACCCGGCATGAGCGTCGGCGAGGTCGATGCTCTCGTGCTTTCGGGCGGCTCTGCCTATGGCCTCGACGCGATGGGCGGCGTGCAGGCCATGCTTCGCGAGAAGGGCCGCGGCTTTCCGGTTGGCGCAGTAAAAGTGCCGATCGCACCCGGCGCCATCCTGTTTGATCTGCTCAACGGCGGCGACAAGAAGTGGCAACGCCAGCCGCCCTACTGGGACCTCGGCTATGCCGCCGCCAGCGCCGCCGCCAAAACCTTCGCCCTCGGCACGTCAGGCGCGGGCTATGGCGCCACCACCGCCAACCTCAAAGGCGGCCTCGGCTCAGCCAGCGCCCGAACCTCGCGACATTACAGCGTCGGCGCCCTTGTCGCCGTTAACGCACTGGGCTCCGCCACCCTTGGCGACAGCCCGTATTTCTGGGCGGCGCCGTTCGAGACAAACGCCGAATTCGGCGGCCTCGGCTCGCCCGCACGGGTGTTGCCTGAACATCTCGTCTTGCGGCTCAAGGGCGAAGGGCCGCAAAACACCACCATCGCCATCCTCGCCACCGACGCCAAACTCGGCAAAGAGGAGTGCCAGCGTATCGCCCTCATGGCGCAGGGTGGCATCGCCCGCGCGCTGCGCCCTTGCCATGCCCCGAGCGATGGCGATGTGGTGTTCGCCGCCGCGACCGGGCGCCATCCGCAAGCCATTTCAAGGCGCGATCTCACCGAAATTGGCTTGGCCGCCGGCGATTGCCTCGCCCGCGCCATCGCCCGCGCGGTATATGAGGCGACCGCCCTGCCCTTCGCTGGCGCGTTGCCCGCCTGGCGTGACAAGTTTGGGGACAAGCCCGGCCCCACCTGACTTGGTGGCGTTACTTGCCGGTGCATTTCGTGTTACCCCGCGCGGACCCGCCCGACAGACGCGAGCCGCCATGCGCCCCCTCAAAATCGCCCCGTCGATACTCGCCGCCGACTTTTCCCGCTTGGGTGAAGAGGTCCGCGCGGTCATGCGCGCCGGCGCTGACATCGTCCACGTCGACATCATGGACGGACATTTCGTGCCGAACATTTCCTTCGGCCCGGCGATCATGGGCGCAATCCGCCACGTCACTGAAAAGCCGTTTGATGTTCACCTGATGATTGCGCCTGTCGACGCCTACCTCGCCGAGTTCGCCAGGAACGGCGCCGACATTATCAGCGTTCACGTCGAGGCCGGCCCGCATCTGCATCGCACGTTGCAGGCCATACGCGGGCTCGGCAAAAAATCCGGCGTGGTGCTCAACCCCGGCACGCCGGCGCAGTGCATCGCGCCGGTGCTCGACATGATCGATCTGGTGCTCGTCATGTCGGTCAACCCCGGCTTTGGCGGCCAAAGTTTTATCCACTCCTCGCTCGATAAAATCCGCGCCGTGCGCGATCTCTGCGCCGGTCGCGATATCGATATTGAAGTCGATGGCGGCGTCACCGCGCAGAACGCCGGCGCCATCGCAGCCGCAGGCGCCAACTGGCTGGTGGCGGGCTCTTCCATCTTCAAGGAGGGTCCGGCTCACTACCGCGCCAACATCGAGGCCATCCGCAATGCGGCGGCTGCCTCGCGTGGCGAACTCGTCTGAAACCAAACGCAGCCTGAAGCGTCCATTCACCGCACACTCATGTGGCGTGTGTTGATCTGATACGGCTGGGGAATTCAGGAGACAGCCACCATGCTTACCAGAATGCAAACACTACTCGCTGCAGGCTTGCTGGCCGGCGGCCTCGGACTAGGCGCCAACGCCGTGCAAGCGATGCCGCTCGGTCTTGACGCCGGCCTCGCCACGCAAGCTGATACGTTGAAGCCGGAAGCCGTGCGTTGGGTGTGCGGCCCGTATCGTTGCCGCTGGGCGCCCAACTACTATGCTCCCGGCCCGCGGTTCTACTACGGTGGCCCGCGCCGCTATTGGCGTCCGGGCTGGCGTCGTGGCGGCTGGCGTGGCGGCTGGCGCCGCTGAGCCACACGCACACAACACACGACACGGCGGCGTCCTTCGGGACGCCGTTCTGTTTTGACGCAGACGAGGAAATATCCGAGATATTCTGGGTATCCAACGGAGAACCCATGGACCCCGTCACCCGCACCCGGCGCGATCTCGTCATCGCCAATCGTATTCTCGCCGCCAACGATGTGCTCGATGCCTACGGCCACGTCGCCATGCGCCACCCCTCTGACAGCAGCCGCTATTTCTGCGCCCGCTCGTTGAGCCCGGCGATTGTTGAAGAGGACGACATCGTCGAATATCATCTCGATGGGACGCCGGTGAATGCAGAGAAGCGTCCCCTCTATCTCGAACGCTACATCCACGGCGCCGTGTTTGAGCAGCGCCCTGAAGTGATGGCCTCGCTGCACTCGCACGCCGAAGACGTGCTGCCGTTTTCGATCTCCAAAACCACGCGCATGCGCGCCGTCATTCACACCATCGGCGAAATCGGCGACGACATCCCGACCTGGGACATTCGCGACAAATTCGGCGACGCCACGACGATGCTCGTCACCAACATGGCGCAGGGCCGCGACCTCGCAGCCTGCCTCGACTGCCGCCGCCTCGCGCTGATGCGCGGCCACGGCTTTGTCGCCGTTGGTCGCACCATCAACGATCTCGTGCGCATGGCCGTCTATGTCCCGCGCAACGCCCGCGTACAGATGAACGCCATGCGGCTCGGCGAATACATTGCATTAACGCCAGGCGAGATTGCTGCGCGCCAAGCGCTGGATCCGGAAGCCGCCGCGATGAAACGCGGTTGGGAATTCTGGGCGCGCGAAGCCGGCGTCGGTCATCTGCTGGAGTGACGCCAGCCTGCACCAGGCGCTGGCGGCTTTTCGCCCCGCGCCTCGCATGCTAGGCCGGGACGCACACGAACCCTTGAGCAACACCATGATACCGCGTTATTCCCGTCCCGAAATGGTCGCCATCTGGGAGCCGCAAACGCGCTTCCGCATCTGGTTCGAGATCGAGGCGCACGCCTGCGATGCGCTGGCTGAAATTGGCGTCATCCCGCAAGCAAGCGCCAAGGCCATTTGGGCAAAAGCCGGCAACGTCACCTTCGATGTGGCGCGCATCGACGAAATCGAGCGGGTGACGAAGCATGATGTCATCGCTTTCCTGACGCACCTGGCCGAATTCATCGGGCCGGATTCGCGCTTCGTGCATCAGGGCATGACCAGTTCCGACGTGCTCGACACCTGCCTCGCGGTGCAACTAAAGCGCGCCGCCGACATTCTCATCGCCGATGTCGATGCGCTGCTCGCCGCCATCAAGCGCCGCGCCATCGAACACAAGATGACGCCGGTCATTGGCCGCTCGCACGGCATTCACGCCGAACCCGTCACCTTTGGCCTCAAGCTGGCGCAGGCCCATGCGGAATTCGCCCGCTGCCGCGAACGGCTTGTGGCCGCGCAAAAAGAGATCGCGACGTGCGCCATTTCAGGCGCGGTTGGCACCTTCGCCAACATTGATCCGCGCGTCGAGGAACATGTCGCAAAAAAGCTCGGCCTCGCCGTCGAGCCGGTGTCGACGCAAGTGATTCCGCGCGATCGGCACGCGATGTTTTTCGCGACGCTGGGTGTTGTCGCCTCCTGCATCGAGCGCCTCGCCACCGAGATTCGCCACATGCAGCGAACCGAAGTGCTCGAAGCCGAAGAGTTTTTCTCGGAGGGCCAAAAAGGTTCCTCCGCCATGCCGCACAAACGCAACCCCGTGCTCACCGAAAACCTCACCGGCCTGGCGCGTCTGGTGCGCGGCATGGCGCTGCCCGCCATGGAAAACGTCGCGCTTTGGCACGAGCGCGATATCTCGCATTCGAGCGTCGAACGGATGATCGGCCCCGACGCCACCATCACGCTCGATTTCGCGCTGGCCCGCCTCACTGGCGTTATCGACAAGCTGATCGTCTATCCCGAAAACATGAAAAAGAATCTCGACCGCCTCGGCGGCCTCATCCATTCGCAACGCGTGCTGCTGGCGCTGACGCAAAAGGGTGTTTCGCGCGAGGACGCCTACTCCTGGGTGCAGCGCAACGCAATGCCCGTGTGGCGCGGCGAAGGCGATTTTTTGACGCTGCTGAAAGCCGACAAGGAAGTGAGCGCGAAACTGTCAGACGCGGAGCTCGAGGAGCTTTTCGATCTTGGGTATCATTTGAAGCATGTCGATACGGTGTTTAGGCGGGTGTTTGGGTGAGGGGTGAGGCGCGGTGTGTCTGTTACGGGCAGAATTAAACATTGTGTATGTTGCTGCCGCGATATCGCCCGCGTCCACCCGACGCTTGCGCGGCCAATACATCGCCTGCGGATGTGTCTGCCTTGCCTGTTCCACCACAGCTAGCAAGAAAAATGCATGATTTCTGGAATTCATACCGAGACAATAGAATTACTTTTGTCATCGATGTTCGTAAACGCCGGTGAAGATGATCTGATTCACCAATTTCGTATCGGCCCGCCCGGCGCACCTGATTGGGAAAAGCGTGTTTCAGTCACAGTTCATTTCCGCGCTAAAGAACTTCTTATCGCAACGTTGCATGTGCGGAAACATGGACCATCTTATTTAAAATATTTATCCGTCCCCGAGATTTCGGATCGGCTTACAAAATTTATCCAAAATAATTTTTGGTCGATGAATGACATCCTCTTCAGAAATTTTGATGGTAGCTACGCGTCTCAGGTTTCGCTTGGTTCGAAAGAAAGGCTGACGCAAGCGCTAACAACATCCAATCTCTTTTTTCCGCAAAATGAACTTGCACTTTTTCCCATTACGCCAGTCAGAGTTTCTGCCAACTTTGATTCAGAGCTATTTTTTCTCGTTCAACCCAACGCATTGACTGAGGCGCGTTTACCCGCTGGCATCGACATGCAGCGCATTGCCTCTGACAGGTGCCCGCCCTTTATTGATTGGGAAGGCAGTAAGTTACTTGAAGGAGCATGGCTTGGCATTCGCGCTCCTGCACAGGACCTTGCGAAAAAGAGAAAAGCCGCCGTTTTAGGAGCTTTGGCGCTAGGGCCACTTCCTCAGTATCGCTACGAATTCTCGCTTCGCTCTGTACTCGAAGGTTTTTGTGTTTTCGCTGATACCGTCACTTTTTGTAGTGGCGAGTCTCATACGCCTCGCTTGGGCAGCGATATTATCATAGGCGCGAGTGACCATGCTTGGTTACAGATCGTCGCTGATAAACTGAGCGCAACCGACGACGAAAGCCAACGTCACGTGAAGGCTTTAGAATATTTCTACCGCGCATGGTCGCAGGAGCCGTCGGATCGATTTGCTATTTTGTGTATGACATTGGGGGCAATCTTCCCCGGCCGGCACGGGATATCCGACACCGAAACTATCGTTTACGGAATTCGAGAACTGATAGGCCACCATGTGGACAAGTCAAGGTTACAATCGTTAATGAGACTTCGTGGCGACGTCATTCACGGCAGGGCGCCGGATGTTCTCGAAGCAAAGAAATATGCCTCGCACTATGAACTCTACAACGAAGACCCAGTTCGCGATTTAGAGATCGTAGCTGCGGCGTGTCTGCGGCTAAAAATATTCCCTGGTCACTTTCGTGAGCAAGCAGACCCGTATGCTGACGAAATTGAATTAGCCAAGATACATGGCGTCCTCCCGAAGACATTTCGGCAAAAGTCCATTCTGGACGGAAATGCGTTTCACTCCGACAAGTAGGCTTGGATTGTTCCTGCGAAGCGGAGGTCGCCGTTTGCTGGTCCCATGCTTCAGCGCAGCAAATTCTTCCCTCACCCCTCCCCCAGCACCGCCTTCACCGTCTCCATCGTCATCATCAACGTCATCGCCTGCAGCGGCGATTCCACGAATCCTCGCGACAAATAAAATTGCCTCGCGGGTTCTGACAGCGCGTGGACCAGAACCGCGAACACCCCGGCGTTATCAGCAATCGCCGCCGCCCGCAGCAGCGCGTCACGCAGCAGCGCTTGCCCCAGCCGCTGATTGTGCCGACGCCGATCCACGGCGAGGCGTCCCAGCAACAGCACCGGCAACGGGTCAGGCGTATCGCGACGCATGGTTTTTGGCGCGGCTTCGCGGCTGATCGCGCCCGCGCTCAGGCAGTAATAGCCGACGACGCGAGCGCCTTCGCAAACAACAAAGCAGCGCGAGGCGCCCGCCGCCTGATTTTTCAGCGCGCGCTGTTTCAGCCACGCGTCGAGAGAAGGCTCGCCACTCTCGAAATTTTCAAGCTCGTGCGCCGGCGTAATTGGCGCGGGCGGCGTCAGCGCTGGCGCCATCATGCCTTCCTGGTCGCCTTCACTTCCCGGTCGCTTTCGCCTTCCCGGTCGCCTTCACGTCCCAAGGCGCTCTGGTCTTGAGCAGCCGTCGCAGCTTGTCCGTCGGCGGCAAGGGGCGGTCGAGCATCTGCTGAAATTTGGCGAAGGTCGCGGCATCCACCGTGAAAAACGCTTGATCCAGCAAAACGTCCTCGGCTTTTTGACACGCGGCTTCGAGCATGAAATCCGAGCGGCTGCGGCCTAGCCTTTCGGCGGCCTGATCAATCAGATCGCGCTGCCGGGACCGCGCGCGGATATTGATGGACACCGGTTGCCCGGTTTGCGCATGCGCCATGCAGATTTCCTTTCGCTCGCGGAGGCTCGTTTTACACAATTAATATACATATTTGTGTAGCACTATGCAACACAAGCCGAAACCGACTATCGACCTCCGGCGAACGCGCGAGGCGTCCGCGCCGCGTTACCATCCCCTGCCTTGACGCGGCCTACTCACCCGCTGATGTTGCCCTGCCCGTCGTTGTGGCCGACAATGCAAGGCGTTTGCCTCCATGCGGACCGGGAATCCAATGAGCCTGTCTAAGTTTTCAAAATCCGTCGTCGCCGCGCTCACATGCCTCGCAACCGCAGCCCCCGCTCACCCCGCCCTCGCGCAAGATTTCTACGCCGGCAAACAAATCACCCTCACCGTCGGCGCGGCGCCAGGCGGCGGCTATGATCTTCTTGCGCGGCTTGTGTCCCGCCACCTCGGCAAGCACATTCCAGGCTCCCCCGGCGTACTCGTGCAGAACGTGCCGGCCGGCGGCTCGCTCGTCGCCGCCAACGCCATCGCCAACACTGCCCTGCGCGATGGCACTGTTATCGGCCTCATGCAGCGCGGCGTGTTGCTGGCGGGCCTCACCGGCATCGCGCAAGTGCAATACGACGTCGGCAAGCTCAACTGGCTCGCCAGCCTCAACAGCGAGACGGCGATCACCTTGGCGACTGCCGGCAGCGGCTTCACCCGGACGCAGGATCTGTTCGAGAAAGAACTGATCGTCGGCGGCGTCGTCAACGTCGATCCAGAGACGACGGCGCGCCTGTACAATGATTTGCTCGGCACGAAATTCAAGATCGTCAACGGCTACAGCGGCACGACCGATGTCGGCCTCGCCATGGAGCGCGGCGAGTTGCAGGGCATCGCCGACTGGTCGTGGTCGAGCCTCAACCTGCAGCGGCCCAACTGGGTGCGCGACGGCGCGGTGAAAGTGTTGCTGCAAGGCGCGCTCGAACCCCTCGCGGACTTGCCCGACGTGCCGCGCGCGGAAAACTTCGTCAAGGGCGATCTCGAACGCCGCGTGCTCGAACTCTATTTTACGCAGAAGACCGTGGCGCGTCCGGTTATCGCGCCACCTGGCGTGCCGGTTGAGCGCCTCGCGCAATTGCGTCGCGCCTTTGCGGCGCTGGCTGGTGACAAGGAGTTTGTCGCCGACGCCGGGCGCAGCAAGCTTGAGGTCAATCTCATCGACGGCGTCGCCGTTGACAAGGTGATTGCGCTTATCACTGGCGCCAGCGCGCAGGTGCGCGCCCGTTACAACAAAGCGACGAAATAGTTACGGCGCACTCACGCTGCGCACGTACCACGGGAACAAATCCCAGCTGACGACCTTTTCGCTGCCGTCGAACAACCCGGCAATTTTGCCGCCGCCCGCCTTGTAGGAGAATTTCCTGACGTGATCGGGCGGGTTTGTCGTGGGGTTGCGCAGGATGTCGATGCCTTGGTCGGTTTTGAACAGCAGATATTTCGACGGATCGCCGGGCGTGTAGAATTTGGTTTCGCCGCCGCCTTTGCCAACCGGCCCGCGCTCATATTCAACGTGCGCTTCCATGTGTTCGCCGCCGGCGCTGGCGAACTCCCAGTCTTCCGCGCCATTAGCGACCCCGTTGTTGACGGTGGTGCTGCGCGACATCTTCGCAACGCTGGCCCGCTGGTACACGCCAAAGGCGCCGGGCGCATCGGCGGCGGCTTCGCTCAGACCGAAAATCACCATCTGCCCGGCGCCGGCGCCGCCGGTTTGTTTGACCGGGATCGCCAGATAGACGAGGCGCGAGGTCGCCTGCTTCGTCGGTTTGCCGTCGGCGCCGGCAATGCCGAGACGATCGATAAAGATCATCCGCAGATTGGCGTCTTTCGCCGCGCCTTGCGTGGCGATCACAGGCTCCCACCCCGCAGGCAGCAGCTTTGCCAGCGCCGCATCGTTGACGTGAAAATCAAGCTGGAAGCGATGTTCCGCCGAAGTCTCAACGAGCGTCTGCGCCATCGCGACCGGGCTCATCGATAAAAGTCCGCCAAATAGCGCGGCGCGCAAAACTGCCGTCATGTGTTCCTCCCCTGGGTGTTGCCGCCCGCAGGCTAGCGCGTTTTCAAGCCAGATGGAATCCGCTCCGCGTCAAGAAGCGCGTCAAACCAGCAAGCCCGATGCCTTGCATCCCCGGCACGGTTCGCCCAAATGAGCGCAAACCCGCGAGTGACCCACCATGCCGCTGAAAACCTCTGAAACCGATATTTTTCTGCTGCCCGGCTTTGAAGGCTCTGGTCCGGACCACTGGCAGACGCGCTGGCAGGCAAAACTGCGGACGGCGCAAAGCGTCGATGTCGGCGATCTCGCGCGGCCGCAACTGGCGCATTGGCGCGCGGCGATCCTCGCGGCGGCAGCAGGCGCAACGCGGCCCGTCGTGTTCATCGCGCATTCGCTTGGCGCTGTTGCGCTGGCCCATGCGGCGGGCGATCTACCGACGGGAAAAGTGCGCGGCGCCATGCTGGTGACGCCGCCCGGGGAGGCCGCCATCGCGCGCCTTCCGGAAATCGACAAGGCGTTTGCGCCGTACCCGCGCGCAGCCCTGCCGTTTGCCTCGGTGTTTGTCGCCAGCCGTTCCGACCCGTATGCGGATTACGAGGCATCCGTGCAACTGGCGCTCGCGTGGGGATCGCAATTGACCGATGCCGGCAACGCCGGCCACATCAACGACGCCTCCGGCCACGGCCCCTGGCCCGAGGGACTGATGAGTTTTGCCGGGTTTTTGCAGAAGCTGTAGAAGCGCATGGAAACGCCCACCACCCAGAGCGCCAGCCATGTCTGAACTTGTACCCGGTCGCGAGTGCGGCACGTGCCTCATGTGCTGCAAACTTCCTTCTGTGCCGGTACTGCAAAAGCCTGTCAACAAATGGTGCCAGCACGCCAAGCCGGGAACCGGCTGCAGCATCTACCCAACGCGCCCGCAGCAGTGCCGCGAATTCTTTTGCGGCTGGCGGCAAGATGCGACGCTCGGCCCGGAATGGAAGCCCGACATCGCCAAATTCGTGATGTTTGTCGCCGCAGACAGTTCGCTGACGGTAATGGTTGACCCCGGCGCCCCGGCGGCGTGGAAAGACCCCAAATATTACCCGACGATCAAGACCGCCGCTGCGCGCCTCATCGAGCAGAACATTCCCACCATGATCGTCATCGGCTCGCGCCGCGTCGTCGTGCTGCCCGAGCGCGATGTCGAGGTGAAAATTCCGGACGGCCACGGCGCGCGCATCGTGACAACGCGCGGACCAGGCGGCGACAGGCACGATGTCGAAATCAGCGCCTTGCCGACTTGACCGCCGGGCTGGCGCTGCAAACAACGGAGGTGGAAATGCGCGCTGAAAAATCACGTCGCCACGCCAAGGTCTCGCGCCTGCCCGGGTTACCCGATCCGCCCGACGCCGAAGTCGCCGCGTATTTTGACCGCATGGAGCAGCGCGGCAATTCCATATTGAACCTGCACGTGGCGACGGCCCACGCGCCCCGCATACTTGCCGCCAAAAGCCCGCTGGCGATGGCCTTGCGCAGCGAGTGCCAGGCTTCCCGCCTGCATCGGGAACTCGCCATCGTGCGCGTCGGCCATCGCATGGAGTGCGCCTATGAACTCGATCATCACGCGCCCATCCTGAAGCAATGCGGCATGAGCGACGCGCAGGTGCGCGCTGTCGGCGACTGGCGCACGCACGTCGATCTCTTCGACGACAAGTGCCGCGCCATCCTCGCCTATGTCGACGCCATGCTCGCCGACAAGGGCCACGTCGATGACGCCACTTTCAACGAGCTGGCGCGACATTTTTCGCCGCGCGAAATCGTCGAGATCGCCTACAACGCGGTCATCTACGTCGCCAACGCCCTGATTGTGAACTCGCTGCGTATCGAACTTGACACGGCGGACGTGCGCACCACGCCGGGAAAATTTTAAGCTCCCACATGGACTTCCGCTTGGACTCATACTTGGGCTTGCGCCGGGTTTGTGGCCTGCTAACGTGGGGTAGGGACGGCTGGCGAATACGGGGCGGGACATGACGGATTTCAAACTGTGTACCTATGGATCGGCGCCCGCCAAAGGGCGCGCCGGCGTGCTCATCGGCGAAGAACTCCACGACGCGCAGAAGCTTACCGCCGTGCCCGCCTATGTTTCGACGCTCGCCATTCTCGACAACTGGTCGAAATCCGAGCGCGCCATTCGCATGGCGGCGCGCAAGGCCGGGCGACACTCAAGGGTCAAAGCCGGCAAGCTGCTCGCGCCGCTGCTCTACCCCGGCTCGTATTTCTGCGCCGCCGCCAACTACACCGACCATTCCCAGGCGATGGCCAAAAAATCCGGCCGCCCGCCCGAGCCCGACCCGCGCAGCCTTGGCATCCAGCCGTTTCACTTCGTCAAATCCGGCAAGCAGGCGACCGTCGGCCCGAGCGAGGATTTGCCGATGCCCCACTACTGCCAGAAGTTCGATTGGGAGATCGAACTGGGCGCGGTCATTGGCAAGGCGTGCTCGCGCGTCAGCGTCGAGGATGCGTTGAAGTACGTCGCCGGCTACACCGTGTGCAACGACGTGTCGGTGCGCGACGCCGCCTACATGATGCGCCCCAACGTGCGCGAAAATTCGCCCTTCAATTGCGATTTCATCAGCATCAAGGGATTCGACAAAAGCGCCGTCATCGGCCCCTGCATCACCCCCGCCGCGCAGATTGGCGATCCCTCCAATCTGGCCATGAAGACGTGGATCAACGATGAACTCATGCAGGATTCAAACTCCGGCAAAATGATATTCTCAACCGCCGAACAAATCGCCTGTCTGTCGCAGCGCATCACCCTGCTGCCCGGCGATGTCGTGATGACCGGCACGCCCGCCGGCACCGGCGCCGAGCGCGGCCGCTTCCTCAAGAAAGGCGAGACCATCCGCATGTGGATCGAGAAGATCGGCGAAGTCTGCAACAAGGTGGTTTGAGGCGGAGCGTCGCAAATACCCGGAATCAAAGATTCCGGGTACGTCGCTTTTGTTGAAGTATCCACTTATCATCTCCAGAAAGCGCGTCACTGCGTGACTCACTTTCTTCCGATGGTGGATACAAGCAAGCCGACGATGTTTTCCGGTCCACAGGACCGGAAAATTCGTTAGCGCGAATAGAACTCGATGACCAGGTTCGGCTCCATGTGTACGGGGTACGGCACCTCGGACGGGCCGGGCACGCGCACCAGCCGAGCCGTCATTTTGGCGTGATCCACCTCGTAGAACTCCGGCGTGTCGCGCTCGGCCAACTGGCTCGCCTCGATCACCACGGCGAGTTCGCGCGAGGCTTCTTTAACCTCGACGACATCGCCGGCCTTGACCAGATAGGAGCTGATGTTGACGCGACGCCCGTTGACCCGGATGTGGCCGTGGTTGACGAACTGCCGCGCCGCGAACACCGTCGCCGCGAACTTGGCGCGATACACGATCGCATCAAGGCGCCGCTCCAGCAGACCGACGAGATTGTCGCCCGAATCCCCCTTCATGCGGATGGCCTCGGCGTAATATTTGCGAAACTGGCGCTCGGAAATGTTGCCGTAATAGCCCTTGAGCTTCTGCTTGGCCTTCAGCTGGGTGCCGAAGTCTGACATTTTGCCCTTGCGGCGCTGGCCATGCTGGCCCGGGCCATATTCACGGCGATTGACCGGGCTTTTCGGGCGGCCCCAAATGTTCTGGCCCATGCGGCGGTCGATTTTGTACTTGGATTCTGCGCGTTTGGTCATGACGTCCTCAAATTTATGCGCGAGGACGCAAAGCCGATGGAACGCGCGCCCCGCGAGGGCGCCGCCCATCAAACCGCGTTCCTCCCGCCCAGCGGGGAAACACGCCCTCCTCTGCTTCCAAGGCGCGACCTGAAAAAGCCAAAGACTTTTTCGATACGGACTCGCCACGAGATGAAGCCGACAGACCGCTCACTTTAAAAAAAGGAGCCGCCACGGGTGTGAAAAACAAGGCGCCCCGAAAGGGCGCGCAAGTGAGCGGTGCATAGGGCGAGGCGGCGGCGATGTCAAATTTCTGGTTTCGCGATTGTCGAAGCCGTGTTCTCGTTAATCGAGGACAATCGCACGCCAATAGGCCGCAAGGTGGTCAGTGAGCTTAAGGAACGTCGCGCCCTCCGTCGCGTCGTCGGATAACTCATCAAGCAGATAGACGGTGGTTTCGATGGTCTCAGAGCCCATCCGGCGAGTTCTTGCATGATAGGAATCGTTTGTGATTCAAGGGAGGCGATCTGATTCTCGTGGAGATCGCCGATGTGGACGAAAGAAAA
>JAYTTW010000319.1:0-13660 GCA_043744855.1 Hyphomicrobiales bacterium
TTCTCCGCAATGGAGGGATGCGCTTTGGGACAGATTCTTCATGGGAGCGCCACAACGACAGAGGCGGTCCGTCGAGCGATACAACATAGTCAAGCGAGCGGCGGCCGTTCCGCCCCGTTGATATCCTCCCGGATCGCCGCAGACCGCGCGCAACAAACGTTGGCCCTTGCCTTGCAACGGATCGCCTACGGAACTCCTGACAGCTCCAATCCGGGAAACCTGTCGCCTTTTGGGACGTTCGCGGTATGGGGGCCTTATAATGTTGTTGTTGAATTTCTCCACCCAATTCTATGACTCCAAAGCCAAGCGCGAGACAGCTCTCGCTCTTGAAAAAGACGCCTCCGCACAGCGCAGCGCGCGACTTGCACAACTCGCCGTCGCAGAACGCGGGCGCCGCGTTCGTGTCGATCCCACTGAGGTGGCTGCGATGAAGCCGGATCGTTTCGAGGCGTTCACCATGCGCGAACGCGGTTTCTATTCGATCCGCCCGTTTCCCGGCGCCACCTGCTTTTACGCCCGAACCGGCTGAGGTTCGACATGTCAGTCACCTCGCCACATCGCATCATTGGCCCCGAGCCGGCGCTGCCAAATTTATTTGGCCGAACGGCGACGGCAAGCCCTTCGTCGCGGCTCGTAACGTTCGATGCGGCGCGCGGCGCTGTCATACTCTTGATGATTTTTGCTGCAGCCGTGGCGGCGCTGCCCAAAGGCGCCCCGGCGCAAGCGATGCTGGATGGCGTCGCAGCGTTTTTTACGCCGTTTGTTCAACCCGCGTTGTTCTTGATCGCCGGTATTTTTCTGCATCGCTCCATGCGGCGTCCGTGGGTGTCGTTTCTGCCCAGCAAAGTAGCGCCGCTGGTCTGGCGATACGCTTTCTGGGCTGTCGCCGGCACGCTGGTCGCGGCGTTGGTGCGCTCGGCGCCTAGCCACGGCATTTTGTTTCGCAGCGCACTGCGCGTCGTCGTCGATCCGCCGCCGATGTTGCTCGTGGTGATTGCGCTTGCCGTGAGTCTCGTGGTTTTGCGGGCGCTGCGGACGCTTCCGGTTGTCCTAATGTTGCCGGCAGCGGCCGCATTGCAGATCGCGCATCCCCAAAGCGGCGGGCTGATCCTGGCCAGCGTCGCTCAACTCTTTGTGTTTCTCTACATCGGCCACGCATTCGCGCCGGAAATTCTGGCCTTTGCGCGCCGCGCCGCAAGTCAACGAATGCCCACAACAGTGGCGATTGCGCTGTGGACGCTCATTAACGCAGTGGCCGTGTCGGCCCCCTCGCCCATGGCGGGCATCGCGCATCTCGCGCAAATGCCGGTCTTCAGCCTGGGTCTGGGCCTCGCCGGCGGCCTCGCCATAATCGCCTTCGCCAGTTTGCTGGAAAGCGAAGGCGACGCAGATCTGCTGCAACAGACGGGTCAGCGGGGGCTCTCGCTTTACTTGCTGTCGTCGCTGGGAATTGAGCCGTGGCGCGCGCTGGCGCCGCAACTGCCCGCCCTGTCCGTGCTTGGCCTTGCGCTTTGTGGCGCCGCCGCCATTCTCCTCGTCATTGGCATAGCGCCCCGCGCTGCATCGAGATAAAGTCCATTGCATGAGACTGCGCACAAGCCGCGCCAATTTGCGATTTAGACATGACCCTCGTTCACAGGCCCGTTCAGGCCGGCGATCATATTTTTCTGGTTGACGGCTCGTCGTTCGTTTTCCGCGCTTATTTCCAGTCGATCCGGCAGGATCAGAAATACAACTACCGCTCGGACCGATTGCCGGTTGGCGCGGTGCGGCTGTTTTGCACCAAGTTGTTCCAGTTTGTGCGCGACGGCGCGATGGGCATCAAGCCGACGCATCTGGCCATCATCTTCGACAAATCCGAAAACTCGTTCCGCAAGGAAATGTATCCCGCCTATAAGGCCAACCGCAACGAACCGCCCGAAGATCTGACGCCACAATTCCCGTTGATGCGCCACGCGGTGCGCGCCTTTGGCCTGATCCCGGTCGAGCAGGATGTCTATGAAGCCGACGATCTCATCGCCACCTATGCACGACAGGCGCGCCAGCGCGGCGCCGATGTTCTGATCATCTCGGCCGACAAGGACCTGATGCAGCTCATCGAGCCCGGCGTGAACATGTATGACCCGGCTTCCGGCGAACGCGACGAACGCCGCATCGGCATGGCCGAAGTCGAGGCGCATTTCGGCGTGCCGCCAAACCGCGTCGTCGACGTGCAGGCGCTGGCCGGCGATTCTACCGACAATGTTCCCGGCGCGCCCGGCATCGGGCTGAAAACCGCAGCGCTGCTTATCAAGGAATACGGCGATCTCGACACGCTCATGGCGCGCGCCGCCGAAATCAGGCAGCCCAAGCGTCGCGAAGCGCTGACGCTCCCGGAAAACGTTCAGCGCGTGACCATTTCACGCAAGCTTGTTGATCTTGTCCGCGATGTAAAACTCGAAACGTCCATTGACGATCTTGGTCTGCATCAGCCCGACCCCAAACACCTCGTCGCGTTTCTGAAAGCCATGGAGTTCACTACCATTACGCGCCGCGCGGCGGAAATTTACGGCGTTGAAGCCGATGACATCGACGCCGATCCGCAGCTTGTCGGGGCGGGCGGTTGGCGCGGCCGCGATGGCGCCCCGAGCCAGGCTCGGCCAGCCGATACGCCGCCGCAACGCTCGGCCCCGCCGGGCGATAGCCCAATTCTTCAACCGGGCGGCAGTGTTTCGAGCGGTCCTGCCGTGCTGGCGAGCCAACGCGCCGCGCATGCGCGGACGCAAAAAGTCGACCGCACCCTGTACCGCACCATCAACACGCTCGCCGCCCTCGACGCCGAGATCGCCGCAGCCCACGAAGCCGGGGTTGTTTGCATTGACACGGAAACATCGTCGCTCGATCCGATGACCGCTGACCTCGTCGGTATCTCCATGTGCGCGCGTGAAGGCGAGGCTTGCTACATTCCGCTCGGCCACCTTGATCCCGGCGAGGGCGATCTGTTCGGCGGGCGCGGGCTGGCGGCGGGCCAGTTGCCGGCGGTTTCTGTAATTGAACGATTGAAGCCGCTGCTTGAGGCGCGCGGTGTGCTCAAAGTGGCGCAAAACATGAAGTTCGACTGGCTGGTATTTCGTCAGCAAGGCATTGAGGTCGCGCCGATCGACGACACGATGCTGATTTCCTATGTGCTTGACGCCGGCGTGAACGGCCATGGCATGGACGAGCTTTCGCAGAAGCACCTCGACCACAAGCCGATCCAGTTCAGCGAAGTCGCAGGCCTCGGCAAATCCTTCATCGGCTTTGCCCGGGTTGCCATCGACAAGGCGACCGAATATTCCGCTGAGGACGCCGATGTAACGTTTCGCTTGTGGAAAATGCTGAAACCGCGCCTCGCGGCCGAAGGAATGTCGCAGGTTTATGAGACGCTTGAGCGGCCACTTGCCGAAGTGCTGGCCCGCATGGAGCGTCGCGGCGTCGCCATTGACCGCAATATCCTGTCGCGTCTTTCGGGCGAATTTGCGCAGGGCATGGCGCGGCTCGAAAGCGAGATTCACGAACTCGCCGGAGAGACGTTCAATCCCGGCTCGCCCAAACAACTTGGCGATATCCTGTTCGGAAAAATGGGGCTTGCGGGCGGCAAGCGGACCGCCACGGGCGCCTGGTCGACGGCGGCGAGCGTGCTTGATGATCTTGCCGAGCAGGGCAATGAACTGGCTGGCCGCATTCTCGAATGGCGCCAGTTACAAAAACTCAAATCGACCTACACCGATGCGTTGCCGGAATACGTCAATCCGCAAACGCAACGGGTACACACATCCTTCGCGCTGGCGGCGACGACAACCGGACGGCTGTCGTCCTCCGAGCCCAACTTGCAGAATATTCCGATCCGCAATGAAGCTGGACGGAAAATCCGCACGGCGTTCATCGCGACACCCGGTCACAAGCTCATGTCAGCGGATTATTCGCAGATCGAGCTGCGTATTCTCGCGCACATGGCCGACATTCCGCAGTTGCGCAAAGCCTTTGAAGACGGCCTCGACATTCACGCGATGACGGCCTCGGAAATGTTTGGCGTGCCGATCAAGGATATGCCGTCCGACGTGCGGCGTCGCGCCAAGGCGATCAACTTCGGCATCATCTACGGCATCTCGGCGTTTGGCCTCGCCAACCAGTTGGGCATTCCGCGCGAGGAAGCCGGCGCTTACATCCGAAAATATTTCGAGCGCTTCCCCGGCATTCGCGACTACATGGAAGCAACCAAGAAAGCCTGTCGCGAGCAGGGCTATGTTACAACGGTGTTTGGTCGAAAATGCCATTATCCCCGCATCGCCGCCTCAAATCCGAGCGAACGGGCTTTCAACGAACGCGCTGCGATCAACGCGCCGATCCAGGGCAGCGCCGCCGACATCATCCGGCGCGCCATGGTGCGTATGGATGAGGCGCTCAACGCCGCCGGCCTGAAAGCGCAGTTGCTGTTGCAGGTGCACGACGAACTGGTGTTTGAGGCGCCTGATTCAGAGGTTGACGCGACCATCGATGTCGTGCGTCGCGTCATGATCGAGGCCCCGCATCCGGCGATCCATCTCAAGGTGCCCCTGCAGGTCGATGCGCGCGCCGCGCAAAACTGGGACGAGGCGCACTGACGCGCCGAATCACGCCGCCGCAGCAAATTCGCGAATGACAGGCGGTTGGTTCTGCAGCGCGATCAGCACAGCATTTTTAGGCAACGCCTGCCAGGAGGCGCGCTGCCCGTCGAGCGGCTCGGAAACGACCAGCAGCGAGGTTTCGCTTTCACGCCAGTACAAGGTCGGCGGAAAATCGTCGGAAGAATAGCGGAATGCATAGAGGTCGCGCCCGTTGGAAAGCGCCGCTGTGAAGCGCATGGGCTCGAGGTTGCCAGCCGCTGACATCAGCGACTCGATGCGGCCCAGCGTGCGGCGGAACGCCGTCGGCGCATCCGCCTCGATGTCGGCGCCAAGCGCGGTCAGGAAAATCGCTTCCGAATCCGTTGTGCCGTTGCGTCCGGCGTAAAGCGCGTCGGGGATGAGGTCTTCCACGCGCCGGCGCACCCTCGCGTAGCCGCCGATCTGGCCGTTATGCATGAACATCCACTCGCCATAGGTGAAGGGATGACAATTGGCGCGCGTGCTCGCCGTGCCCGTGGAGGCCCGCACGTGCGCGAAAAATAGCGCCGAGCGCATGTGCGCGCAGATGGCGCGCAGATTTTCATCGCTCCACGCGGGGCGGATTTCCCGGAACAGGCCCGGCGTCTCGCGTTCGCCATACCAGCCGATGCCGAACCCGTCGCCGTTGGTGGCGGTTTTGGCCTCGCTCGCATGCATCGACTGCACCAGCAAGGAATGCTCGGGCGTCGAGATGAGGCTCTCCAACAGAACGGGTTCCCCTCGATAAGCAATCCAGCGGCACATGGCCGTCGTCCTTTCCGGAATTGGAGAATCAGCGCTGACAAGCCTACCCCATGCGCCGCAAGGTAAAGCCATTGGTGGCCATTGCTGCCTATAGTGGCCATTGTGAATGGACGGCAAAAGCGGCATTCTCGCGGCGTGTTTCTGCATGCAAGGAATTCCGATGTCCAACCCCTTTGCGCCGACCGCCAGCCACGATCCGCGCTTCTTTGGAGCGTGGCGCCTTGTTGGCGTCAGTCGCGAGGACGTTGCAACCGGCAAAAAACTCGATGAAGACGTGACGCAGACGGGCTACATCTCCTACACGCGGGATGGCCGGGTGATGGTGATCATCTCCCGTGAGGCGCCGGGAAAACCGGCGGAGGTCACCTGTTACGCCGCCGCGTGGCATGTTGAGGGCGAGCATGTCATCCACGATGTCGACATCGCCGCGCGCGCTGCCTGGAAGGGCACCCGGCAGCTGCGCGGGTTTCGCTTTCACGGTGACCGGCTGACCCTGAGCCCGCCGGTGTCGCCCGACTACGTGCACGGTTCGGTGACGCGCCGCAGTCTCGAGTGGCAAAAAGTGTTGCCGGCATCGTAGAGCAGGATCCCGAAAAGTGGACGCCGGTTTTCGGAAAAGATCATGCTCAATCAAAAACCTGGAGTGCGACGACGTTTTCGAAGAAGCGTCATCGCGCTTTAGCCGGCGCGCGGCACGAGCGGGGGATCGCCGATGCAACACGCCTTGACGCCAGATGTCGTCTTCGGCCTCAACCCCATGTGGCTATCGACGATCCTGCTGGTGTGCGTTTACGCCGCCATCATCTGGGATCGCGTCAACCGCGCCATCGTCGCCCTGCTGGGTGTCGCCGCGATGATTTTCTCCGGCCTCCTCACCCAGGCGGAGGCGATGCGCGGCGTCGACATCAACACCATCGGCCTGCTGACCGGCATGATGATCCTCGTCTCGATTTCGCGGCGCTCCGGCATGTTCCAGTTCGTCGCAATCCGCGCCGCGCAATACGCCAACGCGAGACCGGCGGGCATCCTGCTGCTGTTGTCGTTGGCGACCGCCGTATTGTCGGCATTGCTCGACAACGTGACGACAGTCTTGCTGGTCGTGCCGGTCACCTTGCACATCTGCAAGGAACTCGAAGTCCCGCCCTATCCCTTCCTGTTTGCGGAAGTTTTTGCCTCCAACATCGGCGGTACCGCCACGCTCATTGGCGACCCGCCGAACATCCTTATCGGCTCGCTCGCCAACCTCTCATTCAATGCGTTTGTCTGGCACCTGACGCCGGTAGTCGTCATCGTGATGGCGGTCCAGGCGGCGATGACCCATTTGATTTGGGGCCGCGCGCTCGCCTCGACGCCAGAGCATATGGCGCGCGTCAACGCGATGCGCGCCCTCGACGCCATCGAGGACTGGAGGCTGCTGAGACAATCCCTATTCGTGCTGGCGCTCGTCATCGCGGGGTTCATTTTCGCCCGCCCGCTGCGGCTTGAGCCGGCCACCATCTCGATGGCTGGCGCGGCGGTGTTGATGCTGCTCGACAACTGGAGCCATCCTGCCGAGAAACAGACGGAGAATGTGCACCGCACTTTTTCCGACGTGGAGTGGATCACCATCTTTTTTTTCGTCGGCCTGTTTGTCGTCGTTCACGGCGTTGAAACCGGCGGTCTGATGAATCTGCTGGCAGGCAAACTCGTCACCGCCACCGGCGGCGATCTGGCGCACGCGGGTTACGCCATCCTCTGGGCCTCGGCGGTGCTGTCCGCGTTTGTCGACAACATTCCGTTCGTCGCCACGATGATTCCGCTGATCAAAAGCATGGCGCCGTCCTTTGGCGGTGAGGCGACGATCGAACCGCTCTGGTGGTGCCTGTCGCTTGGTGCATGTCTGGGCGGCAACGGCACGCTGATCGGCGCCTCCGCCAATCTCACCGTCGCGGGGCTTGCCGAGCGCAACGGCGTGCCTTTCAAATTCATGACCTACACGCTCTACGCTTTTCCAATGATGCTGGTCAGCGTCGCCATTGCGAATGTTTATGTGTGGCTGCGGTATTTTTGATGGTGGCGTCTAACGTCTTGAACTGGCGTCTCGTTGACTGACCAACCCATACAACGAAAACGGCGGCCGAATCCGCCGTTCAACCCGCCGCTTTAAAAACCTTATTCCGCCGCCATTTTCGCGGCAGGCGCGGCGTCGCAAACGTTCTTGTCGACATGCGCTTCGTAGAGCGTGAAGTTTTTCGCGAACATGTCGACGAGGTGCTTGGCTGTCGTGCGGAACTCGGTTTCGGACGCCCACGTCTTGACCGGATTCAAGATGGCCGGTTCCACGCCCGGCACCGAGGTCGGCACCGAAAGGCCGAAGTACTCGTCGGTGCGGAAGTCGGCGTGCTTCAGCGAGCCGTCAAGCGCCGCCGACAGCAGCGTGCGGGTGACGCGGATCGGCATGCGCTTGCCGACGCCCGGCTTGCCACCTGTCCACCCGGTGTTGACCAGCCAGCAATCGACCTTGTGCTGCGCGATCAACTGGCGCAGCAATTCGCCATACACCGACGCGTGCCGCGGCAGGAATGGATGGCCAAAGCAGGTCGAAAACGTCGCCGTCGGCTCGGTCACGCCCTTTACCGTACCGGCGACCACTGCGGTGTAGCCGGAGAGGAAGTGGTACATCGCCTGCGCCGGATCGAGTTTGGCGATCGGCGGCAACACGCCAAACGCATCGCAAGTGAGCATGACGATGTTTTTGGGATGCCCGCCGCGACCGCTCTCTGACGAATTCGAGATGAATTCGATGGGATAGGCGATGCGGGTGTTTTCCGTCTTTGACTCGTCGTCGAAATCCGGCTGGCGCGTCAGCGGATCGAGAACGACATTCTCCATCACGGTGCCAAAACGCTCGCTGGTCGCGAAGATTTCCGGCTCCGCCTCACGCGACAGCTTGATCGCCTTGGCGTAGCAACCGCCTTCAAAATTGAACACACCATCCGCGCTCCAGCCGTGCTCGTCATCGCCGATGAGAATGCGGTTGGGGTCTTGCGACAATGTTGTCTTGCCGGTGCCCGACAGACCGAAAAACACCGCCGTGTCGGCTCCATCCGTCGACATGTTGGCGGAGCAATGCATCGGCATGACGCCGTGGGCGGGAAGCTTCCAGTTGAGGAAGGTGAACACCGATTTTTTCATTTCGCCGGCGTAACTGGAATTGGCGATGAGCACGATTTTGCGGGTGAGGTCGAGGGCGATCACCGTATCTGTGCGTGCGCCATATTTTTTGGGGTCGGCGACGAAGCTCGGGCAGTCCAGAATTGTCATGTCGGCGATGAAACTGGCGAGTTCCTCCTGTTTCGGCCGGATCAACAGGTTACGGATAAACAGTGAGTGCCAGGCAAGTTCGCAGATGACGCGGGTTTTGACGCGCAACGCCGGATCCGCGCCGCCGTAAAGGTCCTGCACGAAAAGATCGCGGCCACGGCAATGTTCAAGCATGTCGCCGAGCAACAGGTTAAAGTGCTCTGGCGACATCGCCTGGTTGATGTCCCACCAAACGTCCTTTTCGACGTTGGCGTCCCTGACAGTGAATTTGTCCTGTGGCGAACGACCGGTGTGAACGCCGGTTTCGGCAACGATGGCGCCCCCGGCAGCGATGACCGCCTCGCCGCGACGAATCGATTCCTCATAAAGCATTGGCGCTTCGAGGTTGTAATAAACGTTTGCAAGGTCTTTGAGGCCAAATTTGTCGACGCCGAAAGCAGCGTTGAATACGCCTGTCTGATGCATCGCCGTCTCCGAAAACGTTCCCAGTCCGCCGGTAACTTTGGACCGGTGGACATCCCTTGAGCCAACACGAAACCGTCAATCGTCGGTGGTTTAGTCGCCTGATTGCCCAAGGGCAAGTTCGCAGCGCCAAATTTCAACGCCTCATGGGCAAGTTATGTGCAATAAGGTAACTAATCCAGCAGCTCAGCGTGCTCATGTCAAAGGGCTTGGCGGGCTTGGGCCGCCAGCGCAACCAGGATATCGCGCAGGTCGCCCGGCCCCTCGATCCGCCGTGGGAAGGCGATCCGGGCCGTGCGGTCGCCGGCGGCGAGGTCCATTCCGTCGGGATCAAGGCCGGTGGCCCGCCACCGCCCTGGCTCGCCGCCCGCCAGCCGTGTCGCGTACAGGGATAACGCCTCGGCATGGTCGGCGTTCATGTGCTCGATGGCGCCGTCTTCGGCCTCGAGCAGGGCGTGCGCCCCGGCGAGCGACGTGAGGATTTCCGCCCCTGCGTAGTCCGCCGCCTTGGCAAAGCCACCGTTGAGATGGGCGCTCTCCAGTTCCAGGCGCCAGAAGGCAAAATCGCCGAAATCCGCGTAAAGAGCGGCTTTTGGGTGGCGTGCGAGGAAACGTTTGCGGAGCCGCCCGCGCGCCTCCGGCGCCACCTGACGGACAGCTCGTCCTGTCACCGTGAGGCGCGGATGCGCCAACGGATCGCCTTTGCCGCCTTCGGCCAGCAAAATCGAGGCGCGTGGGTCGGCGTCGAGATTGCGGGTGTGCGCGGACAGCTGCGACATCAGCAGGATCGGTGTCCCGTCAAGGTCCGTCGCCAAGGTCACAAGACTGGCGAAGGGGTAGCCGCCGTCGCGGGTCAACGTCGCCAGCGCGCCGGCGCGGGTCGCCCGCAGCAAACGCCGCGCCTCGCCGGGCCCGTCGTAGCCAGCTGGCAACTGCCCGAGCGCAGATGGCTGCCCACCCGCCGACGGCCCGGATTCTGTCATTCTGGCTCCTCCGGCAGCGGCATCGTGGCGCCGCAGCGACAAATACGTGGCGATGCCCTATATAAGGCGGCAGGAGCCCAAAAAGGCAAGACCTTTCCGCCGCCCAAGACCTTGCCGCCGCCATAGTTTCGCCTCACCTGCAACGCGGTCACCCCCAAGTTTCTGGGCCACTGTTCAGCCACTGTTCAGTTGCCGCGAAACAAAATCATGGGCTGGTTGGTATACACTTCCTGCGGCGCCAACCGGTCAAGAATTGGAAACCCAATGCCAACCATTGCCCTTGTTGACGATGATCGCAACATTCTCGCCTCGGTTTCCATCTCGCTTGAAGGCGAGGGTTACCGCGTGCAGACCTACACAGACGGCGCCAGTGCGCTGGATGGCCTGAAAACCAATCCGCCCGATCTCGCCATTTTCGACATCAAGATGCCGCGCATGGACGGCATGGAGTTGCTGCGCAGACTACGGCAGAAATCTGACCTGCCGGTGATTTTTCTGACCTCAAAGGATGAAGAGATCGATGAACTCTTCGGCCTGAAAATGGGGGCGGACGATTTTATCCGCAAACCGTTCTCCCAACGTCTGCTGGTGGAGCGCGTCAAGGCGATCTTGCGTCGCTCCAATCCGAAAGAAGCCGCCGCGCAAAAGGAATCCGAAGCGCGCATCCTTGAGCGTGGTCAACTCAAGATGGACCCGGAACGCCACACCTGCACATGGAAGGGCGAAAACGTCACCCTTACGGTGACAGAGTTTTTGATCCTGCAGGCGCTGGCGACGCGGCCTGGCGTCGTCAAAAGCCGCAACGCACTGATGGACGCCGCCTACGACGATCAGGTCTATGTCGATGATCGCACGATCGACAGTCACATCAAGCGACTGCGCAAGAAGTTCAAGTCTTCCGACGATGATTTCGAAATGATCGAAACCTTGTATGGTGTAGGCTACCGGTTCCGCGAGGCCTGAGTTTGGCGTTCGTATCGCTTGTTGTGTCAAACCCGGAAGTCGCCGCGTCAGTTGCGCTACCGGCGCCGACCTGGCCGGCGCGCTGGAACAACACGGCACAAAGGATATGAGCGTCGATACGCATCCATCGAGCGGCGCGCCGTCAACCGCCGTACGTCCCGTCGCGGCGCCCAAAGCGCGCGGCGTCACCGGCCTGCGGCGTTTTCTTGATGCAGCGCATACGCGATTGTCGTCGTCGCTTACCCGCCGCATTGTCGTCCTTAACCTCGGCGGCCTGTTCGTCATGTCGGCGGCGTTTCTCTATCTCAACCAGTTCCGTGAAGGCCTGATTGATGCTCGCGCGCAGAGCTTGCGGACGCAGAGTGAAATCATCGCCGCCGCCGTAGCCGCCTCGGCCACGGCGGAAACCGACGCGATCACCATTGATCCTGAAAAACTGCTGCAACTGGCTCCCGGCGAATCGTGGGGACCGCTCGACAATTTTGACGGATCGCTGGAGTTTTCCATCAATCCGGAGCGTGTCGGGCCGGTGCTGCGCCGCCTCGTCACGCCCACCCGCACGCGCGCCCGCGTTTACGATCACGACGGCTACTTGCTGATCGATTCGCTGACCGCCATCGCCCGATCCAACATTCAACGCTACGATTTGCCAGCCGTTGGACAGGACGAGGGCTCACCGACCCTGGTCGAGCGGACATGGAATGTTTTGCGGGGACGTTTCGGGCCGGTGAAACCGATGCCGGCGGAAGATGTCGCCGCGGGCAATGGCCGGGCGTTTCCAGAAGTTCGCGAAGCGCTCGCGGGAGCGCCCTCGACCGTGGTTAGAGTCAACGCCCGTGGCGAGACGATCATTTCGGTGGCGGTTCCCGTGCAGCGCTTCCGCATGGTTCGCGGCGCGTTGCTGCTGTCGACACAGGGCGATGACATCGATAAAATCATAAGTTCGGAACGCGCCGCGATCCTGCGTATTTTCGCCTTGCTCTCGGCGGTCATGTTTTTGCTGTCGCTGTTTCTGGCGGGCGCCATCGCCGAGCCGATCCGCAAGCTTGCGGACGCTGCCGAAAAAGTTCGCGGCGGCGCCAAATCGCGGCAGGACATTCCCGATTTCACGCGCCGTTCCGACGAGATAGGCCACCTCTCCGGGGCGCTGCGCGATATGACGAAATCGCTCTATAACCGCATCGAGGGCACCGAGCGTTTCGCCGCCGATGTCGCGCACGAACTGAAGAACCCGCTGACCTCGTTGCGGAGCGCCGTCGAGACGCTGCCGCGTGCCAAAACCGATGCGTCGCGAGAGCGCTTGCTCGACATCATCCAGCACGACGTTCGCCGCCTCGACCGGCTGATCAGCGATATCTCGGACGCCTCGCGCCTTGATGCGGAACTCGCCCGCGCGGACATGGAGCCGCTGGATGTGTCCCGCCTCGTCGCCGCGGTCGTCGACATGGCCAGCAATGTGGATTGCGGCGATAACGTCCATATAAGTCTCGATGTCGCCCCCTCCCCCGCCGGTTTCATGGTGCGCGGGCACGACTCGCGCCTGGCGCAGGTCGTCAACAACCTGCTCGATAACGCCCGGTCGTTTTCGCAGCGCGGCGGCAGCATCCGCGTCGCCGTCCGCCGCGCCCGTCAGCCCGGCTCGAGCGAGGCGCCCAATGGCGTCGAGCTCGTCATTGACGACGATGGTCCTGGCATTCCCGAGCATGCGCTCGAACGTATCTTCGAACGTTTTTACACCGACCGCCCGGAACATGGTTTTGGCCAGAATTCTGGCCTTGGCCTGTCGATTTCGCGACAGATTGTCGAAGCGCATGGCGGCCAGATATGGGCGCGCAACCGCGTCGGCGAAACCGGCGTCGCCGGCGCACGCTTCTGCGTCTGGTTGCCGCAAATCCGATGACCGAGGATTGCACCAGCGGCGCCCAGCCGAACCCTTCTGCCGAACCGAACCATTCGGCAAAGCCGCTGCTGGAGCGTCCCACGTACGTTCACGCGACAGCAGTGCTGGTTGGGGAAAGCGGCGTTCTCATCCGGGGCGTGTCAGGCGCCGGCAAGAGTAAACTGGCGCAAGCGCTTCTCGCCGAGGTCACGCAGCGCGGCTGTTTCGCCCGGCTCGTCGGCGACGACCGGTTGCAACTCAGCCTCGCCAATGGCCGGCTTCTGGTGTCTTCCCATCCAGCCATCGCCGGGCAGCTCGAAGAGCGCGGCGTTGGCCTGCTGTCGATCCCGCACGAAACAGCGGCCCGGCTGGTCTGCGTGATCGATCTCGACGCGCCCGGCGATGCACCAGACGAAACGGCTGGGGCGCGCTTGCCGGAGCTGGCAGGCGCCTCTGTCACCCTGCTGAACGTCGCTTTGCCGCGCTTGCGTTTGCCCGCCGGAACCGGACCGCACGAGGCGGCGGCGCGGGTTTCGGCTTTCCTCAGGCGGCTTGCGGGTTCACCCCAGGGGAATCGGGTGAAGGCGATCACGCTGCGATGAGGCTGGCGAGATAGTCGTCGTCCCATCCTGCGGTCTTGCGGCGCAGGCGGATTGAATCCT
>JAYTTW010000320.1:0-3426 GCA_043744855.1 Hyphomicrobiales bacterium
GCTGCCTGATTGCGGCGGCGTCTTACTTCACGCTGTTCGGCATGCTGGCGAAGATCGCCAACCCGAAACTGATTGAAGCCACGGAGACGGTGAAGCTGAACATCGCCGTCGACCCGGCGCAGTGCAGCAATCTGTTCGATCCCGTTGGTGTGCGTGTATTCACGCTGCCGTGCGACGTGATCCGCCGCACGCTGGCGACGAACTCGATGCATTACGAGATCGTCCCGGCTGCTGCGGGAACCCCGATGAAGGTGACGATCAACGGCGCGGCTGTCTCCAGCGTTCCCGCTGAAGTCACTGCGGCGGCGTTCGCGGCCGGCTATCCGAAGCCCGGCGATGCCTCGATCCTGAAAACTCCGAGCATCGGTGAGACCTTGACTTCAACCCGCTCACTCCAGGCCATTGGTGTGCTGTTCCTGCTGGTTCTGTTCGTGACGATGGTTTATGGCCCGATCGCCGCGTTGCTTGTCGAATTGTTCCCGACGCGCATACGCTACACCGGCATGTCGCTCCCCTACCATATCGGCAACGGCTGGTTCGGTGGCTTCCTGCCGCCGGTGGCCTTCGCCATCGTCGCCTCGACCGGCAACATCTTCAACGGCCTCTGGTATCCCATTGTCTTCGCGTTGATGACCTTCATCATTGGTCTGGTGCTGCTGCCCGAGACCAAGGATCGCGACATCTACGCCAACGATTGAACCGGGGCGATTTCAACAACAGCAATGACCAAGGAAGGCCTCGCGCGAGCGGGGCCTTTTTTCGTCGCCGCCCGCAGCGCGAGCCTCGGCATCGACGCCGCACGGTTGCGCGCCCGTGTCGACGCTGCTAGATCGGTCCGCATCGAAACGCACGCGACGCGCTGATACAGCGCGTATCCGGGAGCGTCGCGAGGCTTTCTGGCCGGCATAGCTCAGCGGTAGAGCAGCGGTTTTGTAAACCGAAGGTCGGGAGTTCAATCCTCTCTGCCGGCACCACCTGCCGCACAGCCAGAACCCGCTCGCACCCCGGCTTGGCGCCTCACTCGCGTGCCGGCTTCAGCGCCCCGCCGAAATACAGGCGCCCGGATTTTCGCTTGGAGGCCAGCACCAGCACCATGTCGCCGAGACGCAGCACGCGCGCCTGGCCGCCGCGTTCGCAATCGCGAAGTCGATTTGCGCTTTTGATCTTCAAGACTTTCTGTCCCATCGGGATGTGAACCGAGAAACTCAACAATGCCTCCGCCAGCGCCATGAAGTCGAAATAGAAATCGAATCCAGCATCAATCGCCAAAGGTTTCACGGGAATCGAAGACCTTCTGACAAGGCGAAACTACTGTAAGTATACCTAACGCAAGGTAAACGACGTTGCGATTCACTTGCTTGCCCGTCAGATTTTGCGCGGCCGGCCGGGTCTCAACTTCCCAATCAACATCCAAGCGCCATCACTCGGCGAAGCGCACCGCGTACACCGGTGGAAGCGTATGTGACACACAGGCCCAGTCGTCGCCCTGGTTTTCACTGACCCACAATCCCCCGGTGGTCGAACCGAACGCCAACCACTCGCCGGCGTCATCGATGGCCAGCGCATGGCGATAGACAACGTCGTAGGCATGCTCCTGCGGCAGACCGCGCGACAGGGTTTCAAAACTTTTGCCGCCGTCGCGCGTTCTCGTCACCACCAGTTTGCCTTCGCAAGGGATACGCTTTTCATCCTTGATTTCCGGCACGAACCAGGCCGTGTCGGCATCGCGGGGATGGACCACCACGGGGAAGCCAAACACTGAGGGTTTGACATCGACGATTTCGGAAAAGTTTCGGGCCTCGTCGGAGGAAACAAAAATGCCGTTGTGGTGCTGCACCCAGAAACGCTGCGGCTCGGCGGGACATTGCACCAGACAATGCACGTCCTGAGCGATGGGGTCGCGCATCTGCTCGGGCGGCCAGTGTTCGGCCCGCATACCCTCGCCGCGCTGCGCCCAGCTCGCGCCGCCGTCCTCAGTGCACCACACGCCGCCTGTCGAGACCGCGATGATGACGCGCCGGCTATCGCGTGGATCGACGCAAATGGAATGCAGCCCCGGAAGATCAGCCCCGCCGCCAAGCCATTTGGTTCGTAGCGGATGGCGCCACAACGCTTCGCTGATTTCCCAACTCGCGCCGTGGTCGCTGGATCGAAACAATCCGCCGGGTTGTGTGCCACACCACAACGCGCCGGGCTCGTCGGCGCCGCCGGCGCAAAAACCCCAGATGCGAGCCGTCGTCCATTCGAGCGGTCGCCCCCACATATCCTTTTCTTCATGGCCTTCCGGCTTTTTCGGGTAGGCGGGCGCTGCAATTTCCTCCCAGCCGCCGCCTTTCGAGCGATGCAGCTTGACGCCAAAATGGCCGTGATCCAGCGCCGCATAGTGGATACCACTGCGCCGGTCGCTCAAGGTCAGGCTGACATTGTCACCAAGAAAATCCACACCGGCGATTTTCCACGCGCCGCCGCTGCGCCGCACATCGAACAGACCCTTTCGCGTCGATACAAACAGCCGCTCGTTCATCTCAGCCTCCGGATAACGCCTGAAACACCAGTATTTCGCTTGTCTCGCCCACCGCATCGGACAAATGGATGCGGTCGGCGATCGCGCCGCCATCGACGAATATCGTCATGTGTTTTCGCAAGCCCGATTGGTCGTCGAAAACATAGCTGCGGGCTTGCGGATTATCGAGGAACACGCGCTCCAGCACGTCGCGCACGGTGGCGCCGTGCGCCTCGACGCTCGGACACTGCACGTGCCGCTGTAAATTGGCGGTGAACGACACTCTCGCCATTTGCGCCTCAACTTTTCTGGATTTCTTTCAGATAGGCGTCGAGCTGATCCAGCGTGCCGGTCCAGCCTGCCTGCATGCCATCGCGCCCCTTGTCGAAGGTGGCGATTTCCTCAGCGCTGGCGTTGTGCGGCGACCACAGCATCTCAAAAAGCGTCGCGCCGTTCTGCTCGGTAAATGTGAACCTCGAAAACATTTCGGCAGGCCACGTCGGCGCCATGGGATGTCGGGTCAAGCCGCCGTTGGCGTCGGAAAATGAATTCAGCAATTCCAGCCGCTCCGGCGCGACAACTTCCAGAAAAGCGAACTTGCCCCACATGTCCTGACCGTCGGCGGTGCGCATGCAGTAGTGATAGCTACCGCCCGGCCGCAAATCCATGTTCGACTGCACCACGGTGACGCTCTTGGGGCCCCACCAGTGCTTCATGCGCTCGGCTTCGGTGAAGGCGGCGAAGACGAGTGCCTGCGGAGCTGCGAGCGTGCGCGACATGACGAAAGGCGCGGTGGCCGGCGGGCTTTGCGGCATAGAAGTCCCTCTTTGTGTGCAAACGCCCCTGGCAGGCTGCTGAAAAACGCTGGCGTGAAAACCTCGTCCTTCGAGACGGTCCTTTGGACCTCCTCAGGATGAGGTTTC
>JAYTTW010000321.1:0-3421 GCA_043744855.1 Hyphomicrobiales bacterium
CGTCGGCGCCTACACGGCGGGATTGTTCGCAAAACATTTCACCGGCGAGCCGTTCAGCGGATTGTTGCTGGCCGCCATCGTCGCGGGCTTGCTCGGTTACGCCTTGAGCTTCGTCATCGCGACGTTTCGCGGGCTGGCGCTGATCATGATCACTTTGGGAATTGGCCAGTTGCTGGCGGAACTTGCCAACAGCGCGGGCTGGCTGACCGGCGGCGCGGACGGATTGCAGGGCGTGAAAATGGCGCCGCTGTTTGGCGCGATCCGCTTCGATCTCTACGGCAACACCGCCTATGCCTACGCCTTGAGCCTGCTGTTCATCTGCTTTCTCGTGGCGCGGCGCGTCATTCATTCGCCGTTCGGGCTGTCCTTGCAGGGCATTCGCGAGAACTCGACGCGCATGCTCGCCATTGGCGCGCCAAACACCCGCCACGTCAGGCGCATTTTCACCATCGCGGCGGTTATGGCGGGCGTCGCTGGCGCGTTGCTGACGCAAACAACCGAGACCGTGTCGCTGGAGACGCTGAGTTTCCAGCGCTCTGCCGATGTGCTTGTCGTGCTGATATTGGGCGGCGTCGGGCGACTTTATGGCGGCATCGTCGGCGCCGCCATCTACATGGTGGCGCGCGACCAGTTTTCCGGCGTCAATCCGCAATACTGGTATTTCTGGATCGGTTTGCTGCTGATTGCGGTCGTGGTGTTTCTGCCCAACGGAATTCTTGGCGGGGTGGCGCGATTGCTGCCGCAAAAATGGCGGGAGCGGCTGTGAGCCCGGCGCTTTCGACTGATGGCCTCAACAAGGCGTTTGGTTCGCTTGTCGTTGCCAGCGACATCAACCTCAGCCTGCCGAGGGGTGAGCGGCATGCACTGATTGGTCCCAATGGCGCGGGCAAGACGACGCTGATCAATCTGATGACCGGCTTGCTGGCCCCCGACAGCGGCAGCATCACTTTGGGCGACGAAATCATTTCAGGCCTTGCGCCGGCGGTGCGCGTGCAGCGCGGACTGGTGCGAACGTTTCAGATCAATTCGCTGTTTCCAAAGCTGACGCCGCTCGATGCAGTGACGATGGCGGTGTGCGAGCGGCGCGGTTTTTCCAGCGTTTGGTGGCGCAGCCTTGCGGCCTACGGCGATGCGATGGAGGAGGCGCACGGCATCCTCGCCTCGCTGCGGCTGGATCGCGTCGCTGGCATTCCCACCCACGAACTCGCCTATGGCCAGCAGCGGCTTCTCGAAATTGCGCTGGCGCTGGCGACAAAGCCAAAAGTGCTGCTGCTCGACGAGCCCGCCGCCGGCGTGCCGAAAGAGGAAAGCGGCGATCTGTTCGCCGCCATCGACGGACTGTCGAAAGATTTGTCGATCCTTTTCATCGAGCACGACATGAACCTGGTGTTCCGCTTCGCCTCGCGCATCATCGTCATGGTGGGTGGGCGCATATTGCTGGAAGGAACGCCGTCGGAAATCGCCGCCGACAACAGGGTGCGCGAAGTCTATCTCGGCAAAGGCACTCATGGCGGCGGGAGGCTGGCGCGTGGCTGACGCCCTGCTGTCGCTGAAAAACGTGCGCGCCGGCTATGGCGAGGCCGTGGTGCTCGACGGCGTCAGTTTTGATGTTCCCGACGGCGGCGGCCTCGCGGTGCTCGGGCGCAACGGCGTCGGCAAGTCAACGTTGCTGCTGACCATCATGGGACACACGCGGATGCACGGCGGCAGCATTTACTGGCGCGGCGAGGACATTACCCGGCTGGCGGCGCACAAGCGGGCGCGGGCCGGCATCGGCTGGGTGGCGCAGGAGCGCGAGATTTTCGCCTCGCTGAGTGTCGAGGAAAACCTGACGGTGAGCGCGCGCGCCGGCCGCTGGACGCTGCCTCGCGTGTACGATCTGTTTCCGCGATTGCGCGAGCGGCGCAACAATCGCGGCAACCAGATTTCCGGCGGCGAACAGCAAATGCTCGCGTTTGGCCGCGCCTTGATGACCAATCCGCAATTGTTGTTGCTCGACGAACCGCTGGAAGGGTTGGCGCCTGTTATCGTCGATGAACTCACCGGCGCCATCGCTCGCATGACGGCCGACGCCAGCATGGCGTTCGTGCTCGTCGAGCAACACAGCGACCTCGCGTTATCGCTGACGCGTGAAGCCATTGTGATTGAGCGCGGACGCATCGTTCACCGCGCGCGCTCAGCCGATTTGCTGGCGGATCCTGCGACGCTGGACAGATGGATCGGCCTCGCTGTTGTGGCGCCGACGTCGTCGGGCGCGCTTTGACCGTCACGTAACGGCGTGAGAAGATCAGCGTTCGGAAGAGTGAGGGTGTTGGGATGCTTCGTGCCATGTTGTTTTGCGCCGGGCTGGCGCTTGCCTGCATTTTCGCCCCGCTCACAACGCCGCGCGCGCAGCCGGCGGACTGGCCAAATCAGCCCGTGCGTCTCGTCGTGCCGTTTCCGCCGGGCGGGCCGGCCGACATTCTGGCGCGCTTTGTCAGCGAACGGTTGTCGGTGATCTGGAAACAACCCGTCGTCATCGAAAACAAGCCCGGCGCCAACACTACAGTCGCCGCCGTGCAAGTGGCGAGGGCGGCGCCCAACGGCTACACGCTGTTTATCGTGATGGACGTGACGATGGTGCTGAACCCGCTCACCAACACGCAGCTTCCCTACAATCCCATCAAAGATTTTGCGCCAATCACGATGCTGTCGAAGAACACGTCGTTGTTGACGGTTCACGCGGATGGGCCGAAAACGCTTGCCGAACTGATTGCGCTTGGCAAAGCCAATCCCGGCAAACTGAATTTCGGCGCGGGCATTTTGACGACGCGGCTTGGCGGCGAGCTGTTCAATCGCGAAGTCGGCATTACCGCGCAGTATGTGCCGTTTCAGGGCAGCCCGCCGACGGTGCAGGCGCTGCTGTCGAAGTCTGTCGATTATATCGTCGATGGTCAGGCATCGAGCCTGCCGCTGATCCAAGCGGGGAAATTTCGAGCGCTGGCGAAAATGAACGACGGACCGGTGCCGTCGCTGCCGCAGTTGCGGTCGCTGGCGCAGGAGGCGAATGCGCCTGGCCTCGACGACATCTCGACGTGGATCGCGTTGGTGGCGCCGGCGTCGACCTCGCACGCCATTGTTGAAAAAGTGCAGCGCGATGTCGCCGCCATCTACGCCGACAAGGCGTTGGTCGAGCGCTTGCTGCAAGCCGGCATCAACGCCGTCGGGTCGAACCCGGAGGAGTTCGCGCGCTTCATCGAAGTGGAGACGCTGCGTTGGGGTAAAGTCATCAAGGAAGTTGGAATCGATTTGAATTAGCAGGCTGCTGAAAAACGCTGGCGTGGAAACCTCGTCCTTCGAGACGGTCCTTTGGACCTCCTCAGGATGAGGTTTCCAAGGCAAATCCAGCGCATTTGAACCGCAATAATTCCCCAGTAGTCCT
>JAYTTW010000322.1:0-13492 GCA_043744855.1 Hyphomicrobiales bacterium
GCGCTTCAATCCCGACCTCAAAATCTTCCATGACCGCCTCGTCGCCAACGGCAAACTGGCCAAAGTCGCCCTCACCGCAGTCATGCGAAAACTCGTGGAACTCGCCAACACCCTCATCACAGAAAATCGCCTCTGGACGCCGGTCAGGCCTTGACACACAACACAGATGCTCATTCGACCCTGCTACGCAGGGCCAGCTTCTCCCGCGCGCGGGAGAAGGAAACGCGCGTCCACTTTGAGGTTTGCGTCAAGCTTGCCGCAGCTTGCCAGGGTCGCGGAAATTGTGGCCTTCTGCGCGCGCCACGGCAACTTCAGGGATCACCATGATCGTCGATTTCCAGACACATTACACGCCGCCTGAATTGCAGAAGGGCGATCCGACGCGGATGAGCGTACAACTCGACGAGAATGGCAATCCGAATTACCTGCTCAATCCGCTGCTGAGCGACGTGCCGGCGTTTTTACACATGATGCAGCGCTCGGGGATCGATGCGTGCGTGTTGTCGAGTGGGCCGGGCTTCGATCAACCCGACGTGGCGAAATGCCGCCTCATCAACGACCGTCTGCGCGACCTCGAAACCCGGCATCCCGGGCGTTTTATCGGGCTGGCGCATGCACCGGTCTTGAACGTCGCGGAGATGCGCGCCGAACTGAAACGCTGCGCTGTCGAATTGGGCTTTCCCGGCGTGGTCATTGGCTCGGAAATTCAGGGACTGCCGCTCGATCACGAGGCGCTTCGCCCGTTCTGGAAAGAGGCCGCCGACCTCGGGCTTTATGTGTTCGTTCATCCGCTGCCCAACGTCATTGCCTGGCCGCAGATGTACGCTGATGATCTCGGGCGTATTCTGGGGTGGGAGTTTTCGCTGATGACCGCGACTTTGCGGCTGATCATGTGCGGCGTGCTTGACGAGTTTCCCCATCTCAAAGTGCAGTTCTCACATTTCTCCGGCGGCATTGGCCGCTACATGACGCGCATAAAAGGCTTTGCGCAGCGATCGGTGTGGGGAACCAAAGACATTCCGCGCCACAACCGTGAGCCGAAGAAGAGTTTGGATCATTACATCAACGAGCGTCTCTATTACGATTTCGCAGGCTGGGCGGGGCCGGACCCGTCCGCGACATGGGGCGCGCAATGGGTGCGGCACGGCTTGAGCGAAGTACCGCTGTCGCAATGCGTGTTCGCCACCGACTATCCGCAGGCGGTGCGCGATCCTGACGAGGTCGCGGGCTACGTCGCGGCATGTCGCGCCATCGACGCCAACGCGCGCGCCATCGTCGATGGCGCCAACGTCGCCAAACTCATTCCGGATATTGCCGACCGTCTGGCGAAGCGAACGGCGGGGATGGGATTGACCGTCTCATAAACCTGCGAGTTTATAACGCGAAAAATCGTAGCCTTCCTTGGCGACGATTTCGAGAAGAAAGGGATTGTCGCCGTCGGTGACGCGCACCGCCTCCTTCAGCGCGTCGACACTTTTCGCCGGTTCCGAGACGCGACGCGAGGCGACGTTGAGGCCCTCCGCCAGCTTTGAATAATTTCCGCCGATGTTAAACCCATCGTATCCTCCCGGTTGTGCTTTGGCATTTTGCAACGGTCGCGCTAGACGCACCATCGGAAGAAAGTGAGTCACGCAGTGACGCGCTTTCTGGAGATGATAAGTGGATACTTCAACAAAAACGACGTACCCGGAATCTTTGATTTCGGGTGCTAGACGCACCAGGCCCTCGCCGGGTTTGCGATCCGCCCGGAACGCGCTTTGGCTGCCCCGCTGCGTTTGCAAACAGTGACAGTTGCGCAAGGATGAAAAGATCGGCTTGAGGGAGCCTCGCCTGTTGCCTCGCCAGTTGCCTCGCATTGCTGCGGCGCCGGTGCGCAGCTAGGTTCCAGCTGTTTCCCGCTTCTCTTGCCGCTGCTCTTGCCACCTCGCTTGCGGCTTCTCTTGCCGGCTTCCATCAACTGGAATTTGTGATGTTCGCAATCATCAACCACATCGCCATCGCGAGCGACCTCTATGCGGTCAATGCGCGCTTCTATCAGGCGCTGTTTGGCCTGAAAGCGGGCGATCCCAACGGCCGTCCGGCGCGCGCTGTGCCGGTCAGCGACGGACGCATCGGGCTCAACAATATCCCGCGCCGCGACGGCAAGCGCAGTGGCCTCGATCACTTCGGATTTGAGGTTGAAAGCATGCAGCTGGCGCTGGAGCGCATCGCCAAATTCGACAGTTCGATCCAGTACGTTCAGCGGCCCGCCGTTCGCCCCAACGCGGCTTTCAGCGCGCATGATCCGGACATGATTGTCTTCGATCTGGCCGAACGTGACAGCGGCAAGGCAAAAGATATTTTCGCCGCTGGCGGCTGGGAGCAAAAGCGCTACATCAATCATGTGGCGTTGCGGGTGCGCAATCCCGAACGCAGCGCCGGGTTCTATGCGAAAGTGTTTGATCTCACCCCGTCAAACGCCAGCGAAGACGGCGTGTTTCGCGTCAGCGATGATCGCGTAACCCTGGTGCTGTTACCCTGGAAGATGAGCGATTTTGTCGGTCAGGATCCGACACCGCCACAGATTGAGCATTTCGGCTTCAAGGTTGAAAGCGTCGCGGCGGTACAGCGCGAAATGGACGAGCTCGTCGGCGTCAATCCGCAGTTCGCCACGTGGCGGCTCGGCTTGGGCGAGGAAGGCGAAGCAAGGTTGCGGCTGTTGCGCCAGTGCCCCATGGGCGAATTCCAGCTTACCGATCTTGAAGGGGTTTATCTCGATGTGGCGGAGCATTGACATGCCCGGCCAATGGTTGCTCACGACCCTCCTGTGTCTGGCGGGCGCCGGCGCCGCGCACGCCGACGCGGTGGCGGATTTCTACGCCGGCAAAACGATATCGCTGATCGTCTCCACCGGCGTCGGCGGCGGCGTGGACACCAATGCTCGCGTCGTCGCGCGGCATCTGGGCGACCACATTCCCGGCAATCCGGCAATCGTCGTGAAGAACATGACCGGCGCCGGGCATTTGCAGGCGACAAACTTTCTTTACAACGCGGCGCCGAAGGACGGCTCCACCATCGGCGCCATCCTGCCGACGTTCGTTGGATATCAGGTGCTCGATGGCAAGGGCGCGCAATACGATGCGCGGCAGTTCAACTTCCTCGGTTCCAGCGATGTCGAGAACGCCAATTTTTACACATGGCGAACGCAAGGGTTGAAATCGGTGCTCGATGCGCGGACGCGCGAGGTGCTGATGGGCGCCACCGGAGCAGGCTCCTACACCATGTTGTATCCAACCTTGCTCAACAACACGCTCGGCACGAAATTCAAAATTGTCGCCGGCTACAAGAGCACCAACGAAATCCATCTCGCCATGGAGCGCGGCGAGGTGGCGGGACGCGCAGGAAACTTTTTCACCAGTCTCAAATCGCAAAACCCGGATTGGCTGCGCGACGGCAAAATCGACATGCTGTTGCAATTCGGCGCCGCGCGCGATCCGGAATGGCAGGAGGTTCCGCTGCTGACCGATCTTGCGGAGAGTGAAGAACAGCGGCAAATCTTCAGGATGTTTTCAGCCGAGGTGGCGCTCGGCAAGGTTTTCCTGACGACCCCGGGCGCGCCAGCGGACCGGCTCGCCGCGCTGCGCAAGGGGTTCGAGGAAATGTTGCGCAACCCCGCCTACATCGAAGACACGCGCAAGGTCGAGATGCTGGTGCGCCCGCTGGCCTGGCAGCGCGCGAAGGCGATGGCTGACGAGATTGTGGGCATGTCGCCCGACATGGCGGCGAAGGCCAGGGCCGCGATGGAGGTCAGGAAGCAAGATTAGTGAAAACGTGGTCGACCTGTTTGACGCGAGTTGTGAGACGCGGATAGCGCGAAAATATTTTGTGCAAAAACCCGAAGAACGGCGGCACCATTTGTTCCTGAGCCTCAAATGCGTCGCGGTTGAGTGACGCGTTCAGGCGAGAACTGCCGCACGCAAGCATGGCGAGAGCGCCGCGCGCCGCCTCGCGGTCGTTGGCCAGATAGGCGCCGACCCGGTCGCAGGTGAGTTCACGCGCCCGCGAGTAGGCCGGCCCAAGAAGCGGCACAATGTGGCCGGGGGCCTTGAGCAGGATTTTCCAGAAGTTCAAATGCCCGGCGGCGTGGTGGCCGAGTTCGTGGCCGATCACGAACCGCACCTGCGCGTCGGTGTCAGCATCGATCAGGCTCGAAGTCAGCATGACATAGGGCGAGCCCACCAGACGAATCGCGAAAGCATTGATGAGGCCGTTGGAATTATAAACGAAGGTGCGCGGCGTCTTTGCCAGGTTCAATCGAGCGGCGCCTTCTTCAACCATTTTGTAGAGATGCGGCAATTGGTCAGGACCGAGCAGCACGTAGTGGCCAAATATATAGGCGCGGTAAAGCGCCGCGATGAGAAAAGCGATGGCTATGAAAACCATGATCTCAGCAGTCAGAACGATTGCTATGGTGGGATTTTTTGCGAGCGCAAAGGCAATAACGCCAACAATGAACACCCAGACCACTGCACCGAAAATGTAAAGGCAGGCTCCATAAAATTTTTCTTTCGGATGGCGGAGTTTTGCAACGATGTTTTCCATGGGGTCCCCTACACGATTGATAACCTGTATGGCGTCAGCGAGACGAACGCCGTTCTGCGCCCGCGATATTGCCCAGCGCTGTGCGGCGATGGAACGCTACATGAGGCGCCAGCCGCGAGCAACGGCGAACGTTCTTTAAACATGATCGGCGCGGCGCTTGCGTGCGCGAACCGAAAGCGTAAGGATCGCGTCCCCTGTGGCGCTTGTCCGGTTCGATCGGATCGTGATCGGATCCAGCGTCAAACTTCGAGGTTCGACATGAAAACGAGTGTTTCCATCGCCGCCGCGCTCGCCGCCCTAGGCTCCGGCTGGCTCGCGGCGGCGGACGCGCGCGCCGAAGCGATCACGCCGGCGCTCATCGAGACAGCGTCGCAGAAAAATTTCCCGGAATTCTTCGAAATGCTGGCGCTGCCGAACGATTCCATCGTCGCCGCCGACGTGCGCGTGAACGCCGACTGGCTGGAGACGGCGTTCCGCAAGCGCGGGTTCACGACGCAACGGCTGCCGAACAAGGACAAGCCGCTGGTCTTCGCCGAATATGGCGGGAAGCAGCCGAACGCGCGCACGATTCTGTTCTACATTCACTTCGACGGCATGCCCGTCCTGCCCGAACAATGGGCCCAGAAGAGTCCGTGGACGCCGGTGCTGAAACAGCGCCGGGCAGCCGCGCCGCCGGCCGCCGCGCCGACCTTCACGCCCTCGCGGGTCAGCGCGCAGCCCACCTGGGAAGAAATCGACAGGACGCGGCTGTTCGCCGGCGCAATCGATCCCGAATGGCGAATCTTCGGCCGCTCCTCGTCCGACGACAAAGGGCCGATCCTGATGCTGCTCACCGCTTTCGACGTATTGCGGGCCGCTTCGCTGGAGCCCGAGATCAACGTAAAGGTGCTGCTCGACAGCGAGGAGGAGAAGGGCTCTCCGACAATCGGCGCCGTAGCCACGACCCATCGCGACCTGCTGCGCGCCGACGCCATCGTCATTCACGACGGGCCGGTGCATCCGAGCGGCCAACCGACGATCATTTTCGGCAACCGCGGCAACACCGTCGTGGAACTCACCGTGCATGGGCCGAAGGCGCCGCTGCACAGTGGGCATTACGGCAACTACGCTCCCAACCCGGCGCAACGGCTGGCGGCGCTGCTGGCTTCGATGAAGGATGACGCGGGGCGCGTGCTGATCGCCGGCTATTACGACAGCGTCAAACTCAGCGATGCCGAACGCCGCATCATGAGCGCCGTGCCGGATGACGAGCCGGAGTTGTTGAAGCGGCTTGGCATCGCCAGACCGGAAGCCGTAGGACACAACTTGCAGGAGGCCATTCAATTTCCTTCGCTGAACATTCGCGGCATGGTCTCCGCCGCCATCGGCGAGAAGGGGGCGAACATTGTGCCGAGCAAGGCAGTCGCGGAACTCGATCTGCGCACGACGCCGGGCGCCGGACCCGAACTTCTGGCGGGACTGATTGAAAAGCACGTACGCTCGATGGGCTATTACCTCTCGAAGGGAGAGCCCTCCGACGAGGAGCGCGCCCAGCACGACAAGATCGCCACGCTCACGGTGGCGCGCGGCAGCGCCGCTGCTTTCACCCCGCTCGATTCTCCGGTTGGCGCCTGGGCGCAGGACACTCTGGCGCGAACCTTCGCGGCGGGCGAGGACCCCGCGAAAACCGTGCGCATTCGCATGATGGGCGGCAGCGTGCCCACCGACAAACTGGTCGACGCGCTGGGCCTGCCTTTCGTCATCGTGCCGCTGGTCAACCCGGACAACAACCAGCACAGTTTCGACGAGAACCTGCGCGTCGGTCATTTTTTCAATGGCGTGCGCGCGATGACGGGGCTGCTGCGGACGCCGTACAGGAATTAGCCGCCAGCAAATTTGCGCCGCCCGTGATCGCGGGCGAGCCGGACGACGGGATCGCCGGGCTGCATCTGTTGTCGACGCACGACGCAGTCCTGGAACTCAACTGAACCGCGTCCATGCAGATGTCCGGACTGGCGCGAAAGGGCAGCTATTGTCGCGCACAGGCGTCGCGCGACAACGGCAAATGTTCTCTAAATGTTCTTGCCAAGCTTGGGCGGGTGGGCTAGCCTTTCCGGCGTAACGGAGGCTCCCATGGTAGTGCGAGTGGCGACGGTGGCGTTTCACGGGATTGAGGCGCGACCGATTGACGTGCAGGTGCAGCTTTCCAACGGCGATGTAAAATTCAATGTCGTCGGGCTCGGCGACAAGGCGGTGTCCGAGTCGCGCGAGCGGGTGCGGGGCGCGCTCAATGCATCGGGGCTGGCGCTGCCGGCGCGAAGGATCACCGTCAATCTGGCGCCCGCCGATGTGCCGAAAGAGGGCAGCCATTACGATCTGCCGATTGCGCTCGCGGTCATGGCCGCCATCGGCGCCATTCCTGCCGACGCACTCGAAAATTACACTGTCATCGGCGAACTGGCGCTCGACGGCGCCATCACCGCCGTGGCTGGCGCGCTGCCGGCCGCCGTGGCGGCGAACGCCCGCAACCACGGCCTCATATGCCCCGCCGATTGCGGGCCGGAGGCGGCGTGGGCGTCGTCGGAAATCGATATCCTGGCGCCGCGTTCGTTGATCCAGCTCGCCAATCATTTTCGCGGCACGCAGGTGATGGCGCGGCCCGAACCCGCCGTGCGTAAAAGCGGCGCGCCGCAGCCCGATCTGCGCGACATCAAGGGGCAGGAGAGCGCCAAGCGGGCGCTGGAAATCGCCGCCGCCGGGGGTCACAACCTGCTGATGTCGGGCCCGCCGGGCTCCGGCAAATCCATGCTGGCGGCGCGATTGCCGTCGATCCTGCCGCCCTTGACGCCGCGCGAATTGCTGGAAGTTTCGATGATCCACTCGGTTGCCGGCGCGCTGGCCGGCGGGCAACTGACGGATCGCCGGCCGTTTCGCGCGCCGCACCATTCCGCCTCGATGGCGGCGCTGGTCGGCGGCGGCACGCAGGCGCGGCCGGGGGAAGCTTCGCTGGCGCACAACGGCGTGCTGTTTCTTGATGAATTGCCGGAATTTCATCCGCACGCCCTCGACAGTTTGAGGCAACCTCTTGAAGCGGGCGAAATAGCCATCGCGCGGGCCAATCACCGGGTTGTCTATCCCGCCCGTTTCCAATTGATCGCGGCGATGAACCCGTGCCGCTGCGGCCACGCCACCGAGCCTGGTTACACCTGCAAGCGGCAGGCGAACGAGCGCTGCATGGCGGGCTATCAGGCGCGCATTTCCGGCCCGCTGCTGGATCGCTTCGATCTCAGTATCGAAGTGCCCGCCGTCACCGCCGCCGATCTCATTCTACCGCCGCCGAGCGAAGGCTCAGCTGAAGTGGCGGCGCGCGTCGCCGCCGCGCGCGCCATTCAGGGCGCGCGTTACAAAGCGATTGGTCTGCCGGGCATCGCCTGCAACGCAGCCGCGCCCGCCAACGTTATTGAGACCGTCGCGCATCTCGATGCAGCCGGGCTGTCGCTCATTCGCGACGCGGCGGAGCGACTGCGTTTATCGGCGCGCGGCTATCATCGCGTCTTGAAACTGGCGCGCACACTGGCCGACCTCGACGGCGCCGAAAACGTCAGCCGCATTCATCTGGCCGAGGCGCTGTCCTACCGCGCGAGGAACGCGCTGGTGGCGCAGGCGGCGTGAGGGGGAGTTGGGGATGCGCGAAACTCAGTGAGTACATCCTTCTCCCGCCTCGCGGGAGAAGGTGGCGCACGTCATGTTTAAGTTTTTTCCATCGTCAAAACATCATCGACGCGAGCGGGCGATTTGTCAGCCTCGCGGAACCGTGTGCGGATACTTCCAGCAGCGCGGGGCGGCCCATGATTGCCGCGCTTGGCGGGCTGGCGGACGTGGAGCGTGATCTAATCCGCACCCACGAAGCCTGCGCCCGCGCCAAATTGCGCGGCCAGCTCATGGGGCGACCGACGAAAATGACGGCAGCGCCGAACGAGGAAGCGCGGCGCAGGCGCAAAGACGGCGAGGCCGTTGCCGATCTTGCGCGCTCCTATGGGGTGTCGCCAGCGGCGATCTACCGGGCGACAAGTTAAAAAAATCGCCACCGCCTCAGTATTTCGCCGACACGGGCGCGGCGGCGGGCGGCGCGAACCACACCTTGAAGCCGACCTTCACCATGTCGTCGCGGCGCCGGAAGGCGTAGTTGAAAGCGGGGGACGACGCGGGCGTGTTGAAGCTCGCCCTCGCATACCAAGTGTGCTGATAGTGCGCGAAGAGGGTTACGGGATTGCCGCCAATGGCGAAGTCGGGGCGGTATTCGAAGCCCGCGCCGAGCGTGAACCCTGGCGTTGTCGCGTTGGACGAGGCGGCCGTGGCGAAATTCACCTTGAGGTCGTGGTTGACGAAGGTGACGCCGGTGAGCGCGTAGACTTGGAAATTGTTCGTCGCGAGATAGCCAACCCGCGCGCCGAGCGTCGCGAACCAGTTGGTGCGCGTGCCGAGGAATTGCCCGCCGGCGAAATTCTGGCGCACGGTCTCGTGGAGAATGTCGAAGGAGGCGAAGGGGCCGACGCGAACAGCATTGCCCCACGGCGCGAAATCGTAGCCGGCGACGAGGCCGAAACCGAGGGGATCGCCGGTGTTGGTGAATTCGTTAGTGCGGACACCCGTTGCGGCGAAGGTCTCGGTCGAGCGCACCCGGCCCCAGTTCTTTGCGAGTTCGCCGCCGATGTAGGGGCCGGTCCAAGAGGTTTGCGGGGTTGAATTGACGCTGGTGGACTGCGTGGGCGGACAGGGGACGAGAAAAAAATTGTGCCCTGAGCCACTCACCCGCCTTGCGCCTCTATTAAAGGAAAACTCATCCCTCGTTAGCGCTTGGGGAAGGGTCGGAGCAGGCGTGCCTGTCAATGAATCTACCCATGATTGCCCACCGTCAGCACTGAAGAAATTATGCCCTGAGCCGCTAACCCGCGTTGCGCCTCGGCTAAGGGAGAATTCGTCACGCGTCAGGGCCTGCGGAAGCGTGGGGACCCGATTTCCCGTCGCGGAATCCGCCCAATAGGGACAATTGCCGGTTGCAGTTGTAGCTTGAGCTTGAGCTTGAGCTGAGGCTCCACTGAGGACGATGATAAGAATCAAAGTGAAGCGCGCCGCAACATACCGCTGATGTCCCGATCCAGCCGCCCATCCCATCATTCGCCTCCACTCGTACGTCAAAGGAACAACGCACCCCACGACCTACTCGACCAACTTCAGTGCGGAGGCAAAACGATCTTGGGCGGCGGCGGTCCGCAGATGCCCTCGTAAACTGTCAACGTGTAGGAATAGGCCACCTTAACGACAAACCCATTGTGCTTGTTGTTGGGGGCGGGATTGTTCAGGGTGATATCGGTTTCGCAAGGAGTCGGCGGGTTGGTCGGACCGGCTAGTATCTTGCTGGTCTTCAAACAAACACAACCGCCTTCGCACTTGGCACGAGGGGCGTAGTGCCGCTTTATTTGTTCCTCGACCTCCGCCTTGAAGTCCGCGAGGCCGACCGTGTTATATGTAAATTGCGGGCCGGTCTGATCGAGCCACGATACGACAGTGATTTTCGTAAACTCAAATTCCAGGTATCGACAAGTGGACCCGGCGCAGTCAGCAATCTCAGGCAGGTCGGGCATTGTACCCCCTCACTCTCCGCACATGGGCGAGTGCTACTCTGCGATACAAATCACAGCGCATGGCCAAGCACAAGACGACGAGACGCATTTCCCCCGATGTCTCATTCTGCTCACAGCAATAGCGGGGATGTCGCCAACGGCTGGATGACTGTTATTGCTGGCGACAGCGGACATGCCGAGTTTCATCGCGCACGTCGCGTTTCCGCCCATCTCACCCGTTGCCAACGACCGCTTACGGACCGTGTCGTGTGCAAAATTCTGTCTTTTTGAAAACGTGAGTTTCCAAGGTGCCTCACCGCCGCCTTCAAAGCGTCTCCAGCCCCTCTCACTCATTCCCCAGCTTGAACAGCCGCATCGCGTTCGTCCGCCCGATCTTCAGCCGGTCATTGTCACTGATCGAGCAATGGTCGAACCAGTTGGCGGCGTGGTCGACGTTTTCGAAGGGCCAGTCGGCGGAAAAAAGGATGTGGTCGGCGCTGATTTCCAGCATCGCGTCGATCAAGGTCTGGGTGCGAAAATTGCCGGATGTCGTGATCCAGAAATTCTTGTGGAAGTACTCGGCGATGGGTTTTTTCGCGGGGTAACTGGGCTTGGCGTTGGTCCAGGCGTTGCGATTATCGATGCGCCACATGCTGAACGGCAGGCCTTCGCCCATGTGGCCGACGACGATCTTGAGACGCGGATATTCATCAAACAGTCCCGAGCCCATCAGCCGCAAGGCGTGCACGGCTGTCTCCTGTCCAAACGCCCACGTCGGCCCCATCAACCAGCCGTGTCCCTCATAAATCTGCGACCACGCGGCAATGGGATTGCGCGGATGCAGATAGAAGGGAACGTCGAGTTGCTGCACGACCTGCCAGAACGGACGGTATTGCGGCATGTCATAGTAGAGGCAGTTTTCCGGCGAACCCGCCTGCGAAAAGCCGTTGACCAGCGCGCCACGGAAAGCCAGTTCCTTGACGCAGCGTTCGAGTTCCCGGCTCGCCAAATCCGCGTCCTGCATGGGCAGCGCGGCGAAGGCCTGAAAGCGACGCGGATTTTTGGCGACCTGTTCAGCGAGAAAATCGTTGGCGCGACGGGCGACATCGTTGGCGCGCTTCACGTCGTGGATGGCTTGCACAGCCGGCGCGTTGAGCGAAAGAATCATCGTCTCAATGCCGTGCCGGTCCATCTCCTCGATGCGGCGCCCGTGTATGTCGAGGAGACGCGCTTCCAGCTCGGGCCATGTGGCTTCCGCGAGAAAGCCTTTCGAATCCATCAGCGTGTCGGGAATGGCGAAATGTTCTTCGAGCGCGATCTTGCCTTGCATGGGTGCCTCCTGCGGATTTGCGACAAGATTGTCACAATTTTCCGGCTCGTGCGAATTGGGTGGGAGCCTTGCGTTTTTTGGAAATCCCGCCACGTATCGCCGCGCGCTGTGGTGAGCTACAAGCGTCTCGGCATTCGCCTGAGAAGGAAACCTCATGAGCTACGCACAATCCTCGTCCCTCGCCGCCTTGACCACCACGTTGAACGCACTCGCCGGTGTGCTCGACAAGGGCGAAGCTTTCGCCACCGCCAAAAAGATCGATGCATCCGTGCTTTTGCAGACGCGCCTCGCGCCCGACATGTTCCCGCTTGTGCGTCAGGTGCAGATCGCCGCGGATCTCGCAAAGAACGGAATGGCGCGGCTGGCTGGCGTCGATGCGCCAAAGTTTGAGGACAACGAGACGACGTTCGCCCAGCTCAAGGATCGCATCGCCCGCACGGTGTCGTTCCTCGGCGGCCTCGACAAAGCGGCGATCAACGCCTCAGGCAACCGCGAAATCGTATTTCCGATGGGGCCGGCCAAACGCGCCGCCATGCAGGGGAATGATTATCTCGCCAATTTCGTCGCGCCGAACGTGTATTTTCACAGCACGGTTGCGTATTGCATCTTGCGCCATTGCGGCGCGGATGTTGGCAAAATGGATTTTCTCGGCGGCATCCCGATCACCATCACAGCGGTCTGAAAATCAGGCGGCTTGGCGCTCGGGCAGGGGACCGCCAAAATGCTGGCGGTAGCGCGCGTCGATATCGGCGATCGGCATGACGGTGAAAACATCCGTCGTGCCGAAAACGCGATCCACCACGGCGCTTGCGGAGACCTTCGCGCCGCAGCGCAGATAGGCCTTGAGGAGTGGCGGCAACGCGGCCAGCGCGCGTCGCGCATTGACATTGCCGGTGGCGAATACATTCATGGCGACGCTGTCACGCGAATGCGCTTCGACGCACCAAGTCTGGCTGGCGGCGGCGTTGGCGTTGAGATAGCCGAGCGCCGAGGCGTGGCGAAGCGGGTTGGCGCCGGGCAAGCTGGCGCAGCCGATCATCACGTCGACGCGGTGGTGACGCACGTAGGTCCAGATGCCGCGCCACATGAGTTCGAGTGTGCGTTTGTTGCGCCACGTTTCGTGTACGCACGAGCGGCCCAATTCGAGAAAGCGAAAGTTGGGGTGGCGCGCCAGCAGCGGCGCGACATCGAATTCCTGAGCTGAATAAAAGCCGCCGTGCCGCTCGGCGACGTCCTGCCGCAACAGGCGGTAGGCGCCGACCACCTTTGGTTTGCGCCGACCGAAGCGATTGACGAAATCATGGTCGATGACGATCAGATGATCGCAAATGCGGTCGAACGGGCAGATGTCGCGTTGCGTCATCTTGCTCTTCACGTCGGCGATGGCGCCGCCTTCGGTAAAAAACACCCGATAGCGGAGTTTTTGCGCCTTGCGGATTTCGCCTTTGCGAATGGCGAGGCGGATCTCGAGATTGCCGATGCGCCCGAGCGAGGCCGGCAAGCCTAAGAGATCGCGAACGATGCGGCCCTGCCCCGCAGCCTTCAGCCCGGCGCCGGCCGCTTTGATGGGGGCGAACGCGCGGAACGAGCCGCGCGGGCGTTTTGGCAGGCTGTCCGGAGCAAAATGCGACAAGGCTTTCTCCCGGCGAATCAAGCCGCCAGATCAGGTCTGGTCGCCAGACTTACAGCACGCAACGCCGACAAGAATATGACAATTCGCAAACGCTCACGCCGTCGCGGCCTCATCGCCGCCGAGCGTTCGCGCCAATTCATTGAGATCGACGGGTTTCGTCAGGAAGGCGTCGATCCCCGCCGCTGCCGCAGCCAGTCGATCCTCATGGAAGGCGTTCGCCGTCAACGCCACGATGCGCGTGCGGGGCCGTTTGGCCTGCGCCTCGGCATCCCGAATCAGTCGCGCCGCGTCGTGACCGTCAAGATGCGGCATGCGGATGTCCATGAGTATCAGGTCAAAAGCTTC
>JAYTTW010000323.1:0-3401 GCA_043744855.1 Hyphomicrobiales bacterium
GATAATGCAACCGACCTCGAAATGCGCGGCCTCGCCGAAGCGGAGGCGGTCGAGACGCGCGACGCCATCGCCGGTCTCGAACAGAACATTCGCGTCGCCTTGTTGCCGAAAGACGCCGCCGACGAGGGTGGCGCAATCCTTGAAGTTCGCGCCGGGACTGGCGGCGACGAGGCGGCGCTGTTCGCCGGCGACCTGTTCCGCATGTACCAACGCTATGCGGAATCGAAGGGCTGGAAGCTCGAAGTCCTCTCAACCAGCGAGGGAACCGCCGGCGGCTTCAAGGAGATCATCGCTGAAATCAGCGGGCGCGGCGTATTCGCCAAGCTGAAATTCGAATCCGGCGTGCACCGCGTGCAGCGCGTGCCAGACACGGAAACCCAGGGGCGCATCCACACCTCCGCCGCGACCGTCGCCGTGCTGCCGCAAGCCCAGGATGTCGACATTGAAATCAACGAAGCGGATTTGAAAGTCGATACCATGCGCGCCCAAGGCGCCGGCGGCCAACACGTCAACAAAACCGATTCCGCCGTTCGCATCACCCACGTTCCCACCAACACCATTGTTTTCGTGCAGGAGGAACGTTCGCAACACAAGAACCGCGCCCGCGCGCTGATGCTGCTGAAGTCACGCCTGTATGACATGCAGCGCCAGAAGCTTGACGCGGAACGCGCCGCCGACCGCAAATCACAGGTCGGTTCCGGCGATCGCTCGGAACGCATCCGCACCTACAATTTCCCGCAAGGGCGCGTCACCGACCACCGCATCAATCTGACGCTTTACAAGATCGACAAAATCATTGCCGGCGAAGCCCTCGATGAGGTGATCGACGCGCTGACGACCGAACATCAGGCGGCGCAAATGGCGGCTGGCGAGGCGTGATCGGGCTTCCCGACAGCAGCGTGTGGCCGGCCCGATCCGCCAGCGCTACTGCACCTGTTGCATCAGTAGCGGGATCGATTTGGCGTCCACACGGCCTGGCAAGGCCAGGATGAAGGCGAGAATGTCGGCGACATCGCCGTCGCTGACCTGGCTTTTGGCGTAGGGCGGCATGTCGCGCGCATCACAGATTCCGGCTGTTCACTGGACATCCTGACCTCCCCGAACCGCCAGGATACTGCGGCGGATTTTGCAGCCGCGCGCCCGGTCGTCAGCAAAGGCTAGTCCAATCCATCAGAAACGCAACTGGCCTCCTTGCCGCCCTTGCAGCCCTTGGCAGCCCTTGCCCCGCACGTCGCTCGCCCCTATCAAGCCCGCCAGCGCATTCATTCCGGAGACCAACGATGGCGACCTACAACCTGCTGCTTTTGCCCGGCGACGGCATTGGTCCGGAAGTCGCAAGGGAAGTCGAGAAAGTCGCCAAATTCATGGGCGAAGCGGGCGTCGCCACGTTCAACATCGAACGGGGTCTTGTCGGCGGCGCGGCCTTTGACGCGCATGGCGCTGCGATCTCCGAAGATCACATGGCGCTGGCGCAGGCTGCCGACGCCGTGTTGTTCGGCGCGGTCGGCGGGCCGAAGTGGGACGCCGTGCCCTACGACGTGCGACCCGAAGCCGGACTGTTGCGACTGCGCAAGGAACTGGCGCTGTTCGCCAACCTTCGCCCGGCGATTTGCTATCCGGCGCTGGCCGACGCGTCCTCGCTGAAACGCGAGATCGTCGAAGACCTCGACATCATGATCGTGCGCGAGTTGACGGGTGGCGTCTATTTCGGCGAGCCCAAGCAGATCATCGACCTCGGCAATGGCCAGAAGCGCGGCATCGATACGCAGGTCTATGACACCTACGAGATCGAGCGCATTGGCCGCGTCGCATTTGAACTCGCCCGCAAGCGGCGCAACAAGCTGACCTCCTCTGAAAAGCGCAACGTGATGAAATCCGGCGTGCTTTGGCACGAAGTGATGAGCGGGCTGGCGAAACGCGAGTTTCCCGATGTCGAATGCGAGCATCAACTGGCGGATTCGCTCGGCATGCAACTGGTGCGCTGGCCCAAGCAGTTCGACGTGATCGTCACAGACAACCTGTTTGGCGACATGCTCAGCGACGTGGCGGCGATGCTCACCGGCTCGCTCGGCATGCTGCCTTCCGCCTCGCTCGGCGAGACCAATCCGAAAACCGGCAAGCGCAAAGCGTTGTACGAACCCGTGCATGGATCGGCGCCGGATATCGCCGGCAAGGGTATCGCCAACCCGATCGCCATGATCGGCTCGTTCGGCATGGCGCTACGCTATTCGTTCGGTCTGGGCGAGGCCGCCGACAACATCGAAAAGGCGATTTCGGCGGTGCTCGACAAGGGACTGCGCACGGCGGACATCAAGGGCGCCTCGACCTCAACCGTTTCCACGGTCGAAATGGGCGATGCCATTCTCGGCGAGCTTCAAAAGCTCGCCTGAAACGCCGGTCAGAAGCGGAACAGCGGCTTGTCGTTGGGCAAATCGAATCGCCCCGGCAGGGTTTCATTGCCGTAGCGCGAGCGCTGGCTGTAGTAGTCGGTCGTGCGCGTGAAATACTGCCCGGCGGTCACGTAGCCCGACTCGCTGCCAACCGGGACGACTTTGCCCGCATCGAGGAAGCTGCGCTTCTTGACGGTGATTGTATGCCCTGCCGTTGCATGGCCGCGATGGCGCTGCGCGGCGCTGGCAGCGCTGGCGAAAGCGAGGACCGCTGCAATACCTGTCGAAACAGCCAGCGTAAACATTTGTGTCGAGCGCATCTTTACCTCTGCAACGTTGATTTTCGTAGCCTAACATAGCTCGCGGATGGTTAACATCCCAACAGAATTTTCGTTGCTCAGCGCGAAAACACATTTTGACGTTCGCCTTTCAGCGCCGCAGAGCGTGCGTTCTTCGCGCAGGCTTTGCCGCGACCCACTTCGGCGGCGACGAAAAATTTGGACAGGTCGCGATCCCCGCCCGTCAGCAAATCGATCCTGTCCAGCGCGCAGGTGAGCGTTTGCAACTCGATGGGATGCGCGGCATTGCAGGCAAAACCGGAAATTCGCACCGTTGTTCCGGCCCCGGCGAGGCGGAACCCGAGGCAGGCGGTTTGCGTCGTCGCCTCCGCCAGTGTGAGGTCGGCAACTTCAAACGGTCCGAATCGCGAGGCCATCGCGCCCGGCGTGGTGCTGCGTGTCACCGCGTAACCTGCCTGCGCCGCGCGACGCGCCATTTCGACAAAGAATGTCACGGGTGGAGCGGCTTCTGTGCCGACCCTGTAAATTGTCGCGTCCAACATGGGGCCCGTGTCCAACATGGGGCCTGCGCCCAACGTGGAACCCACGCCAATGCTTGCCGGACCGTAGACGAGCCTATCCTGCCGGCCACCGCCGTCGCGATGCTGCCGCGCTTCGTAATGGCGAACGTCCTTGCCGAACTCTTTTGTCTGGATTGCGTAAAGCTGCACCG
>JAYTTW010000324.1:0-3395 GCA_043744855.1 Hyphomicrobiales bacterium
TCGTCGGCCACAGCCATTCGTTCGACCGGCCTGTGCAGCGCGCGCGGGAGATGATGGCATCGGGCGCCTACGGCAATGTGCGAATGATCCATGCGTTGCAATGCACGGATTTTCTGTACCGGCCGCGGCGACCCGAGGAGTTGCGCACGCAGATGGGCGGCGGCGTGATTTTCAATCAGGCGCCGCATCAGGTCGACAATGTGCGCTGGCTCGGCGGCGGGCGCGTCGAACGGCTGCGCGCCACCACCGGCGCGTGGGATGCAGCGCGACCGACCGAGGGCGCCTACAACGCTCACCTCATTTTCGAGAACGGCGTCTTCGCCTCGCTCACCTACAGCGGTTACGCACATTTCGATAGCGACGAATTCACTGGATGGGTCGCCGAAAGCGGCGTGCGCAAAGATCGCGAGCGCTACGGGGCGGCGCGTGCGACGCTGAACGGTGTTTCCGCTGAGAGCGAACTGGCGCTCAAGAACGACAGCAATTTTGGCGGCGCTGGCTATAAGCCGCCGCCGGGCGCGACGGCTTCGCAAACGCGCTGGCATCCACATTTCGGCTTGCTGATCGCCATGTGCGAACGCGGCGATTTGCGTCCCCAACCCGATGGCGTGCAGGTGTACGGCGATGCAGCGCGGGGTTTTGAACCGTTGGCGCCGCCTGGCGTGCCGCGCGCCGAGGTCATCGACGAACTCTACAACGCTGTCGTCAACGGCGTCAGGCCGGCGCACGACGGAGCGTGGGCGATGGCGACCATGGAGGTCTGCTTCGCCATGTTGCAGTCGGCGCAACAGCAACGCGACATTGTTCTGCACCACCAGTGCGCCTTGCCGCCAGGTTTTTAGAGCCGCGCGGGGATTGACGCATGATAAAACCATGAAGAAGAAAATGGCGAAGCCCATGACGAAGCCCACGCGATTCGCAAAAACTCCGGCAAAACTGTCGACGCAAACCTCGCCGCCGCCGCTCGTCGCTGCGCCGACGCAGGCCATCTTGCGCCACTGGCGGGAAGCCGCGCCCGATGATCGTCTCGCGCATCTCATCAAGGACGCGACGCGCGGGCTGACGCGCGCGCTGCAATTGCGGCTGGCGGAACATTCGGTTTCTTTCGGTCACTGGACTTTTTTACGAATTCTGTGGGAGGGAGACGGCATCACCCAACGCGACCTCAGCGAGAAAGCCGGGCTGATGGAGCCGACTACCTTTTCGGCGTTGAAGGCGATGGAAAAGCTTTGCTACGTTGAGCGCCGCCAGCTACCCGACAGCCGCAAAAAAGTTTACGTATTTCTGACGCCGCAAGGGCGTGGGCTGCGCGACAAGCTTGTGCCGCTCGCCGAAGAGGTCAACCGCATTGCGGTGGGTGACGCTGCCGACTCGCAGATCGCCGGGACGCGCGATTTGCTGCTGTCGATGATCGACAATCTCGCCGCAGATGAAGCCACGCAATTGATGCAAAAGCGCCGCATGCCTTCGACGCGCGCACTGGCGGCGTTCTCGGCGCAACCCGCGTCGCCGCCACGCGGCCGTCTTGGCAAGGCGGGCGGCGAGGGGCCGCGCGTTCGCCGGGTCTGATTGTCGCGCATCTGCCGGGTCTGATTGTCAGCCCGCTGCAATCATGCCAAACCGAGCCAACCCACGGGAGCGCGCGAACGCATGGCCATCCGCAGAAGCTATGATTACGTCATTGTCGGCGCGGGCTCGGCGGGTTGCGTGCTGGCCAACCGGCTGAGCGCCGACGCAGGCGCCGAGGTGTTGTTGCTTGAGGCCGGCGGGCGCGATCTCGATCCGCTCATTCACATTCCCCTCGGCATGGGGAAGATGCATGATTACGGCCTGCATGACTGGGGTTATCATACAGAAGCCGAACCCAATCTCGACAACCGCAAGATTGAGGCGGCGCGCGGCAAGGTGCTGGGTGGCTCGTCGTCGATCAACGTGATGGCTTACACGCGCGGCCATCGCGGCGATTATGACCGCTGGGCCCAGAAGGGTTGCAAAGGCTGGTCCTATGCGGACGTGCTGCCCTATTTCAAACGCGGTGAGACGTTTACGGATGGCGCGGACACATGGCGCGGCGGCGACGGGCCTGTTCAGGTCGAGTTCGCCAAAACGCGCGATCCGATTTTCGACGCCTGGATCGAAGCGGCGCGGGCTGTCGGCTTACCGGTGACGCCGGATTACAATGGTGCGCAAGGCGAGGGGTTTGGCCGCAGCCAATACACAATTGGCAAGGGCCGCCGGTCGTCCTCCGCTGTCGCCTATCTGCATCCTGTCAAACGTCGCAAGAATCTTGGCGTCGAGGTTCGCGCCCATGCGACGCGCGTGCGCATGAGCGGCACGCGCGCCACCGGCGTTGACTATGTGAAAGACGGCCTCAGCGTGGAGGCGAGCGCGCGGCGCGAGGTAATCCTCGCCAGCGGCACGTTCAACACGCCGCAGTTGCTGATGCTGTCGGGCATTGGTCCGGCGGCGCATTTGAAGGAAATGGGCGTGGCGCCGATTGTCGATCTACCGGTTGGTCGCAACCTTCAGGATCATCTGGCGGTCATGATCATGTTCACGCGGCCCAACAACACCAGCCAGTTCCGCGACGACATGCGCTTCGACCGCATGGCGTGGAACATGTTGCAGGCGTGGTTCGCCGGCGTCGGGCCGGGAACGGTGGTGCCAGGCGGTCTGCACGCCTTCATCAAGACCAACGCCGAATTCGCGGTGCCCGACATCGAATTCATGTTTCGCGGTTTGCCGATGAACGCACATCTCTGGTTTCCCGGCGTCAAGCCGGCGTTCGAGGATGGTTACGGCATTCGTCCCGCGTTGCTGCACCCGGATTCGCGCGGCGAAATTCGTTTGCGCTCCAGCGATCCGTTTGACACGCCGGCGATCCATTACAATTTTTTCAGCGCGCCGGGCGATCTGCCGAAGCTTCGTGAAGGCTTCAAACTGGCGCGCGAGGTGGCGCAGGCGGCGCCTCTGGCGCCCTATCGCGGCGTTGAGAAAACGCCGGGGCCGCAAGTGAAAAGCGATACGGAGATCGACGCGTGGATTCGCCAGACGGTGATAACCGCGCATCATCCGGCTGGCACTTGTCAGATGGGCGTTACGCCGGAGTGCGTCGTGGATCCGCAGATGCGCGTCAACGGCGTCGAGGGGCTGCGCGTCGTCGACGCCTCGGCCATGCCCGACATGGTGGGCGCGCACATCAACGCCTGCGTGCTGATGATGGCGGAGAAAGCCTCCGACATGATCCGTGGCGTGGAACCGCTGCCGGCGCTGGAAGACGCCTGAGATTTTGCGCTGGAGCATGATCCCGAAAAGTGGACGCCGGTTTTCGGAAAAGATCATGCTCAATCAAAAACCTGGAGTGCGACGACGATTCGAAGAAGCGTCATCGCGCT
>JAYTTW010000325.1:0-13305 GCA_043744855.1 Hyphomicrobiales bacterium
CAGTTCGGCGCTTTTGCGGCGGCGGGGAATGCAGCGCCGAACGTCGCCGCCAGCAGGATGCAGATCGCGCACCGGATCATCAGAGACATGATTTCCTCCCGGATGTGTAAAGGCGCCGCCGACTGTCGAGGCGCGAACTTTCGAAGATTATGGCATAGGTGGACCGCCGGATGCTACGCCATAAAAAGCGCAGCTTTCGCCCGATGGCGCCTTCGCGCGCCGCATGCCGCCAGACCCGTTGCGACGAGGCCCCTCAATGCGCTTCGACGCCTGCTTTGGTTGTTGGGTGCACCGGAAAAAACGCCTTCAACCACGCCTGCACCGTCGCATGGACGCGCACGTTATGCACGGCAAGCATGAAATGATCGGTGCCGGAAAACAAGTGCAGCTCCGTTGGTGAGCCTGCCTTGGCGAACATGTCGATGGACTGCCGGGTCGGCGTGACGGTATCGACTGCGCTGTGCAGCAGCAGGCAGGGGCGCGGCGCGATGCCTGCAATCACGTCCTCGGCGCGAAAGTCGAACATGCTTTGCGCCGTCTCCGCCGGAAACTGTACGATGGAGCGTTCCACCACATGGACGCGCAGGTGGGCGGGAATCGGCACGATGGCGTAACGATCCACCCACAGGGATAGGCCGGTGCGCGCCTTGTGCTCACGGCCCTTCGCAAGCATTTTGAGAAACCCCTCGTATTCGCCGGGGCCGCCATGCTGAGCCTTGAACTTCGTCTCGCCGTTGCCCCAGCCTGACGCGGATATGCACGCAGCCACCCGCTTGTCGACGCCCGCCGTGTAAACCGCCACAGCCGCGCCAAAACTCGAACCGATGACGCCAATGCGCGCCGCCTCGACGTTGGCATGGCCGGCCAGAAACGTCAGCGCGTTCTTTGTATCCTCAACCTGTTCGAGACAGATCAACCGCCCCTTTTCGCCTTCGCTGTCGCCACAGCCGCGCATGTCGAAGCGCAGCGTCACGTAGCCAAGTTTGGTGAGCATGGCGCACGGCGTTTTCACGTTACCGGCGTTTTGCGTGCTGCCGAAGCCGTGCAGCACCAGGAACGCCGGGCGCTTTTCGGCTGCGGCAACGCCATCAGGCAGGCTGATCGTTGCTGAAATTTTCAGACCATCTGAAATGAACGTGACGGATGTTTCCATGGCTGAACCCTTCAAATTTCCTGTTCAAGTTTCCTGCACAGGCGGCGCCTGCACACCAAGCTTTTGCGCCGCTTCCACGAGCGCGTTCCAGTTCTTGCGCGAGACGACGACGCCGTCGCGTCCGCCTTTGGAAAATTCGCGCGCGCCACGCTCGCCCGGCAAAAACACTTCTTCAACACCGTCAGCTCTAGGCAACGCCTTGACGAGGCGCCGGAGGTCGCCAATCTCGCGCCTGTATTCGTCAAGCGGGCGAAACACCGCGATATCGATGAGGATCATCATCGCGTTCGCCGTGTGCCTGCGCTGGGCGCCCGGACCGGCCTGCTTCAGAATAATTGGATTGTTCGCCAGCATGCCGGTCAGGCACTCAAACATGAACGCCAGTCCCGACCCCTTCGGCCCGCCAAGCGGCAGCAGAATTTCTGCAACAGCGGGATTGGTGGTTATATCGCCGCTCCTCGTCAGCGCCCAATTTGGCGGGATCGGTTCGCCGCGGTCGCGCGCTTGCATGAGCTTGCCGTTGGCGATCAGCGATGTCGCCATATCGAGCACGACAGGTCCATCGGCGCCGGGCACGCCAATCGAGATGGGGTTGGTGCCGAGGCCTGCGACGCGCGTGCCATGGTAAGCCATGTTCGGCGGACCGCAATTGCAAACAATCGCCGCAAAACCCTGCGCCGCCGCCCACTCGACATAATGCGCGATGGCGCCGGTGTGGGTGGCGTGGCCGACGACGCCGACGCAGACGCCATGCACGCGGGCGCGTCGCGCCGCCTCTTCGACCGCGCATTTCATGGCGACGGCGCCCGCCGCTTTTTTGCCATCCAGCACAAACACCGCGCCCGCACGCGAGTTGATTTGCGGCACGGCTTTCACGTCTATATCACCGCGTTCGATAACGCCAAGGTACATCGGGACCCGCGAAATCCCGTGCGACGCCGTGCCACGTTGATCCGCCCAGGCGATGACGTCAGCGACGGTGCGCGCATCTGGATCGTTCATTCCACTCGCGAGGAAGGTCCGGCGCAGGAAGTCGCGCAGCGCCTCCGCTTCGATTTTGACTCTCGCCGACGCCAATATTTCACCTGCCTGTTTCTACCTGACGGTTTTCACCTGCCAGATTGTGCAGCCAGACTTACAGTCAGCGGCGGCCCGGTAGCAACCGCTTCTAACTTTTGCGGGGCCCCAGCAACGCCCGGTCGAGTCGCGTCTGCAGCTCGGCGCGCTGTTCCCCCGTATAGGCGCGGAACCCTTCACCGGCAGTGGCGCCGGTCTTGCCGGCGGCGACGAGATCGACCAGCAGCTTTTGCGGCGCTGTAGAGTTGTCGAGATCCTGCAGAATCACATTCTGGATATCCAAGGTCAGGTTGAGGCCGACAAGATCAGATTGCTCCAGCGGCCCCATAACGCCAAGCCGCGCCCCAAACGAGTTTCTCACGACAAAATCCAGCGTCGCAGCGTCACACACGCCGCTCTCGACCAGCGCGATCGCTTCGCGCTTCAAGGCGTGCTGCAAGCGGTTGCCGATAAAGCCGGGGACATCGCGTTTGACATGCACCGGTAGTTGGCCAACGCGCGCCAGCAGCGCCATGGTGCACTCGATCACCGCCTCGCTTGTGGCGGCGGTTTGCACGACTTCGACCAGTCGCACCGCATAGGGCGGATTCCAGAAATGCGTCCCGACAACGCGTTGCGGGTGCGCGGCGTGCGCGCCAATCTGCGTCACCGGAATGACCGACGTATTGGTGGCGAGGATCGTTGACGCCCCGCACAGCGCGCCGAGGCGCTCGAAGATCGCCTGCTTCAACGGCAATTTTTCAGGCGCCGCCTCGATGACAATGGCGCACCTCGCCAGACTGGCGTCGATCTCGGGCAATACCGTAATGCGGGAGGCCACGTCGGCCGAATGACCGCGCGCCCGGCAAATGTCGGCAATGCGCGCGACAACCCCGGCGCGCACCGCTTCCATAGGCTCGACGAGCCGCACCGCATAACCTTCGCCGGCGAAAATCTGCGCGATGGCCGCGCCCATGCGACCGCCGCCGACGACGCCGACAATGGCCTCAGCCGGCTGTAAATCCGCCGTCAACATACATCACCTGTCCCGTGCAAAAATCCGACGCTGGCGACAGCAGATACAGCGCCATGCCCATGAGGTCTTCGACTTCGCCAAGCCGGCCTAGCGGAATGCGTGACAGCGAGCGGGCTTTTGTTGCTTGTCCAAGTTCGTCATCGCCAAACATCCACGCGGTGAGCTTCGAGCGAAACACCGTTGGCGCAATGGCGTTGACCGTGATGCCGTGTTTCGCCCACTCCGTTGCGAGCACGCGCGTCAAGGCATCTGTCGCGCCCTTCGACGCGCAATAGCCGGTGTATCCGGAAATATTTCCGTGCCGTCCGCGCACGCTCGACATCAGCAAAGCCTTGCCCTTGATCTTTTCCTTGATCCAGTAGGTCCCGACCGCCTTCGCCATCAACCACGGGCCGCGAACGTTGGCGTCCATCACCGCCTGCCAGTCTTCCAGTTCGAGTTCGTGAATGAAACCTGCCTTGTTCGTGCCGGAGCCAACGACAAGCTGATCGACGTGGCCAAACATTTGCAACGCCGCATCGAGCATGGCTTGCGCATCCGCCAGCGTGTCAGGCCGCCGCTCGACAACGCAGACGTCGCCGCCAACCGAGCGCACTTCGTCCGCCACCTCGGCAAGTTCCGCCTTGCTGCCGCCGGCGATGGTCACATTGGCGCCAAGCGAGCCGAGCGTGATCGCGGTCGCCCGTCCGAACGCTCCGGTTGCGCCGGTCACGATGGCGGATTTGCCTTTCACGTTGAAAAGCGACAGCGGGTTTCGGAGCGGTTCGGAAATCATGACGCCTCGTTTATTTCGACACGACTACCGCCATGGTGGCGACAGCGTTGCTGCGGTTGACGATGGACCGGCTTTCGCCAGGCGCGAGATGGCACGAGTCGAGCGGCCATAGTATCCGCCATCGGAAGAAAGTGAGTCACGCAGTGACGCACTTTCTGGAGATGACAAGCGGATACTTCAACAAAAACGAAGTACCCGGAATCTTTGATTCCGGGTACTGGCGTCACCTCGCCCGCCGCTGTAACAATCGTTACTTCACCGGAGATCACCAGATAAATCTTCTCCGTGTTGGAGGCTGAAGCTTCAGCGCCGCCGCCCGGCAAAAAATGCGACAGGCCCAGCGTGAACTGCTTCGTTTCGCTCGCAGCGCCGCCCTGCAGTTGCAGCGCGGTCATGACGTGATGCAGCTTTGCGTCGTAGGGCTTGGCTTGCTGGATGCGCGTTACATGCATGGTCAGGCACCGCTTTCCAGCCGGAATTTCTGCTCGGGGTCGAGAATGGCGAGGACGCGCAAGGTGCAGCCCTCGCCCTGGTGCCAGCGCCACGGGAACGCCATGAAGGTGCAGCGCTTGCCGGTAATGAGATCGAGATCGCCGCCGATGTTTTCGATGCCCGGAATCCCGTTGCCCATCATGATTTTGTGCGCCGGCTCCCAATGCGGAAAATCTTCCGCGATATCGCGGCCGGTTTCGGCTTTGTATTCCGCGTTGAGATACCAGTGCGAGGGACCGGGTCCGTGATCGGCGAGCTTGGTGCCGAGCGGATGGTCGAGGGCTTGCACGTCAACGCCGACAAGCTTGACGCCGCGCGCCACAATCCATTCCGCCGCCGCTTTGTAGAGGCCCGGCGAGTGCGCGTAATACTCGTCGTTGTCGCCAAGCTTTTTGTGGCTGCCGGTATTGATCATGAGAATGTCGCCGGGCTCGATGCGCGGCGTCGCCTTCTCCAGATCGTCAGGCGTGATGAGCCCCCATTTGCCCTTCGGTATCGACACCGCGACGCCCGTGCCGAAAAACCGCCAAGGTTCGTAGTCGCCGAGAGTTCCCGCATTTTCGGTGACATGCGCCGGCGCGTCCATATGTGTCGAGCGATGCATGATGGCTGACACCTGCTGCACAAACACGCCATCTTTCGAGTGATATTTCGTCGTGTGCACGTCAAGATTTGGCGACGACGGCCATTGCGGCACGCCGTGGCCATAAACGTTCGTCAAATCGTAGTAGCGCAGACCGTTGGCGCCGACGACTTCAGCCATGTTTCACTCCTGCGCTCAGCCGCCACTGGCGACGCGATAGGCGCCGCCGGGATCAAGGATCGCCATCAATCGCACGACGCACGCATCGCCCGCCATGAAACGCCACGGGCTCGCCTGCAACGTGCAGCGCTTGCCTTTGACGAGATCCAGACCGCCGCCGACATTCTCGATGGTCGGAATGCCGGCCTTGAGCAACGCCTTGTGCGACGGGTTCCATTTCGGAAAATCGTCAATCCCGTCGCGCCCGGTTTGTGATTTGTAATACGCCGGCAGCCGCTTCATCAGCGGCCCGTTGCGATGGCCCCCCAGCGACGTCGCCATGGGGTGATCGACCGTTGCGGTGTCGACGCCGACGAGCGCGACTTTCCTGGCGATCAGCCACTCCGCTGCGTCTTCCGACAAACCGGGGCCACAACCAAAATATTCCTGACTGTCCGAATATTTTTTATGCCATCCGGTGTCGATGAGCACGATGTCGCCGTCGCGCACGGCGGGCGCGGCCTTGGCAAGGTCGGCGGCTGTGACAAGTTGCCAACGTCCACGCGGTATATCCAGCACGACCCCGGCGCCAAAAAAACGCTCGATGGAGAGGCCTGACATATCCGCGCCGCCCTGCACCAGATGGATCGGCGCATTCATGTGCGTGGAGATATGCATGTTGCCGGTGAACTTCTGGCTCAGCACGCCATCGCGCGCGTGCGTCACACCACGCTCAATGCGCAAATCCGGGTCGCCGGGAAAAATCGGCGAACCGTGTCCCCACGGATGGCTCAATTCGACAAAACGCAGTCCTGTGCCAGGCTCAACGCATTCATTGGCGTTCGGGTCACGCCCCGTTTTTCCCTTCGGATACCGGCCGAGATCGTCCATGTTTCCTCGCGTGAAAAGTTGCTTCGTGTGCAAAATTTGCGCTGCGTCACGCAAGGCATAACCCATCGGCGCACGAAAACAAAAGCCGCGCGGCTCAGCCCTTACGGTGTTTGGCAGGCGCCGGCTTTTTACCCACGCCCGGCTTATTGCTCGCCTGCGGCGCCTTGCGCCTCGCCTGCGGCGCCTTGCTCCCGGCCTGCGGCGCCTTGCGCGCCGCCAACTTCGCCATTTGCTTGCGCAAGGCCTGCGTTGCTGCAGCATCGATTTTGTGCGAGGCGCCGCGCAGTACGACGCCATAGGCGCTTTTCGCCATGGCGGCGCTAACGTAACCTTCGATCACATCGTCGCGCACGCGCTCCGGCGCACGCTCCAGCGGGTCGCCCCATCCGCCGCCGCCGCCGGTGCGCACGATGACTTCGGAATCAACCGGCGTCAGGTAGCGCGTCTCGTTGACGCTACGAAATTCCGTCTCGCTGGCGAGCCGCAAGCGGTAGTCGGCCGTGCCCCCTTTACCGCCCTTCCACAAGCCCCACGCGGGGTTGTCGATGCGGCGCGGACGATGCAAATTCCAGCGGCCCTCGATGAGATTGCGCACCTGCATGTCGATGCCGAGGCCGCCGCGAAATTGCCCGGTGCCGCCGGAGTCCCGCCGCAGCTCCCGCTTCTCCACAATGACCGGATTCTGGATTTCAATTCCCTCGATGGTTCCATTGCGCACGTCGCCCTGGCAGATGGAAACAGAGCCCGAGGCGCCATCCTCAAACGAGCGCCCGCCCCAGCCACCGCCTTCCAGGCTTTGCACGATGAACGGTTTGCCATTCGCTTTGGCGCCGAAAAACACCACGGAGCCGCCGAGCAACCCGTGATGCGCGGCGGGAATGTCGGCGCGCATGGCCGGCGCCAGCGCCAGCAAAATCGTGTCGACAACCGTCGGCACGATGAGGCTCCAGCCCGACATCGGCGCGGGATAGCGCGCCATCATGATGTTCCCCTCGGGGATGATCACATCGAGCGCGGCGAAGCCGCCTTCGTTGACCGCCTCTTGCGGCGCCGTCAGCGCTTTATAGGCGACGCGCGCGCCCGCATAGGTGCGCGAGTTGACGCCGGCGCGCCGCTCTCCCGAGCAACCCGAGAGATCGATGATCATATGGCCCTTCTTGACCGTGACCTTCGCATGAACCCGGATCGGCGGCCCGATAATGCCACCGCCATCGACGAATGATTCCGCCTCATAAACGCCATCGGCGATCTGCGCGACGACGCGACGACACTTTGCCTCGCTCTCGGCGAACACGGTCTCGATGGCGCCCAGCAATGTCTCGCGACCAAAACGCGCGAACAATTCGTCGAGGCGGCGATGCGCCAGCTTGCAGCCGGCGATTTGCGAACGCATGTCGCCAAGCGAGGCGTCGGGGAAGCGGATGTTGTCGCGAATGATTTTGAGCAGAAGTTCATTCGGTTTACCGGCTTCGTGAACTTTCAACTGGTCAAGTTGCAGCCCCTCCATCCAGGGGTCCGTGCAATTGGCCTCGGCGCCGAAGCCCGTGCTGATGCCGCCAATGTCGATCCAGTGCGCCCGCACGACGCAAAACATGACCAGTTCGCCGGCATGAAAGTACGGCGTGTAGATAACGATGTTATTGAGGTGCTGACCGGCGGCGGCTTGATGGTTGGTGATGATGACGTCGCCGGGCTTGTAACCGTCGCGACCTATCTTCTTCATGCCATCCACAATGATCGCGCCGAGGTCGGCGACGAAGTGCGAGACGCCGCCAACGTTCTGCGCCACCAGCTTGCCGTCGGGATCGAGCAACGCCGTGCAGAAATCACGCACTTCGTAGATCATCATGTTGTAGGAGGTGCGCACGACATCGACGGCCATTTCATTGGCAATGGCCGGCAATGCGTTGCGCAACACCTCGAGGGTAACCGGATCGAGCGCCTTTCTTGATGACGATGATCTGCGCGCGGATGATTTACTCGTAACGCCGTGGACCTGGCTTGCCATTACGAAATCCTCACCGAGATGATAAGTTCGCCGGTGTCGGCAACGACCAGACTGTCGCCGGGAAAGATCACTGTCGTCGTGCCATATTCGACGACCAGCGCCGGGCCGGCGATCTTTTGTCCACGCCGCAGGTTGTCGCGCTGATAGACGCTCGTCGCGACCGCTTTGTCATCATCGAACACCACATCGCGTCGGGCCGGCGCCGGCGCATCGCGCGCAGCGGAAATATCGGGCAGCGCCAGTTTGGTGCGGCGTCCCAGCGCAATGACGCGAACGTTGATGATCTCCAGCCGCTCGGTGGCGGAGGAATGCGCGTATCGATGCTCGTGCATGGCGTCGAAGCTGGCGCGGATGGCGCCGGTGTCGCCATCGGCGAGTTGCTGCGGTGTGACCGGAATGGGCAACGCAAACTCCTGGCCGACGTAGCGCAGATCGAACAATATCTGCGCGTCCATCGGCTTGTCCTTCGACACCAGACGCCGCGCCTCCTTTCGCATCTCGGCGACAATGCGGCGCAACACTTTGAAATCGGCGGCGCCAAGTTCGGAAAAATAGGTGCGCACGAAATCGTGCCGCTCGTCGGTCATCACCATGCCGAGCGCCGAGAAGTGCGAGGGAAAGCGCGGAATGATAACGGTGGGAATGTTCAATTCGCGCGCCACGGTCACCGCATGCGGCGGCCCCGCCCCGCCGGACGCAATCATGGCGAAATCACGTGGATCGTAGCCCTTGGCGACGGACACTTCGCGCACCGCCAACGACATTTTGGCGATGGCGATCTGGATGACCGCGCGCGCTGCGGCGACGGTGTTCATCTTTATCGGGGTGGCGATGAGGCTTTTCATGCCCGCTGTCGCGCCGTCGCGATCCAGTCGCATTTCGCCGCCGAGAAAATCATCGGCGCCAATCCGGCCCAGGATAACGTTGGCGTCGGTGATCGTTGGTTGCGCGCCGCCGCGCCGGTAACAGATGGGGCCGGGATCGGCGCCGGCGCTGCGCGGGCCAACTTTCAACGCGCCAACTTCGTCGATCCAGGCAATTGAGCCGCCGCCTGCGCCGACTTCCACGACATCGACGACCGGCATCATCACAGGATGGCCGCTGGCGTAACCGCCGACGTAATATCCCTCCGCCATGGCGGGTTCACCATCGCGCACCAGACTGGCTTTCGCCGTCGTGCCGCCCATGTCGAACGAAACGACATCGCTGAAGCCGAGCGCCTTGCCCACTTCCGCGCTGGCGATGATGCCGCCTACCGGGCCGGACTCCATCATCATCACGGGTCGCTGCACCGCCGTCTGTGGCGCCATTACGCCGCCATTCGACTGCATGATCGCCAGTTCACCCGTGAACTTGAGGCCGGCGAGGCGCTTTTGCAGATTGCGCACGTAACCGCCGACTTTCGGCCCGATGTAGGAATTCACCACCGTCGTTGAGATGCGCTCATACTCGCGATATTCGCGCAGAATTTCATGGCTCAGCGAAACGTAGGCGTCCGGCAGCATTTCCTGCACAATCTTGCCGGCAGCGCGTTCGTGTTCGGGATTGGCGTAGGCGTGCAGAAAGCAGATCGCCACGGCTTCGACACCCTGCGAAAGCAACCTGCGGCAAACCTCGCGCAATTGTTGCAGATCGATCTTTTCGCGCACCTCCCCGGAGGCGTAGAGACGCTCGTTGACTTCGTGAATGGCGCTGCGCGGCAACAGTGGGCTGGGGCGATTGAACAGAATGTTGTAGGCGTCGGGCCGGTTGCCGCGACCAATCAAATAAACGTCGCGTGTGCCGCGCGTCACGATCAGGCCAACCCGCGCACCCTTGCGTTCGATGAGCGTGTTAATCGCCGTCGTCGAGCCATGGATGAAATGCCCGACGTCGCTGGCGGAAATTTCCGCCTTGCGCATGCAGTCGAGGATGCCTTCGACAGGATCGTGCGGCGTCGTCAGGCTTTTGGCTTGCAAGAAACCCTGCGCATCGGGATCATAGGCGATGAGGTCGGTAAAGGTGCCGCCAATGTCGACCGCAAGAAAAATCAAGACTGTGCCTCCCTACGCGTGCACGTTTGCCGGCGAAGCTCAGCGTTTATGTGCGTGATCGTGACCGGAGCCGTGATCGTGACCATGGCTGTGATCGTGTTCAGCTTGTCCATGTTCAGCATGACCATGTTGAGCGTGATCATGTTCAGCGTGGTCATGATGCCCATGTTCATGCGGATCGTGGCCGCAATCCGGACCATGCACATGCCCGGGCTCATCGTGGCTCACATAGGCGCCGCCTTCCGGGTCAAAAGGCGCTTCGATGTGAACGATCCTGCCGCCCAGCGATCGCGCCACGCTCTCCAGCTCTTCGTCCTGACGCACGCGAATGCGGTTCGGAAAAATCTGCAAGGCTACATGCAGATTTCCCAGGCGCCACGCCAGACGCGCCAGATCGCGCGGTTGGCCGATGCGTATCTCCGCCAAGGCTTCCGGCGCCGCGACCACCTCGATCAAACGGCCATCTTCGAGCACAAGCGCATCGCCGCCCCGCAGCATGACGTCGAGCGGCAGGTCCATGGTGAACGCCAGACCGTGGGTCGCCTGGAGATCCGTCCGTCGCCCGTGCCGACCGTGCGAATCCAGCAAAATTGAATCAACGGGTTTGGCGTGCCAGGCGCCTTTCGGGCTGATGAAATTCGCGATGACCATGTCGCCTCCCGTGCGGCCCCCGCGCCGCAATGCCGCCTCGATAGCACGCGCCCCGCACGCCACGCCAGCGCGCCAAACGACCATCCCGATTGCGTCTCTCACAAAGCGCCAAAAACACGCCGCGCGGCGATACCTTGCGGCGTTCAGGCGCGTTCGGCGCGGCGCAACGGTGTCACGACCTCATCATTGCCCGCCGCAAAAGTCGCCGCCGCCGGCAGCGCGACGTAGCTGGCCAGCGGTGTCGTCATTGCCGCCGCGCTGGCCTGCGACGACGCGCCCGGCTCATCCGTCTCGCCAACAAACCGGCCGAGCACGCGCCACAACGCGTTGCCGAGACTGTCCATGATCGTGAAAACCGCCGGCACAAAAATCAGCGACAGCAGCGTCGACAGAAACAGGCCGCCCATCACCGCAACCGCCATCGGCGCACGAAATTCGCCGCCGTCGCCCCACGCAAACGCCGCCGGCAGCATTCCGGCGGCCATGGCGATGGTCGTCATGATGATGGGGCGCGCCCGCTTGCGGCCCGCGTCGACGATGGCTTCCGTGCGCGGCATTCCCGCCGCCATTTTTTCGATGGCGAAATCAACGAGCATGATGGCGTTCTTGGTGACAATTCCCATCAGCATCAGGAAGCCGATCACGACGGGCATCGAGAACGCCATGTGCGCAACCAGCAGCGCCACCACAACGCCGCCGATGGATAGCGGCAGCGAGAACAGGATGGTGACGGGTTGCAGGACGCTGCGAAACAGCAGGACGAGCACGCCAAACACCATCAAAACGCCGGCGCCCATGGCGGTCGCGAAACCCGAAAACACCTCGCCCATGACCTCCGCATCGCCGGCTTGCCGAACGACAATGTTGGGCGGCAGGTTTTGCGCCGCCGGCAAAGCCAGCGACGCATCAAGTGCTTCGCCCAGCGCGGTGTTGCCGACAAGGTCCGCCTCGACTGCAATGCGCCGCGCGCCATCGTAGCGCGTGATGCTGGCCGGCCCCTGCCCGAACGCCACATCGGCGACAACGGCGAGTGGCACGGCGCCAGCTTTACCCGCCGCAACTTTCAGATTTTCGATGGTTTGCAACTGGCCGCGCGCCCCGTCGGCCAGTTGCACGCGGATCGGAATCAATCGATCACCAAGGTCGAACTTCGCCAGCGCCGGCCCGACGTCGCCGATGGTGGCGACGCGCACGGTCTCCGAGATGCTGTCAGTGGCGACGCCAAGCTCGGCTGCAAGCTCGAGACGTGGACGAATTTGCAGTTCGGGCCGGTCGAGCGCCGCCGTCGAGATGGGATTGGCGATCATCGGCAATGACCTCATCTCGCTTTGCAGGCGAGCCGCAATGCGGGTCGTCGCAGCGTTGTCGTCGCCGGCGATAATCAGCGACATCGCCCGCTGCCCGTTGCTTTGCACGAACCAGAATCGAATGTCCGGCGTCGCCGCCAAAACGTTCGTCACCACGCTTTCCATAACTTTCTGGGTTCTGATACGCGTCGACTTGTGCACGAGGTTGACGACGAGCGTCGCCTTGCGAACCTCATTGCCGCCAAGCCCTACGGTCGCCCCGCCGTTGACCAGAACGCTGGCGATTTCCGGCTCCCGCTTCAGCCGCGCGACGATAGCGTCCGTCACCGCCTGCGTATCGGCAAGCCGCGAGCCCGGCGGCAACTCGACATTGTAGAGCATGCGGCCTTCGTCGATTGGCGGGATGAAGCCTTTGGGTAGCAAGCCAATCAACTGAATCGAGCCGGCGAAGACGCCGAGGCCGAGTATCAGCGTCAGCCACCGGTGTCGCACAGAAAACGCCACGCTTCGTGTATAGGCGCGCATCAGGCGGCCATCTGTCGTGACGACTTCGTGGTGGTCGCGCAGGAAGTAGGCGGCGAGCATCGGTGTGATGAGGCGCGCCACGAGCAGCGAGAAAAATACGGCGATTGCGACCGTCAGACCAAACTGTTTGAAGTACTGGCCGGCGATGCCGCTCATGAAACTAACCGGCAGGAACACGGCGATGATCGTCATGGTGATGGCGATGACCGCCAAGCCTATCTCATCGGCAGCTTCGAGCGCGGCGCGATAAGGCGACTTGCCCATCCGCATGTGCCGCACAATGTTTTCGATTTCAACAATGGCGTCATCGACGAGGACGCCGGTCGCCAGCGTGATACCAAGCAGACTAACGAGATTGAGCGAGAAGCCGAGCATGTTCAACGCCCAGAACGTTGGCAGCGCCGACAACGGCATGGCGAAGGCCGAAATCAGCGTCGCACGCCAGTCGCGCAGAAACAGCAACACCACGAAGACGGCGAGAAAAGCCCCTTCGACGAGGCTTTCCATGGCCGCGTAAAAATTACCGACGGTGTAGGTGACCGAATTGTCGATGGCGCGAAACTGGAATTCCGGCGCGGCTTTTTCGAGATCGGCGATTTTCCTGAACACTTCTTTGGATACCGAGGCGTCGCTCGA
>JAYTTW010000326.1:0-3366 GCA_043744855.1 Hyphomicrobiales bacterium
CGACGAAAACGCCCGCCAACGCGCTGAGCGCCTCGATCTCACGCAGCACCTCCTCGCGGCTCGCCACGCGGATCGGCTTGCCGCGCTCCGCCGCCAGACGCGGCAACGCGGCGAGCGCGCCGGCTGCGCCATGATAGCGATTGACCAGCGCCCGAAACGTTTGCGGGCCGATGCTGTCGCTGCGGATCAGTCGCAGCCAGTCGATGCGTTGCTCGTCGTTGAGGCGCACGCCAGCGCTGGGCGAGGGTTCACCGTCAGCTTTCATTGGGACCCGATCCGGCTTTCGGTTCCGGCGCGCAATCGCCCGATGTTGTCACGATGCTTGTAGAAAAGCAGCGCCGCAAGCGCGAAAAACAACAGCGCGGCTTCGTTGCGCCCCGCCATCAGCAACATCGCTGGCGCCGCGACGCCCCCCGCCAACGCCGCCGCCGACGAGTATCGCGTCAACCCGGCGACGGCCAGCCACACCACAGCGAATGCTGCGCCGGCCGGCCAGTAGATCGCCGCAGCACAGCCGAGAAATGTCGCGACGCCCTTGCCGCCCTTGAAATTCAGCCAGACCGGATAGAGATGTCCAAGAAACGCGCCGAGCGCCGCTGCCAATCCTGCCAGCGCGCTAAAGCGCAACGCAATCCATACCGCCATTGCGCCTTTCAATCCATCGAGCAACAACGTCCCGGCCGCCAGATCTTTACGGCCGGTGCGCAAAACGTTGGTGGCGCCGATGTTGCCGGAACCGATGCTGCGCAAATCCGGCAGGCCCTGCGAACGCGTCAGCACGAGACCGAAGGGTATCGACCCCAGCCCGTAACCGCCGAGCAGCGCCGCCAGCAAAATCAGTTCGGGCAAGCCATTCTCCCCGCGCTGCGCCGGGCCGTGTCCGCCGGCAGCCGCGCCAGACTATTCATGCACGATGACGCCGGCAACCAAGGCCAGTTTGACCCGGCCTTGCAGGCGGGCTTCGTCGAACGGCGTGTTCTTGCTGCGCGACTGCAATTTGGCGGCATCGACAACAAACGGCTCGTCGGGATCAAAGCGAATGAGATCGGCGGGCGCGCCTTTTTCCAGCCGCCCTTGTGGCAAACGCAAAATGTTGGCTGGCCCCAAAGTCATTGCCGCGATCAACCGCGTCAAGCTCACGTCTCCCGCGTGGACCAGCCGCAACCCCGCCGCCAACATGGTCTCCAGACCGATGGCGCCGAATTCCGCCTCGCCGAACGGCAGACGTTTCCGGTCCACATCCTGCGGATTGTGATCGGAGACGATGACGTCGATGAGACCGCTTGCCAACGCCGCCACCAGCGCCTGGCGCTCGGCCTCGGCGCGCAGCGGCGGCGCGAGTTTGAAGAAAGTGCGGTATTCGCCGATGTCGTTTTCGTTGAGGGTGAGATGATGGATGCAGACGCCGCAGGTCACCGGCAAACCCTCCGCCTTGCCGCGCGACATGATTTCGAGGGATTGCGAACAGGACACCATCGCCGCGTGGTAACGCGCGCCGGTCATGCGCACCAGCCGCAGATCGCGATCCAGCGCAATCGATTCCGCTTCCACAGGAATCCCTCCAAGGCCGAGGCGCGAGGCCAGTTCGCCGGCGTTCATCACACCGTCGCCCGCGAGGTCAGCATCCTCAGGCAGATGCACGATCAACGCATCGAAATCACGCGCGTAGGTGAGCGCGCGACGCAGCACCTGCGAATTGCGGATGGAATGATGCCCGTCGGTGAACGCCACCGCGCCAGCTTCCTGCAACAGGCCAAATTCGGCGATCTCCTCGCCACGCAAGCCGCGCGTGATCGCCGCATAAGGCAGCACGCGCACGCGCGCCGTATCGCGCGCCCGCCGCAGCAGGAAGTCCACCACTGCGGGGTCATCGATGGGCGGCGCGGTGTCGGGCATCGCCAGCAGCGTTGTGACGCCGCCTGCCGCCGCCGCGCGGCTCGCCGACGCAATCGTCTCGCGATGCTCGGCGCCGGGTTCGCCAACAAAGGCGCACATATCAATGAGACCCGGCGACACGCAGTCGCCATTGCAATCGATGATCGTCGTGCGGGAGCCCACCTCCGCGCGTGTTACCTTCGCGCCGGCTTCGAGAATGATTCCATCCTCCATGAAAATGCCGCCGTGCGTTTCGCTGCCCACAACGGGATCGATCAGGCGGGCGTTCAGAAGCGCGAGTGGAGGAGATTTCATGAAAACTCGATACCGCGCGGATACGGGCCAGGCAATGGGGGCAGTCCCGCAGGACGCTGGCAAGGCGCTCAGACTTGGCGAAAACCACTCTGCCGCATCCGTTTTCCCTGTGATATAATGCGGCAGCGGGATCGGGCGATGCATTTTGAAATTCTGGGCGAAATCGAGGGTATCGAAACTTTCGCCGCCGGTTCCGCCATACGGGAGCTTGCGCGCCTGAGAAAACTCTACGGCCGCGGACGGTGGAGGAAGCGGAAAGGTTTCGCCAGAGTTCGCCTGCCCGATGGCTCGAATGTCACCGCTGAGCTGCACTGGTATGAGGCGACTGGCATCGGACGTAAGGAATTCAAGATCAAACAACTGCTTTGAGGTTTCAACAATGCCCAGGACTGTTACGAAACTCAAGACTGTTACGAAACTGATGCTGGTCTGCGTCGACAATGCGGAGTATCCGGCTGCGCTGGAGAAGCGCAAGATTTATATCGGTCTCCCAGATGAGGGGGCGGAAGCGCGCGGCTACGTTCGGGTCATCGACGAATCCGGCGAGGACTACCTGTATCCAATGTCCATTTTTTGCGAGATCGCTTTGCCCAAGGCTGTCAAGGATGCGGTGCTGGCTGCGGCATGAATTCCAGGCAGCGTGGCAAGTTCGTCAGCAGCTTGCAGAGCCGGGATCAGAATTTGGCCAAAAGTCACCGAACTTTGGTTGTCACAACTGTCGTGATCGGCCTTTTATGGATTGTGGTGAGATAAGGCTTGGAGCATGGCCGGGCGCGGACATCCGCAACTTGAATCCTCTTGCTAGCCATGGCTCAAGCGCTTCATCAAGCGGCACGCGCACATAGTCTTTTTCAAAACGTGAAGGGCTAACAATGTGGCAGCCGCCTTGCACGTGTGGACGAAGTACGGTCCCGACGTGTGCGCCTCGTGTCTTGACGGCTTGAAGGTCGTTGGAGTTTGGCACTAAATCAGGCATTTCAATCTCACTATTTGAGTCTGGAAGCTTGCCTTCAAAAGTTGAGCGGAGTTCTCCGCGCGCCCCCGTTGGGCAAATTGCGGGCGAGCGCTTCCAGCACCGCCATGCGCACGGCGACGCCCATCTCGACTTGCTCGTTGATGAGGGATTGCGGCCCGTCAGCGACGCCAGAGGTGATTTCGACGCCACGGTTCATCGGA
>JAYTTW010000327.1:0-3363 GCA_043744855.1 Hyphomicrobiales bacterium
CGAGCGAGGATCCGCGTGAGTTCGGCGAACAGGATCGGGTAATAGTAGCGGTAAAAACGCCGGCGTTTTTCGAAGTGGCGCGCCACATCGAACCGCTGATGGGTCGGCACACGCTCGTCGCCTTCGCGGTCAACGGCGTCTATTGGTTTTACGGCGATGGGTTTTCCCCGCCCGGCGTCGCCATCAACATGGCGCGGCTCGATCCAGAGGGTCTGCTGCACAAAGTCATCGGCGCCGAACGGTCGCTGGGTATTGTCTGCTGGAGCGGCGGCGAAATTCGTGAGCCCGGCGTTATCGAGGCGGCGCGCGCGGGCGGGCGCTTCGCCATCGGCGCGGCGATGCCGGCAATGCGGCAACGCTGCGCTGAAATGGTTGGCGCGTTGGCGGTAAAGGAGGTCAATCTCGAATACGCCGAGGAAGTGCGCGCTCCCATGTGGGTGAAGAACGTCAGCCTCATCGGCAACTTCGCCTGTTGCGTGCTGACCGGCGGCACCATCGAGCAAGTGCAGACAGATGCGCCGGTTCAGGCGACGCTGCTCAACCTCAACAGCGAGATCGATGCGCTGGCGCGCGCTCATGGGTTCGCCAACAACGGCTTTGACATGGACAAGGCGCGCAATTCGCCGAGCCTGTCGCCGCACAAACCCTCGATGTTGCAGGATCTGGAGCGTGGGCGGGCGATGGAAGTCGGCAGCACGGTTTTGATCGTACAGGATTTGGCGCGACAGGCGGGGCTGCACACGCCGACGCTCGATATTGTTGCGCCGCTGGTTGCAGCGCGCGCCCGCAATGCGGGTTTATGGAGCGCATGAAGCCGGGACTGGTTTCGTCGCCGATATCTCGGCAGGCGCGTGTAACAATGTTAGGCTGGCGGCAAGGCGCGAAGCCTAACGCCACGGGAGGCAACCATGGTAAAAATCCGACACCTCGCGTTCAAGTCGCACAACCCCGCGCGGCTGGCGAAGTTTTATCAGGAAGCGCTTGGCTTGAAGGTGCTGCATCAGCAGGGAACCGGGTATTATGTCACCGACGGCTACCTGATGATCGCCCTGTTGCAATCACGTCCGGAAGAGGCGCCGCCGGGCTTCAAGCATTTTGGCGTGACGGTTGAGGACGCCGATGAGATCGGCGAAAAAATCGTCGCGCACGGGTTGCCGAAGCCGACGCAACGCCCCTCCAAAACGCCGTTCGCCGAACAGCGCGGCATGGACCCTGATGGCAACCTGTTTGACATTTCCGTGCATGGCTACGATCAGGTCGAATACGCTGGGGATCGGCAGGCGCACGAGCCCAAAGCGCGCGCGCAGTAGGGGCGCATGCAGTATCGATCCATTGGAACCACGTCGTTATCGCCATCGGTAATCGGTTTTGGCTGTGGCGGAAACGCCGGGCTGATGATTGGCGGCGATGCGCGCGAGCGGGTGCGGATTGTGGCGCGGGCGCTTGAACTTGGCGTCACCTATTTCGACAACTCGCCGGACTATGGCGCGGGCCTCGCCGAAAGCCACCTGGGCCGCGCGCTGCGCGAAATCGGCGCGACGCCTTTGCTTAACTCCAAGGTGGAGATACGCGCCGAAAATCTTGGCGATATCGCGGGCCATATCGTCGCCTCAACGGAGGCGAGCCTGCGGCGGCTCGGCGTCGAACGCCTCGACATGTTGCAAATTCATAACGGGCCAACGGCGCGTCCGATAAGCATGGAAGGCAAGTATTACGCGCAGCTTCCGATTGCTGATTACCTGCGCGCGGGGGGCGTGATGGATGGCGTTGAGCGGCTGCGAAAGTCAGGCAAGATTCGCTACGCCGGATTTATTTGTCGCGGTAACGACGCCGATGAGGTGCGCCAGGTGCTCGCCACCGGACAATTTCATTTGATCAACGTGCCGTTCACCCTGCTCAATCCAACGGCGGGTTACCCGGCGCCGGGAATCGAGGGCGCAAAAGATTATGGCGGCGTCATTAACGATGCGATGGCGCGCGGCGCCGGTGCGGCGATCTACAGCCCGCTGGCGAGCGGCTATTTGACCGATGACGCGGTGCGCGGCGAGGACCGGCATCCCTTGGCGCGCGCCTACGATATGCAATCGGCGACGTCGGTGCGGTTGCGCCGGCAAGCCATGGCGGTGAGTTTTCTGGCGCGCGAGAACGGAATTACACTGGCGCAGGCGGCGTTCCGGTTTCTGCTCACCCATGCGGGCGTGACGCTTGGCATTGGTGGATTTTCAACCTTGCAACAGCTCGAGGAAATCGCTGCTGTGGCGGACATGCCGCCATATTCACCCGCGCAGATGGACCGGCTGGCGCAGGTGTGGGCCAAGAATTTCGGTTTATAGGCGCTTCGGATTGTAGGCGGCGATAGCGCGCGATGACGATTCCTCGAATCGTCGTCGCATTCCAGGTTTTTTATTGAGCATGATCTTTTCCGAAAACCGGCGTTCCCTTTTCGGGATCATGCTCTACTTCGCCGGCACGGGCGGGCTCGCTGCAGCATGGGCGGCGAGTTCCGCCGCCTCGATACGCTGGTGCAATTGCTTGACGAGGTCGATGGCGGGACCGTAACGGTCGGCATCGTCGTTGGCGAAGCCCTTGTGATACATGCGGCGATAGTTTTGCAGCACCGGCGTCTGTGTAACCGGCGGCGCGCCGGAACCGTGCAGCAGACCGGGGTCGGTGCGATAGACGTTCATCGGGTCGAGCCCCTGTTCGACGAGGCTGATCTGCTCGTCGAGCTGGCGGCGCAGCAGCAGGATGGGCAGATCCGTGCGGCCGAGAATTTCCTGCGTGCGGTCGGTGATGGCGCCTTGCGCTTTCCACACGAGGGCGTCCTGAGCCAGGATGTAATCAAGTATGATCTTGCCGTTGGCGTCGTGCGTCGGCGGCTCATAGGCGGGAACGCTGTCCTGTTTGGGCGCCTCCACTCCCGGCGGCGCGGAATAAACCTGATAACAGATGTGCAGGGTGCTGGTGTCATCAATGGGCACGCGAAACTGAAACTCGCTGCGCGGCGCGCCCGCTTTGCCAGTCTGTGTGCAAAACGGAAATATAACGGTCGAGTGGCGGCGCACGATGTCCGCTTCGGCGCCCAGCTCCTTCGAGAAGACGATGCCCTTTTCAAAGCCATGTTCTGTCGGGTTGGCGTATAGCTCCTTGATGCCGACGCCCCATTTGGTGCGGTCGTGCAGCGTGTGATCGTGACTGGTGGCGCGCGCCGCAAAATTGCCTTCGCGTTGCAGGATATATTTGAACAGATGGCCGTGCGCCCAGACGCTGTGGGTGGGATCGCCGGTGTTTTCCTGACACTGCAGCCAATTGCATTCGATGATATTGAAGGCGATCTGGCGCACGGAATTTGGCCACACCAGT
>JAYTTW010000328.1:0-3362 GCA_043744855.1 Hyphomicrobiales bacterium
ATCGAACTGTTGATGCCGATTATCCAGTCGGCTGACCTGTGGCGCGAGAGCGGTCGCTACGAGGCCTATGGCAAGGAGATGCTGCGCATCAAGGATCGCTACGAGCGTGACGTGCTTTTCGGCCCGACCAACGAAGAGATGATCACCGACATTTTCCGCGCATATGTGCGCTCGTACAAGGATTTGCCGCTCAATCTCTACCAAATCCAGTGGAAATTCCGCGATGAGGTGCGGCCGCGTTTCGGCGTGATGCGCTCGCGCGAGTTCCTGATGAAGGACGCCTATTCCTTCGATGTCGATGCGGAAGGCGCCCGTCACTCTTATAATCGAATGTTCACCGCGTATCTGCGAACCTTTGCGCGCATGGGTCTCAAGGCCATTCCGATGCGCGCCGACACCGGCCCGATCGGCGGCAACCTTAGCCACGAATTCATTATTCTTGCCTCGACGGGCGAGAGCGAGGTGTTTTGTCACAAGGATTTTCTTGTCATGCCGACGCCCGGCGCCGACATCGCCTTCGACGACCGCGCCACCATGCAGCAGGTTTTTGACTCGTGGACGCACAATTACGCCGCCACTTCCGAAATGCACGACGCCGCCGCGTTTGACGCGCTGGCGCCCGATACGCGTGTTTCGGCGCGCGGCATTGAGGTCGGCCATATTTTCTACTTCGGGGCGAAGTATTCCGAGGCGATGAAAGCCGTCGTCAATGGCGCCGACGGCAAGGAAATCACGGTTCTCATGGGTTCCTACGGCATCGGCCCCTCGCGCCTTGTGGCGGCGCTGATCGAGGCCAACCATGATGGGGCCGGCATTATCTGGCCGGAAGCTGTTGCACCATTTCGCGCTGGCATCGCCAATCTCAAAGTGGGCGACAAGATCGTCGACGCCGCCTGCGAAAGCCTTTACGCGCGCTTGCTGGGCGCCGGCGTTGACACGTTGTATGATGATCGCGACGAGCGGCCCGGCGCGAAGTTTGCCGCCATGGACCTGATTGGCCTGCCCAAGCAGATCATCGTCGGTCCGAAAGGCCTTGCGGAAGGCCAGATCGAACTGAAAGATCGCCGCACCGGCGCGCGCGAAAGCCTTTCGCCTGATGCAGTGTTCAACAAGCTGACGGCGGCGCAATGAGCCAAGTCGCCAAGGACGTCGCCCAGGACGTCGCCCACGATGTCGCTCACGCTGTCGACGGCGCAACTCTGGCGCCGCAGCCATCGCAAACCAAACCCTTCGCGGCTTTCGAGTGGATGATTGCGCTGCGCTATCTGCGCGCCCGTCGGGCGCAAGGGTTTGTCTCGGTCATCGCCGGTTTTTCGTTTCTCGGCATTCTGCTTGGCGTCGCCACGCTCATCGTCGTGATGTCGGTAATGAACGGCTTCCACATCGAACTGATGAGCAAGATCGTCGGCATCAACGGCCACGTCTTCCTGCAAGGCGTCGAGACGCCGCTGACGGATTTTGAGGAAGTCACCGATCGCATCCTCAAGGTTCCCGGCGTCACACTCGCCATCCCCATGGTTGAAAACGCGGCTGGGGTCTCCTCGCAATCCAATCAGTCGGGCGCATTGGTGCGCGGCATCCGCGAAGCCGACCTGAAGGCGCTGCCTGGCATTTCGAAAACGCTCATCGCCGGTACGCTCGACGATTTTGACGCGGCCGGGGGCGTCGCGATAGGCAAGAAAATGGCTGAATCTCTCAGCATCGGGGTGGGCGACACCATCACCATCCTGACGGCGCGCGGCGCCTCGACGCCGTTTGGCATGACGCCACGGCTAAAAACCTATCCGGTTTCCGCGATCTTCCAGATCGGTGTCACCGAGTTCGACGGCATCTTCGTGTACATGCCCATCGACGAGGCCATGGCGTTTTTCAACCGCGATGGTGAGGCCAGCGTCATTGAGGCCTTTGTCAAAGACCCCGATGACATGGACAGCATGCGGCAGAAGTTGCAGGACGCCGTCCAGCGTCCGATGATTTTGACCGACTGGCGGCAGCGCAACCGCTCGTTTTTCGAGGCGCTGAAAATCGAGCGCACGGTGATGTTTCTCATTCTCACGCTGATCGTGCTGGTCGCCGCGCTCAACATTGTCTCAGGCCTCACCATGCTGGTTAAAGACAAGGGCCGCGATATCGCGATCCTGCGTACCATGGGCGCGACACGCGGCTCCATCATGCGGGTGTTCCTGCTCACCGGATCCGCCATCGGTTTTACCGGCACGTTCGCCGGCGTGCTGATCGGCCTCGTCATCGCCCACAACCTCGAAGCGTTTCGCCAGTTCATCAACCGTTCCTTCGGCGTCAACGCCTTCGATCCCAACTTTTACCTGTTGAGCCGGCTGCCCTCCGTGGTGGTGCCTGCCGATGTCGCATTCATCACGCTGCTTGCGCTCGGCCTGTCCTTGCTGGCGACGATCTACCCGTCGTGGCGCGCCGCCCGGCTCGATCCTGTCGAGGCGCTGCGCTACGAATGACCCAGTCTGCCTCCCCCTCATTACAGGCGCTAACGCTCGATGCGGTCGAGCGGCATTATCAGCAGGGCGAAAACACCCTGGCGATATTGCGCGGCGCGCATCTTTCACTGGCGGCAGGACAGACCGTCGCGTTGATTGCGCCGTCGGGCGTCGGCAAATCGACGTTGTTGCATCTGGCGGGATTGCTGGAGCGTCCCGATGCTGGCGACGTCAGGGTCAATGGCCTCTCCACGGCGGACATGGACGACGCGCAACGCACCCGCGTGCGCCGCCTCGAGATTGGTTTTGTCTATCAGTTTCATCACCTGCTGCCGGAATTTTCCGCGCTTGAAAATGTCATGATGCCGCAACTCATCCGCGGTCTCGAACGCCAGAAGGCGAAGGCCCGCGCCACCGAGCTGTTGCAATATCTCGGCCTCGGCGCCCGTACATCGCATCGGCCTGGCGAACTCTCCGGCGGCGAGCAACAACGCGTCGCCATTGCGCGGGCTGTCGCCAATGGGCCGCGCGTGTTGCTGGCCGACGAGCCGACCGGCAACCTCGATCCGCAAACCGCCGCCCGGGTTTTCGACGCGTTGACGCAGATCGTGCGCGCCTCCGGCCTCGCCGCGCTGGTCGCCACGCACAACCTCGAACTGGCGGGACGCATGGATCGTCGGGTTACCTTGCGCGACGGGCTCATCGTCGAGGTCGACTAGACGGGGGCGGCGTTGTGGAGCGGGTGAACATGCGCTTGACAAAAGAACAAATAAGGTACAAAAAGAAACATATAACGAACGGGTGGGAGACCCTCATGTTGCGTACCGTGTTGGCCGAGACCGCCGAAATCCTGTCGCTGGGAGCCTTTCTGACCCTGATCGCTATGCTCTCGCACGCGGTTGGCGCGGCGTA
>JAYTTW010000329.1:0-3351 GCA_043744855.1 Hyphomicrobiales bacterium
GAAAGTGCCGGTGTTTCTGGCGGTGGCGGAATTTGATCCCGTCTATCTCATCACGCCCACGTTCGAAATGGCGCGCGCACTTTCCTTGCGCGATCAGAAGCCGCCGCACATCATCCGCATAGCTGACCACAATCATTTTTCCACAATGTGCACTTTTGGCACGGATGACGATTGTGTCTCGACGCCCGTGACAGCGTTTATCCGGGGGCTGTGAAGGCGACCTGTACGCAGCGAAGTCTTTTGGTTAGTCTGAATCCATGCAAGCCGCTTGCGGAGGAAAAAATGGCAGACAAAACCTACGAGAATGTTGTGATCGAGCGTGAAGGCGAGGTGACTTTTCTCTATCTCAATCGTCCCGAAAAGCGCAACGCCATGAGCCCTAGCCTGCATCTAGACATGCAGGACGCATTGTTCCATCTCGATAACGACGCGCAAACCCGAGTGCTGGTGCTCGGCGGCAAAGGCGAAGCCTGGTGCGCCGGGCAGGATATCAAGACGTATTTTCGCGAGCAGGGCAATGATCCCATTGCGCGCAAGAAGACCAACAATATCAGCCACAACTGGCGCCATGAGTTGCTGACGCATTTCTCGAAGCCCACTATAGCGATGGTGCAGGGCTATTGTTTCGGCGGCGCCTTCACACAGCTTTGCGCTTGCGATTTTGCCATTTGCGCGGATGAAGCAACCTTTGGTCTCTCCGAAGTCAACTGGGGCATTCTGCCTGGCGGCATCGTCAGCTGGAATCTCACCGACACCCTGTTGCCGCGTCACGCCATGTATTACGCCACCACGGGCGAGCCGTTCCAGGGCAAGCGTGCTGTGGAAATCGGCCTTGTCAATGAATCCGCGCCACGTGCGCAATTGCACGCCAGAACCATGGAGCTTGCCGGCAAATTGCTGAAGCTCAACCCCGCTGTCGTTCGCTATACTAAAGAGGCCATCCGCGCCGTGCGCCGCATGGGCCACGAAGAGGCGCGTGACTATCTCGCGGTCAAGCAGGATTCCATGCATAAAGCCGACAAGGAAATTGGCGACAAGGTCGGCATGAAAGAGTTTCTCGACGCCAAATCGTACCGGCCGGGGTTGGGGCCGTACAAGCGACCGGCGTGATATAATATCGAAGGGCGCCGCTCCAGAGTTTGTAAAGAGCAAATCTTGCCTCACCTATTCAACCTCGCCGCCCTTTTTTCGTCGCGCAACGTTGCGCTCGTTGGCGCGTCGGATCGCAACTGGTCGCCGCGCATCAGGGACAATCTCAGGCGTTTCGGTTTTGCCGGCGGCGTCTATTTTGTGAATCCGAACCGTGAGGAAATCTGGGGTTCGAAGTGCTACCCGAGCCTCGCCGATTTGCCTGAACCGCCCGATCATCTCGCGCTGTTTGTGCCGAACGAACAGACGCTGGAAGTTATTGAGGCGGGCGGACGCCTAAAAATGGCGGGCGCGCGCGGCGCAATTGCGCGCGCCAACGGCGCTGAGTGAATTGGAATCCAAACAACTCCTCAGCGCCTGTGGCGTGCCGATGCCGCCCGAAGAAGTCGTGCAAAACGCAGAAGGCGCCATCGCCGCCGCGCAGCGCATTGGCTTTCCCGTCGTGCTGAAGGCTGTTTGCGCCAACGTGCCACATGAGTCAGACGCCGGCCTCGTGCTGATGGGTTTCGACGGCGCAAACGCGGTGCGCGCCGGCATGGAAACTCTTAACGCCCGCTGCGCGGCAATCGGCGCGCCGCTCGAAGGAATTCTCGTCGCCAAACAAATCACCGACGGCGTCGAGATGGTCCTTGGCCTTTCGCGTGATGTCGAGATGGGCCCGGTCGTAATGGTCGGCATGGGCGGCGTCTGGCTGGAACTGTTCAAGGATGTTGCTTTTGTCCCACCCGGACTTGGCCGCCAGCGGGCGCTTGAGTGTATCGCGCAGACCAGAGCGGCAACATTGCTGGCGGGATATCGCGGATCGCCGGCGCGGGACGTGGATGCGCTCGCCGATTGTATGGTGGCGCTCGGCCAACTCGCCGGCGAGCTTGGCGATATTATCGAAGCGATTGACGTGAACCCGCTGCTGGTGCGAAGTCGCGGCGAGGGTGTTGTGGCGCTGGACGCACTGGTGGTGCTTCGGCCGCCGCAAAAGCCGGCGGCATAGCGATAACAAGCTGGCGAATTCAGCCGTGCGGCTTGACCGCGCCGCTGGTTTCTTGCATCGACTGCGCCCCCCGGTCATCGCCGGTCATCCATATGCAAAAACACGCCGCACATTTCCGAAAGCCGCCCGCTTTGAAAAAAAGCATCGTTGTCGTCCACACCTCCGACGTTCACGTCGATCAGGAATATACCGCCCGCCACAACGGCGGCGATGGCGCGGCGCCCGTGCGTTATGTGCTGGCTGCCGCGCGTGAGGTGAACGCTGACGTGCTGCTGCTGTGCGGCGACACGTTTGATTGCCACAAAGTGCCGCTCGATCTCGTGGCGCAGGTAGGTGAACTCATTCGCGCGAGCGGAATTCACACAGTGCTGCTTCCGGGCAATCACGATCCCGCCCACGACCCCGCCATTGAGACCGTGGTGTGGGAGAACGGCGGACTAACAAAGGTGGAAAATTTGCATATTCTGGGGGTGACGCATGACGAGGCCGTGCATTTCCCGCATCTCGATCTTGAGGTCTGGGGCCGACCGCATCGCAACTGGGGCGACATGAACCCGCTGGAAACAGCCCGCCCGCGCTCAACGCGATGGCAGATCGCCATGGCGCACGGGCATTATGACCCGGCGCCAGACCGCAGCATTCGCCCGCGCGCGTCGTGGTTGATAGGAGATGACGAAATCAACGCCACGGGCGCCGATTATCTCGCGCTGGGTCACTGGAATCGCGCGATCAGAGTCGGCGCAGGCCCGGTGCCCGCATATTATTCAGGCTCGCCCGACTATGCGAGAACGGTGAATGTCGTGCGGCTGGCTCATAACGGCGAAGTCAGTGTCGAGCGCCACCCGCTCGACATTCCGTTTGCGCCGGAGGGATAAGGCGGAGAACGACGCCGGGATGCGAAGGCTGGACCCCAGCGCCCTCTATCCGGGTGACGTCCGTTAACAGGAGGCTCCATGTCAGACAAAGCTCAACCCATCCGCCGCATTGTCACCGGACACGATGACAGGAACATTGCAAAAATCATTCTCGATGGCGATGCACAGAATATTCGCGGCAATCGCCCCGGACAATTCACCACGATGTTGTGGTGCACCGACAGCGCGCCCTGCACGATGCCAGTCGGCGAACACGCCGAAGATATGGGCGCGAGAAAACTCGGCACCTATCCGCCAGTCGCCGGAACGCGTTTTATGATCGCAGAATATCCACCGCAC
>JAYTTW010000330.1:0-13187 GCA_043744855.1 Hyphomicrobiales bacterium
TCGCGCCAACGCCGACGCAGAACACGGCGGATGGCGCGAGCCTGCATCTCAACATCGCGACGGCGTTTGTCGATCCCAATGGCGACATACTGACCTACACCGCTACAGGCTTGCCGGCGGGTCTCAGCCTCGACACGAACACCGGTATAATCTCTGGCGTGCTGGGCTCGAACGCCTCGCAGTCCGGCCCTTACAGCGTCGTGGTAACGGCCAACGACGGCAAGGGCGGTGTCACCAGCGAGACGTTCGCGCTCAACGTCGTCAACCCCGCACCCATTGTCGTGGCTGTGATTGCTGATCAAGCCGGCAGCGACAATGGCGCGTTCTCGGTGTCGGTGGCGGCGAACTTTAGGGATGGCGGCGCGGATACGGACACGCTGACCTACAGCGCCACGGGGTTGCCGGCGGGACTCGCCATCAATGCAACAACCGGCGTTATCTCGGGCGTGCTGCCGGGCAATGCCTCGGTGGCAGGGCCGTACAACGTGACGGTCACCGCGTCAGACGGTCAGGGCGGCACGGTCGCGGCGTCGTTCAAGATCGCCTCGGCCTTTAGCGCCCCGCCGGCGCGCTTGCTGGTCAGCGAGCCGCAAGCGGACGTTGTTGTGCACGCGCCTGTCGAATCTGCGCCGGCCTCCAGCATTCTTGTCGACGCCTTGCGGAATATCACGCCGCTTGGCGCCGACGACATCGAGACGCACAACGGATTTATAATTACCGATGCGGTCAACGCGATTTCGCCGCTTGGGGATCGGACGCGTATCGGCGCGAGACCCAACGATCCCGTGACAGCGGCGGTGCAAAGCATCCGCGCTGGTTCGAACTGGCTGGACGTTGGCGCGCACGAGCCGAGCGACAATCTGTGGAACGTGGCGCGTCCGACCGGGTTCACTTTCCGTCTCGATGTCGATGGGGCTGCGGAGCACACGCAATTTGCGCAGGGCTACCAGATCAGGCTCGATAGTTTCGCCAGGGATCGCGACCTCAACTTGCGCATAACGCTTGAGAAGCGCAATGGCGGCGCGCCCAAAGTGACAGAATACGAGGCTCTGGCGATGGACGGCTCTTCGTTGCCGGCATGGATTCGTTTCGACAAGCGTGGCTACATCGTCGTCGAGAAGCAAATCTCTGAACCGTGGATCGACATTCGCCTGAAGGCGAAACTTGATAACGGCACGACGGTTGAGCGCGACGTGCGTATCAATGCGTGGTCGGGAGAAATGAAAGCGGCGCCGAAGCACGATGCAGCGCTGGAGCGGGGATTGCTGTCGCGGCAACTTGCGGCTCGCGCTGGCGCTGGCGCCGGGCTTGGCGATCTGATGCGGGCGCTGGGCGGGGGCTGAGATAAAAGCCGGATCAGGCGCCGGTTTCCCGCACCAGAACTTTCAGAATCTGACGGGCGATCTGCGTCAGCAGGCTTTCAGCTTCCCCTTGGATGCGGGCGATGCCGGGCGCCGCCTGGCTCAGTGGCGCAGACTCGCCTGACAACGTGACAAGAAAGCTCGCCTGCGCGGCTTTCGGTTTGCGCATCGCTTCACCTGTGACGGCAACCCGCCCGCCGAAGGTCGAGGCCAGGTAGGGAATGGCGATTTCGTCCGACGCGGCATAGGCGATATCGACAACGCTGACGCGCGTCGGTTGCCGATAGGCGTCATCGGGAACAAACCAACCCTCGCTCGACGGCTGGATGCGGTTGACATCGACATCGCGAATATAACCGCGCACCTCAACCGAGGCTGGGTCGACAATGAGGGCGAGTTGCGAGCGCGAGTTCAGCCAACGCCCCGCGTGCAAGGCGGGGTCGAGCTCCGCGATGACGCCGTCGATGGGCGAGCGAACCTCGAGGTCGGCAAGCTGACGACGCAATCCGGCAAGTTTTTCCGTCTCGCTGGCGAGCTGTGATTCAATCACCAGCTTCTCGGCGCGATCCTGGCGATCGGCGGCGAGACGATCCAGCCGTTCGTTCAGCAGCTCCATTCGCAGCGCCTGACGTCGTTCCTCAAAACGGATTTCCGGCGAATCGAGCTTCAACAGGACATCACCGGCTTTGACGATGTCGCCGACGTGCGCGGAGACGTCAGTGATTTGGCCGGAGGCGGCGGCGAATATGCGCGCCTCGCGCTTCGCCGCAAGCAACGCCGGGATTTCAATGACGCTGTTCCACGGCGCCGCCAACACGACGAGAAACACGACCAGGACGCCGAGACTGACGGGCGTGCGTTTGCCTTTCAGGATTGTTGATTTCATGTTCCACCATGCGCAAATTTCCGAGACGATTGGCAGTGCGACAAACCACAGGATTTCAATTGCGAACAAGACAATGCCAAGCAGTTTGAAAAAAGTTTCGTAGACGAGAACGGCGATACCGGTGAACAGAATGAAGCGGTAGAGCCACAATCCCCACGCATAAAGTATGAGCGAGTGACGATAGGCGCGACTCATTGTTTCGGGCGCCGGCTGTCCCAACCCGAAGAGTATCTCCCGCATTCCCCAGCGTCCCAACGCGAAGGCGCGCGCCTGAAGATTTGGAACGCCGATCATGTCGGAAAGGATGTAGTAGCCGTCAAACCGCATGAACGGATTGAAATTCACGGCAACGCTCATGGCGATGCTGGTGGTGGCGATCGTGAATGCAATCGAGCGCATCGCGCCATCCGGCAGGAACGCCCACAGAAAAAGCGCGCTGGCCGCCAGCATGCATTCGACGATCACGCCGGCTGCATCGATGAGCAGCCGCTGGCGACGCGAGCGCAAGCGCCACGCGTCCGTCACGTCTGTGTAAAGCACCGGCATCATCACCAGAAAAGCGATGCCCATCGCCGGCACCTTGACGCCAAAGCGCGTCGCCGCATAGGCGTGGCCGAGTTCGTGTGCGGTTTTTACGAAGGCCAGCGCCAGCATGTAATAGAGCGCGCCCTCAAAACTGATGAAGTGCAGGAACGTCGAGAAAAACGCCTCCCATTGACGCGATACGCCATAGGCGCCGGCGAGGCCGCAAAACGTCACGCCCGCAATAAAGCTGCGACTGCAGACGACGTCGGCGACGCCAGATGTGGCGTCGAGAAACCGCTGCGGATGCACGAGGGGAATACGGATGAACAAGTAGTTGTGTATCAGCCAGGCAATCCAGCCGTGTTCAGAACGCCGCGAAAGCTCGACTAGCGTGCGCGAACCTCCGCGCAAGGGTTCAACCAACAATGTATGGCCCGAGAGGAATTGCAGGAGCGCCGAAATATCCGCGTCCTCGACGACCCGGTTGAGGCGGGCGAGCGCTGATTGACGCAAGCCGCCAACGGTTCCTGCGCCCCACAACGACAGCAGTTCAAATGCGTCGGGTCCGATCTGGAAATATCGATGCCGCACAGGATCAAACAGCAGCCACGACGGGGCGCCGTCGATGAGCGGCGCGCCCTGCATCAATCGCAGATCTTCGCGCAGGGCCGGAAGCGGCATCCATGCCTGCAGGCCGGAAATCATTAGAAGCCCGTCAATTGTCGAAACGAGGCGATGGGTTTGCGAAACAGGTAAAAGCCGAGGAACGTCGCGTCGCCATAAACTTGCGCGGCGCCACGGTAACCAATGCGCGGCGGCGCCTCGCTGGCGTCTGCAAGCGTGGCGCGCAGCACGTAGGCCAGCGTGTTTGTTGCGGTCGGAATTGCGTGAAAACTGGCGCTGGTCAAACGGGCTTCGCGTGGGTGCAGGGGATCGGAATCGAGAAATATCTTGATGCGCGCGTTGTCGTGAACGACGATGGCGTCCTTTACCGGCAATTCGACCCACAGTTCTACGTTGCGGGGATCGGCGATCTCCATGATGCGCTCGCCGGTTTGAACGGGGCGCCCCTCCCAGTCCTTTTTGTTGGTGAAAACGGCGAGGCCGTCGCGACTGGCGCGCACGACGGCTTTATCGAGCAAGCTTTGCGCGTAATCCCGTTCGGCTTGCGAAAGTTTCAGTTCCGCATTGGCGATGGCGATTTCCCGGCGGGCTGCGGCGTCGGAGAAGGCGCCCTGTTCGGCGCGTCGCGCTTTGGCCAGCGACACCTGCACGGCCTGATCGGCAACCTCGAATTTGTTGCGCAAGGTTGTGTCGAGAAAGCGAAACAGTTCCTGCCCCTCGACGACGCGCGTGTTCGGCTCGATGCGCACACTTTCGATGACCGCCTCGATGGGCGCCGCCACAACAATGGGGTCGCGCGCCACGACTTCGACAGGCGCGAGCGTCGTCAGCGGTACGGGAATGAACATCGCCAGCGTTGCGGCGATCGCCAGCGCTGCCGGCGCGTAACGCAGCCAGAGTTTGCGGCTGTGGGCCGGGCGGGTCGCCGACAACGCGATCCAGGCGTGCGCGTATGTTTCCGCCAATCGTCTGGCGACGATCAGGTCGCGCTCGCCCCACGAGGTTTCGCGCGCCATCAGCAAGCTGGCGAATATTTTTCCGTTGCGCGCCACGAGGGGCAAAAACAGGATTTCGCTGAACGGATAGATTTTGACTTCGTCGTGATCGCCGTTGGCGGCAAGCGCAGTCAAATTTGTGACGCGAAGCTGTGGCGGCGCGCTTGCGGCCAACGCGCGCGCCTGTCTTTCGACCCAGCGAATGAGCGGCGCCGTGCGATCAACGCCAGCAAGGCTTGAAACCGCAGTGACCTCGGCGCTCGCGCCAGCGTGCTGCACGACAAAAGTTTGCCGCGACGGCACCAGCCGGCGGGTATCGTTGGCGATGAGATAGGCGAGTTCGCGGGCGCCGGCGGCGCGGCGCGCCTCGGCTTCCAGCGCCAGCAGCGCCTCCAGGGGCGACTGCGCGGTAGCCTCAGCGGGCGGCGCGCGGTTGAAAACGAAGGGCGCCTGTGGGCCAGGGGTTGGGGCGTCTGCTGTTGGCGCGTCTGCGGGGGCCGGCGCCGTCATGGCGCCCGTCGCGCGGCTTGGGCGAATTCGGCGCGACCGCTCATGCCGGGCAACACCTTCTGTGAAGGTGCGGCGAAGACGCCAATGACGCGCACGGTCTGACTGACGGCGTCAACGGCGGCGCCAATTCGAACGACTCTGGCGTCAAGTGTCAGGCCGATGTCTTCGACGGTGAATTTAAAACTCTGGCCAACTTCCACCCAGGCCAGCCAGCGCGAGGGCGCAATCATCTCGATTTCCATGCGCGTGTGATCGACGATTTTCAGCAGCGGCGTCATCGCGGCGGGGATGTCGTACTCGTTGGCCATTTTTTCAACGATGCGACCGGTGAACGGCGCCTTGATCGAGCATTGCGCCAATCGCGTGTGTATGACGTCAGCTTCGGCGCGCGCCTTGTTGGCCTTGGCTTCGGATATGGCGAGATCCTTGGCGCCGATGGCCTTGAACTTGCGCATCTCCTGATTGCTTTGGAGTTGCGCCACGTTGGCGGAAATTTCCGCTCTTGCCGCTGCGTATTCGGCTTCATAACGCGTGCAATCGAAGGCGACGAGTTCGTCGCCCTTGTTGAAGGTCTCGCCTTCGCGCAGGGGAATGCGGAGGATGCGCGCGACAAGGTCTGTAGCGACAGAGGATTCGGCCAGCGACCGCACGACCGCACGCGTCGAAGCTGCTTCCTGGGCGATCGCGGCGACCGTAGGGAATGCCGGCATCGCCGCCAGCGCGAGAATGCGAAGGCAATGCGCCACTTTCCCATTCGCCGCCATCTCTAAAGGCTCCTCAATTCACCACGACGGAAAACAGTCCGCGTGGTTTGGTTTTCGTGATGGCTGACGCTGCGACGGCTTGGGGCGCAGCGGCTGACGTTTCTGCCTCGAGTTTCGCGACGGGCGCAGCCGCGACGGGGGTTTGCGCCGGTTGGTTCACGGTGATTGGCCTGGAGCGGTTCAGCAGCCTGGCGCGCACAACAGGGATTGAGCCGACGGGAATGTCCTGATTTGCCGAGGTCGGGAGGGGTGTGGCGATGGGTGTCGCGACGGCGATGGAGTCTTCGGTTTGCGGGGTCGCGATGATGTTGGCGGCGCGCGGCGGGTTGGCCCAGATCTGGCGGAGTTTGGCGCTGATTTCCTCGAGGCTCTGGCGGTCGTCGATGCCGTAGGCGTAGGGGTCGAGACCGAGCGACGAATCGACGTTGGCACGCGCACTTTGCAAATCCGCGACGACGATGTCGTATTTCGCTTTGGCCAGAAGGGTGTTCATTTCCTCGCGGATGAGCGTTTGTTCGCTGGCCTGCGCTGCGGCCAGCGCCGCTTTCAACTGAGCCAGGATGGCGCGCTGGGTTTTCACATAGGCGGCGGCGCTTGCGAGGCGCTTTTTTGTATGGGCGTAGCGAAGCCGGCTGACGTAAACCTGCGTCATGATCGCCATTGTGGTGGCGAGCGCGCGCTGACGGATGAGCGCGTCCTGAGCGAGGATGATGCGCTTCTGGCCGGGGTACTGAACGACGCGGATGAGGTTCCAGCTGGCGCGCGCCCCCCATGCAATCCAGTTACCGTTCGCGAGCAGCGAATTGGAGTCGATATTGACACCGCCCAGCAGGTTGATTCCGGGCAACATCTGCAGCAACGCGGCAGTCGCCTCATCCTGGTTGATCCGCCCTTCATAGGCGATTTCGCGCAATTCCGGGCGGTTCCGGATGGCGATTGCGATGGCGTCTGCGCCGCTGAGAGTGAGATCGGGCGCAGCGCTTTCCGCCGCCGTCGGCGTCAGCTTGTAGTTGGAGCCGGGCGGCAGGTTCATCAAGGCGGAAAGCTGCGATTTGGCGGTGATAAGTTCGCTTTCCAATTTTTCAAGTTGCGTCTGGATTTCGAGCAATTCGCGCTGAAAACTGAGCGCCGTGAGGGGCGAGGCTTCGCCACGCGAGGCGATCGAATGTGAATCGGAAAGGGCGGAACGGGCGCGCGCCTCAAGCCGGTGCATGTCGCCGACGAGACGGTCGGCGGTGAGCGCGCGCCAGTAGGAAATCCGCACGTCTTCGATGATGCGGGCGATCACCTTGCGGCGCAGTTCGTCGGCGACGACGGCTTTGTCGGCGGCCTGTTTGGCGCGCACATACGACAAGCCGAAGTCGAGTATGTTCCAGGAGAAGGTCAAATCGCCGTTGACCGAATTTCGATCTGTAGAGGTCGAGGATTCGAGCGATTGGGCGCCGGTGACGAGGGAGCGGCTGGAACCGCCGCTGTCGTTGTTCCGGCCGGCATAGCCGCTGTTTGCGACGAGGTTCGGCAGCAGATTGTCGTTGGCCCCCTCAAGCTGGCGCGTCTTGAGCGCCAAATCCATGAGCTGGACCTTGTTGTCGAGATTGTACTTGATGGCGCGCGCCGTGGCGTCGGCGAGGCTGACCCCGCCCGTCACGGGTTGCTGGCCGGCGGTGACGCTGGCTTCCTGATCGACGGCGAATGCATTGAACTGGCTGGCGCTCATCGGGCTGCGTCGAACGTTGCATCCACTCAAGGCGGTCGCGCAAAGCAGCATGGCGCACAGCAGCGCCCGCCCGGTGTGAGACGGTCGGCCAAGCACCGTTGCGTCGGCGTTTTTTGTCCCCAACGGCTTCAAAACGGGCAAACCTGTAATTCTGTGGAAATGATTTACGCAACGTCCGTAACGTAAGTTATCGGTAATCGTGGTTAATTATTCGTGAAGGCGACCGGCTTAGGCTGCGCCGGAAAAAGGCTCACAAAAGACGCCGGAATCGAACGCCTGAAGGGGTTTCATCAACATCGCAGGTCGGGTTGCGCGGGCAGGCTGACCCAACGCGATCCGGACCGCCGCGAATCAGGCCACGGCGCCGGTTGGCTCGCAGTCGCCCGGCAGCACAAGCTCAGCGCAGTTTGTCGCCAAGCAGGAATTCCAGCGCCCGGTCGAGGCGGATATGTGGCAACGGCAGCGGCTCGCCGGTGGGGCCGGTTTTGGCGACCGGCGGCCGAAACCGCACGAATCGGTAGGCCGCCTCTGCCTCGCTCAACGCGAGAGCCTCGCCGCGAAAAGCCTCACGCGGATCGGCCGGCAGCTCGCCCGGATAAACCGCGATTTCTGTTTCGCCGTCGAACGTCTCGCCATCGACGCTCTCGCCTTTCAAGGGCGTGCCGACGATTGCCTGCAATTGCGCGCCATTGTTCTTGACGCTTGCCTCGTGGGTGGCGCGCACTCCAGCAAGGGCGATCACATCAATGGCGACGCCATGCGCTTCGGCGCGGTTGATGGCGCGCGCGACCATGCTGCGCAGGATCGCCTCAAGCCTGTCATGACTGGTGTGATGGAGGTGATCGGCTTTGGTCGCGGCGAACAGGATGCGGTCGATTCGCGGCGTGAAAATCTGGCTGAAGAAACCTGACCGTCCGGCGCGAAACGCCGTCAGGACATCGGTCAGCGCGGTCTCCAGATCACGCACCGCAGCCGGCCCGGAGTTAAGCGCGGAGAGCGCATCGACGAGCACGATCTGGCGGTCGAGGCGAGCGAAATGATCGCGAAAAAACGGTCGCACGACGAGGCTTTTGTAGGCTTCGTAACGGCGCTGCATCAGGCTGGCCAGCGATCCCGGCAATATCTCCGCGCCGGGCTCAACCGGCAGCGGCGCGAAGGTCAGGACAGGCGATCCCTCGAGGTCGCCGGGCATCAGAAAGCGGCCCGGCGGCAGGGTTGAAAGCGCGTACTTGTCGGCGCGCGAGGCGCGGAGATAGTCAGTGAAAAGTTGTGCTGCGGTTCGCGCCGTGGCTTCGTTAAAGGGCGCTGCGGGGTCGAGCGTCGTCAGATAGCCTCGCCAGGCAGCGGCGAGTGGCGCGCGCGCCGCCGCAGCGCTGGCTTCCAGCGTCTCGCGCGACCATTGCGCGTAATCCTTGGCGAGCAGCGGCAAATCAAGCAGCCATTCGCCGGGATAATCGACAATGTCTATGGAAAGCGTGCGGGGGCCACGGCGAAAACCGCTGCTGGATTCGAATTCCAGGGTCAGGCGCATTTCAGAAATGCTGCGGGTCGAGGCTGGCCACAGGCGAGCGGCTGGCCCGGCAGCGCCGCCTGTTAATGCGGCGAGATGATCCTCGTAGGCGAATCTTGGAACGTCCAGATCGGGTTGCGGCTCCAGACTGGCGCGCGCCAGCCGGCCTTCCGCATGGACCCGAAAGACCGGCAGGCGCCCGCCTTTGGTGAGGTTGTGAATGAGCGCCGTCAGAAACACCGTCTTGCCGGCGCGCGACAGCCCGGTGACGCCGAGACGCAGGCCGCTGCCGCCGACATAGTCCGCCAAGGCGCGGGCTGCGAGACCGGTTTCAAACGCAATGTCGGAAAAAGAAATCAAAGCGCGCCTGTTGACCCCCTGCCGATCACCCGAGACATCTAGGCGTTAACGGCTCGCCGAGGAAGGGTGGTGTGATGTTTCGCAATTGTTAATCATTTTTTCGGGTTTGTTGCGCAAGGGTGAAGCTCTCGCAGGGGAAAACGAATATGAAGCCGCTCGGCGCCACACTGCTTGCCATTTTGTGCGTCGGCGCATGGGCCGGGGCTGGGCGCGCGCAGGAGGCGGAGCGCTCGATCGCGGAAGCCGCTGCCGCCGCCGCCTGCCTGCCGCCGCCGTGCTTCACCGTTCTCGACTTCCCGCCGTGTGACGACCCGCTGCGCCAATATCACGTGCGGGCCGTCGATGTGCTCGGCATCGCCGTCGCCGATGGTCCCGAAGTACGTCCACTTGGCGGCGCGTTGACGGGGCCGCCAGAGATGTCGGTTTGCGTCCAGATCGATCGGGATACGCATCAGTTTTATCTGCCGGGAATTGACGAGCCGGTGCTGCGGCTCGGGATGCTTTCGTTGCTGGGTGCGGCGATGCAGGCCCGCGCGCCCGTCGATATCGCTTTTGGAATGCCGAATGGCGCCTTGCGCAAAATCGAGGGTTTGACGTTTGGGCAGGCTGCCACATCTGGCGCTGAACCCGCAATAACCGTTCTGCAATGCGGCTACGGAGACTTTGCGCGTTGCGACACCGCCTACGAGGTCGTTTCGGGGGCTGCGCCGACGCGCGTCACCGCCAAGCTCACTGGCATGCATCTGTTTGGCTATGGCAAGGGCTCACGCGCGGCGCAGATATTCACCGACAACAAAACCCACCCCTCCTTCATGATCGATCCCAAGGCGACCCCGGAGCGCTTTTTGCAATTGCTCAATCTTGCCTTCACAGCGCAGATTTCCGGCCGGGCGCTCGATATTTCTGCAACGGCCGGCGCGCCGCCAAAGCCCAGCGAAGCCGGGGCGACAGCACCGCCTGTCGCGCTTGATATAACCATGGCCGCGACACCCTGACCGCCCCGCATGAAAGGGGCGGCGACAAGTGTGGCGCTGTCGGGAAAGGCCCCCTCATTCAGTTTGCGGCATCGGCTTTGGTTGCTGCTTCGCGTTCGGCAGCGCCTTGCGTGGCGGCTTTCACGACAACGGTTGCGCTATCGATAGCGCGCAAAATCAGGGATGCATCGGCCTTCAAGGGTCCGATTTCCACGCTGGCCATATTGGCCATGACGACAGCCAGCCGGTCGGTCGGGGCGCCCGCCGCATCAAACAAATGCAGGTCTTCATCGGGGGTCGGCGCGACGCCCTCGATGATTTTGAGGGCGTAGGCGCGAAGTCGCTCGCTGTCATTGGAGCAACTGGGGAGCCGCGTGAACGGCGTTTCAAGCGGCGGGCGCGTCGTCAGCATCACCAGGGACAGTGCACTTTTGGGCAGCAGCGCCATGTCAATCGGGCTCAGGCCTGCCGGGCGACGCGGTGCTGCGTCAGCGACAACGGAGCGCCGTACGCCGCGTGCGCCTTGCAGACGGGGGCCGCGCCCGGCGGCTGCCAGATAGCGCGCCCGCAGGGTGTTGCCGATGCCGTGGGTGGCGAGGGCGTTGGCGGCGGGGGTGGGACCCAGCGTGCGCCGGGTCTGCTGTATGCGAAAGCCGCGCGGTCCCGGGGTTGTATGAACGCGGCTGGCGCCGGCGGTCAGACGCGTGCGCTGCGGGCTGATCGTGGCGGCGACGCCACATTGTGCCGGCGCCCATCTCGTCACAATGGCGGTGGCCGAGCGCCGGCTGAATTCGACGTAGTAACGACGCAGCAGCAGCGCGGCGACGGCGGCGCCTTCATCGGCGGAGGCGAAAGCCGCGTGGCCTTCCGCGTCGGCGGCCAACATGCCGCTCCACCCCGCGCCCTTGACGCACCAGTAGTTGTTCAGCTTGACGCATCGACCGACGGCGCGCGGGTCGCCGCCCTCGGCAAAGGCCCGCGCCACGGATTCGTCGAGATCGAGATTGCGCGCGGCCTGGGCGCGCCAGTTCGTCACCGCACGCTCACCGCTTTCGTAGCGTGGCGACAACTTGTCGAGCGTTGCCTGCGTCGCGGGCGGCAACGTTGGCAGGGCGCTCAACACACTCAGCAGGGTAATCCATTCGGCGAGCATTAAAATCCTCTGCCGGCGTCGGCCCGGGTGTGGCGTTCGCCGGCCGCACGGACGGGTTTCAAAAACGGCGGCATTTCAATCCTGGTTTTTCAATATTTCGGGCGTCACAAGGGCCAGCAATCGTAGAGCGAGAGTATCGTCGCTTTCTGTTTCAAATACGGCGAGTGTGCAGGGTGGGAAGCCAGTGTTTCGTATGGCCTTCAAAATCGCCTCGTTGGAGCCGGCGAGTTGCAGGGCGAGGTCGCCGATCCCGGGGTTGTGGGCGATGACCATACGGGAGGCGCCGCGAGCCGTGCGCAGCAAGCTCCAGATTTGCGCCGCGTCGGCGTCGTAGAGCGTCGGGGGAAACTCGATTTCAGGCCGCGCGTGAATTTCTGCAAAGGCGATTTCTGCGAAGGCGATTTCTGCGGTTTCACGGGTGCGCACCGCCGGCGAAACGAGGACGACATCCGGTATGTAACCCATGTCGTGCAAATACCGGTTGAGCCGGGCTGCCTGCCGACGACCCCTCGGGCTGAGAGGGCGCGCGAAATCGCCTTCGGGGGAGGCGCTTGTGGCTTTCGCGTGGCGGAGCAGCAAAAATCTGGGCATGACGAAACCTGCGTCGAAGTATCCAGTGCAGATTGTACGCGAGAACTGCGAAAGTAAAACAACAGGCGCCAGCGGCGTTCACCGTTCACGGCGGTTCAAAAACGCCAGTCGCTCGAACAGGTGAACATCCTGTTCGTTCTTGAGCAAGGCCCCATGCAGCGGCGGAATGAGTTTGCGTGGATCGCGCTCACGCAGAACGTCAGCGCTGATATCCTCGTGCAACAACAGTTTCAGCCAGTCGAGCAATTCCGAGGTTGAGGGTTTCTTCTTCAAACCTGGCGCGTCCCGCACATCGAAAAACAACTTCAGCGCCTCCTCAACGAGGCGTTTTTTGATACCGGGAAAATGCACATCGACAATTTTTTTCAGGGTCTCCGCATCGGGGAAACGAATGTAATGGAAAAAGCACCGGCGCAGGAATGCGTCCGGCAACTCTTTTTCGTTGTTCGAGGTGATGATGACGATCGGACGACGGATGGCGCGAACCGTTTCGCCGGTTTCGTAGACGTGAAACTCCATTCGATCAATTTCGAGAAGCAGATCGTTGGGAAATTCGATGTCCGCCTTGTCGATTTCGTCGATCAGCAACACCGGGCGCTCGGGCGCGACAAAGGCGTCCCAAAGCTTGCCGCGCCGGATGTAGTTGGCGATGTGCGAGACGCGGGGATCGCCGAGCTGACTGTCGCGTAAACGCGATACGGCGTCATACTCGTAAAGGCCCTGCTGGGCTTTGGTCGTTGATTTTATGTGCCAGGTTATCAGGGGCGCGCCGACAGCCTTGGCGATCTCTTCCGCCAGTACGGACTTGCCTGTACCAGGTTCGCCCTTGACGAGCAGCGGCCGTTCCAGGGTGATCGCCGCATTGACGGCGACATTCAGGTCTTCCGTCGCGATGTAGTCCCTGGTGCCGCTAAATCGCATGGTGGTGAATCCCGAATAGAACTCGCGAGCGAGAGGCGCGAGCAGCCATCTCGCGCGGTACCCTTAACAGCATCGCCGGGCGAGACTCGGGAAATGTTTAGCGGGAGGGTGCGTTGCCTGCAATTGGCGCGGCGTTGATAAACGCGCAAAAGCCGGGCGTTGCGACGCCCGGCCCGTTGGTTCTGCGCGACTGTCTAGCAGGCTGCTGAAAAACGCGTGGACAGCCCTCGTCCTTCGAGACGCCGCTGCGCGGCTCCTCAGGATGAGGACTATTGGGGAATTATTGCGGTTCAAAT
>JAYTTW010000331.1:0-3345 GCA_043744855.1 Hyphomicrobiales bacterium
AAAGGCAAGGCTCATGGCGGCGCTCCGAATCAAACCGCCACACTGAATCACGCAAAACACAATCCGTTAATCGCCGTTAACTTAAGTTCGTGGCCCTGCATCGCCAAGCCGGCGCTTGCGCACGCCCGGGTTCAGCCTTAAGTTCTGGGCAGCCGAGGGGTGCCGCTCGCAAACGCGGCTGAGATCACACCCATCGAACCTGATCTGGTTAACGCCAGCGGAGGGAAGGCGAAAAAGCGGCGAAGGCTGCTAAGAGATTGCCTCCCCGATTCTGGTTTTCAAAAACAGCGGCGCCGCTGGCGCTGAACGGAGGATTCCATGAACGTACAGCCAAACCGCAACTCGCTGATTCCGGAAACCGTAACCACTGGCCCGCTGACCGGATCGAAGAAGATTTATTACAGTCCGCAGGGCCGACCCGACATTCGCGTGCCGTTCCGCGAAATCCAGCTTGATGCAACCGCCAACGAGCCGAATGTGCGCGTCTATGACGCCTCCGGCCCCTACACCGAAATCGATGCGCGCATCGACCTGTCGAAGGGGTTGCCGACCGTTCGCGACGCATGGCTGTCGAAGCGCGACGGGCTGGAGACTTACGCGGGCCGTGAGGTGAAGTCCGCCGACAATGGCGACGTCAGCGGCGACAAACTTGTGAAGCCCTGCCCCGCCAACCGCCAGCCGCGTCGCGGACAAAATGGAAAGATGGTGACACAATATGAATTCGCCCGCGCCGGCATCCTCACCGAAGAAATGATCTATGTCGCCCACCGCGAAAATCTTGGTCGCGAAAAAATGCTGGCGGACGCCGAAGCGACCATTGCTGACGGCGAAAGCTTTGGCGCTGACATACCCGCCTTTGTGACACCGGAATTCGTGCGCGACGAGATTGCGCGCGGTCGCGCCATCATCCCCTGCAACATCAACCATCCCGAACTGGAGCCGATGATCATCGGGCGGAATTTTTTGGTGAAGGTCAACGCCAACATCGGCAATTCCGCCGTGACATCTTCCGTCGCGGAAGAAGTCGAAAAGCTCGTGTGGTCGATCCGCTGGGGCTCCGACACGGTCATGGACCTCTCGACCGGTCGCAACATCCACAACATCCGCGACTGGATCGTTCGCAATTCGCCCGTGCCGATCGGCACCGTGCCGATCTATCAGGCGCTGGAAAAGTGCGACGGCGACCCGGTAAAGCTGACCTGGGAGATTTTCCGCGACACGCTGATCGAACAGGCCGAACAGGGCGTCGATTATTTCACCATCCACGCCGGCGTTCGCCTTGCCTATGTGCCGCTGACGGCAACCCGCACCACCGGCATCGTCTCGCGCGGCGGCTCGATCATGGCGCGCTGGTGCCTGGCGCATCACAAGGAGAGCTTCCTCTACACGCATTTCGAGGACATCTGCGACATCATGCGCAAGTACGATGTGTCGTTCTCGCTGGGTGACGGCTTGCGACCGGGCTCGGGCGCCGACGCCAATGACCGCGCCCAATTCGCCGAACTGGAGACGCTTGGCGAGCTGACGAAAATCGCCTGGGCCAAAGGCTGCCAGGTGATGATCGAAGGCCCCGGCCATGTGCCGATGCACAAGATCAAGATCAACATGGAAAAGCAGTTGAAGGAGTGCCACGAGGCGCCGTTCTACACGCTTGGGCCGCTGACCACCGACATTGCGCCGGGCTACGACCACATCACCTCAGGCATTGGCGCGGCGATGATCGGCTGGTTTGGCTGCGCCATGCTTTGCTACGTCACGCCGAAAGAACATCTCGGCTTGCCCGATCGCGACGATGTTAAAGTTGGCGTCATCACCTACCGCATCGCCGCGCATGCGGCCGATCTCGCCAAGGGCCATCCCGCCGCGCATCTGCGCGATGATGCGCTGTCGCGCGCCCGCTTCGATTTCCGCTGGGAGGACCAGTTCAATCTCGGACTCGATCCCGATACGGCGCGCGCCTATCACGACGAAACCCTGCCGAAGGACGCCCACAAGGTGGCGCATTTCTGCTCCATGTGCGGGCCGAAATTCTGCTCGATGAAAATCACCCAGGATCTGCGCAGCGAAGTTCTCGCCATGGGCGACAACGAGAAGGCGGCGCTCGGCATGGCGATAGATGGCATGGCGGAGAAGAGCAAGGAATTCATGGCGGGCGGCGGCAAGCTTTACGTCGACGCCGCCGAGGCTGTGAAGAAGAGCAACGCGACGCTGTAGTTCAGCGAACCTGAAAGGTCGAACACGAAAAAAATGCCGGAGTTCTCTGTTGACTGACAAGTGCGCGCTTTGGGGAACCGACGTCGAGGTGTATCCGCGCGGAGAGTATTACATAGTTAACTCGCCGCGTTCGGGCGGTGAGTATCAGGTGGTGAAAGGGTCGTTTATTGGACAAACAGGAACGGATAATCTGGATATCGATTGCAAGGCAAAAATAACGAGTTGGCTCGTTTCGCAAAGAATACGTGGTGATCCAACGCCTGAGTTGAACGAAGAAATCATTTCGGCGGCCAAAAACAAGCGGCGGTTACCGCTGACTGAACGTATTGATCGATACCTCCTGTGTTTTGATAAATTTTCCCCGAAGCTCGGCCAACACATGGAAGAGAGCGGCTCTCAAGAACTTCTTTTGTTTGCATGGACAGAGTCGGTTGACCGGGTCGAATTTAATACTTTGATGCGTTACATTTCTGGCCGCAAACTAGCGCATCAAAACTGGGTTCGCGGTCCGTACCAGCTAACCAACAAAGGTTATGCGCGATTAGAAAAAATTCAAAATAGTGAAGTGAATTCGACCCAAGCGTTTGTTGCGATGTGGTTTAATTTAGCAATGGATGACGCTTACAAATTCGGGCTGCAAGTTGGTATTAAAAACGCGGGATACCAAGCTTTGCGCATCGACACAGTAGAGCACAATAACAAAATTGATGATCAGATAATTGCCGAAATCAGACGCTCGCGTTTCGTGGTGGCGGACTTCACCTGTGAACTGGCGAGCATAAAAACCTCAAACGGGTCCGATCGAAATGACGCTATTGCGCGCGGTGGTGTTTATTACGAGGCTGGCTTTGCACAAGGGCTGGGAATTCCGGTTATCTGGACGTGTCGCGAAGATTGCATCAACTTCGCGCATTTCGATACCAGGCAGTTCAATCATATAACCTGGAAAACCCCGGCTGAGTTGGCGACGAAGTTAACAAATCGAATTTGCGCAATTCTAGGGCAGGGTCCAATTAAAAATAATCCGTAAATCGATTAGGGCGTGTCGTCATTTAGAGGGATTCGCAAATCAGCAAAAGCGTGATTCATAGGGAGCCTACTTTTAGGAGGCTTTCGGATGAAGCGCTACGG
>JAYTTW010000332.1:0-41508 GCA_043744855.1 Hyphomicrobiales bacterium
GTGAAATATCGGCCGAGCCTTGCGTGACTGATTTGAAGGGTTTTCCGTCAAAGCCTTCGGTAGCGGATATCCAGAAGGGGTCTACTGGATCGGACAGCAGTATAACTTCGATGCCACGCGACCTGTATCCCTCAAGTTGAGGGCTCTCAGCAATTCGCGCTGCGTCATCGCCCGCAAGATAAAAAATGGCGGTCTGATTCGGTCGAAGCGCCGCGACATATTCAGCCATCGTTACTGGCTTGTGTGCGCGGGTCGAGGTTGTGAAGCGGGCGAACTTGAATATTGATTCGCGCAGGTCCGGCTCTTCGTAAAGGCCTTCCTTCAAAACGGATCCGAAGTTTTCCCAGATTTTTTCAAAAATCTCCGGTTTTGCCTCGGAGGCCTTGGTCAACTCCTGAACGATGCGATTTCGCATTCCTCGTTTGATCGCTGCGAGTACAGGGCTCTGCTGGATCAGCTCGCGTGAAACGTTCAATGGAAGATCGGCAGAATCGACGACGAGGCGAAAAAATCGCAACCAGCTGGGAAGTAAATCCACGTCTTGCGATATCAGGACGTGTCGCACGTAGAGTTTTGATCTCGCTTTGCGCTGGGGATCGAAGAGATCAAACGGTCGCGAGCCTGGTACAAAGGCGAGGACGGTATATTCGAGTCGCCCCTCGATCCTCCAGTGCAGTGTCAAGGCAGGTTCGTCGAATTGGCCCGTGAGGCTTTGGTAAAACTCAGCGTAGTCCTTCGCCTCGATCGCGTCGCGAGGTTTGTTCCAAAGCGTACCGCCGTCCCAGATTTGACGTCTTTTGCCACCTTCCTCGATCTGTATAGGAGTCGATATCGCGCCGGAATGTTCGCGAATTATTGATTCGATACGCAAGGGTTCAAGCAAATCCCTTGCATCCGGTTTCAATTCCAGGATGACGCGGGTGCCGTGCGTTGGGGCGAGATCATTGCTGATGGGAGCGGTGGAGAATGTTCCGCGTCCATCGGAAGTCCAGGACCAGGCTTGCGATTCGTCGATTTTTCGCGAGTGAACCGTGACACGGTCTGCGACCATGAACGCGGAATAAAATCCGATGCCGAATTGTCCGATCAGGTTTGACGTAGAATTCGCGCCGCCATCTAGCTCGGACTCTTCTTCCGGGCGAGGCTTGATCTGCTGTTTTTCCAAGAACGCGCGCGTACCGGAATTAGCAATTGTGCCGAGCGCTGCGACCATTTCGTCATGGCTCATTCCGATCCCATTGTCGGATATTTCGAGGGTGCCGGCTTCCGCCCGGATAATGACGGAGATCAAAAATTTTGCGTCGACAGACACGTCGGATGCCGAGGACACCGACTCGAACCGCAATTTTTCGCACGCATCTGCGGCATTCGATATCAACTCGCGAAGAAATATCTCGCGGTTAGAGTAAATCGAGTGAACCATTAGCCCAAGAAGACGGGATACGTCCGCCTGAAATTCATGGGTTTGAAGTTGGGCCGCCTGTTGCGACGCCGATATGCTCGTGTCCGTCATCCCCGATATCGCCCGTTTCAAGTTTACGTCGTTGCAGATCGGGGTCACTTATCGCCGCCGTGCCGTTTATTTCAAGGCGCGGGCGAAAAAAGATCGAAAGTAAATCCTTGATCGCCTTGTCGCCTCCATCAAGACCTGAAAGTGGCCCGGTCCAGTGCCTCCCCGGGGGGCTGGGGGGCTGACGAAAACCAGAAAAGCACGTGGACCGGGCCTTCAAGGCGACGATGGAATTCTCATTGGCTTACGTGGCGCGCTAGCGACCTAAAGCTGGCTAAACTGTGGAACCTTTCAATTTTCACGCACACCATTTGGCGTAACCCGCTTTGCGCCGTGCAGTTTTCATCGTAAATTCGCGCGACAGGCACGGTTGCGACTCGGCGGGGCGACGTTCGCGCAAGTCCGTAAGGTTGGTGCACGAGAGCGCATCGATCTCTACGCGGGATCATGCGTGTTCGCAGTACTCGAAAGCACCTCCCGTAGTTTCGTTTGATCGTCGCGAACTTCGCATTATCCTCGCAGTCTATGGTCGACGCGTAGCGGAAGGCGAATGGCGCGATTACGCCATCGACTTCACGCCGCAGCGGGCAATTTTTCAATTTTTCGCAGAACGTCGGAAGTCCCACTGTTTCGCGTTGAGAAACATCTGAAGGGGTCGAACAAGCAGGGAGCCTACGCCGTCGTCGGTCTCGGTGGCGTTCTGATAAAACGCGGTCACGATCTTGAAGCCGGGATCGAAATTCAGAACCAGAAGGTTAAACTCACAATCGTCTAATTAAAAAAAAGACCCCGCACAGGGCGGGGCCTTCGAAGCTTACCGAGTTTTTAGTTGTTGCGTGAACCCGTCAAATTCAGCATCGACGTGAAGATGTTGATGAAATCGAGATAAAGCATCAGCGCGCCGTTGACGGATTTTTTTGTAGCCACCCCAACGTCATCACCCACCACGTACATCGACTTGATCGACTGCGTGTCCCATGCCGTCAACCCCGCAAAAATCAGCACTGACAGAACTGACAAAGCGAATTGCATGGCCGAACTTTGCAGAAACAAGTTCACCAGACTGGCGATCACCAAGCCGATTAGCCCCATAACCAGGAAGGACCCGAACGCCGAGAGGTCGCGTTTGGTCGTGTACCCGTAAAGGCTGAGGCTGCCGAATGTCGCTGCAGTGATAAAGAACGCGCGTGTCACAGACACCCCGGTGTAAACCAAAAGCAGGGACGACAGAGACAAGCCCATGGCCGCCGCGAACAACAGGAATACGTTGCGCGCGGTTGACGCAGCCATCTGGCCGATCCGGAAGGAGAAGAAGAATACAAACGCTAGCGGAAGAAGCATGACGACCCACTTCAAGGGGGTGCCATAGATCGCATACCCGACACTCGTCAGGCCAATTCCACCCATGCGCGATACCATCTTTGCGGGGTCCGTGGTTGTCGCGATCATGTTGATACCGAGGGCCACGAAACCAGTAACGGCCAAGCCCACGGTCATGTAATTATAGACACCCAGCATATAGGCTCGCAGGCCCTGATCGGCCTCGACGCTTCCTGCTCTGGAGGCGCTTGAGCCCCAGCGTGCCGCCGTATTTCGATCCAGATTGGACATGATCCCCTCGCGTAACTGGTCATCGGTTATGGCTAAAGTCTCGACCCGAGACCTCAGCACACACAATATGGAGCCACTTCGCGTTATTCGCAAGGGCCGACCAACAGCGCGATGTCGAAGACTTACAATATCAATTCCGACCCGATTGACTTACAGGTTCCGCAAATACGATGCGGGCTTCTGACCTAGCGCCCGAAAGGTGCCCAACAGACCAAACGCGATCGTTATCACCAGTGCGATAGCTGTTGTGCTTGCTGCGGCGGACCAGAGCCACTGAAATTGTTCAATTTTCATTAACTGCGTCACGACCAGCCATGCGGCGAGCGTTCCGGCCATAATCCCGAAAATGGCTGTCGCAGTGGCCAGGATTGCGTATTCGTAGACCAGCGACAGAAGCAAGCGAAAGCGCGTTGCACCCAGGGTTTTCAGGATAACGGTGTCGTATACGCGGGTTCGCCGACCGGCGGCGACGGCGCCTGCCAATACCAGCACGGACGCCACCAGCGCGATCGACGACGCGGCCCGGACCGAGAGCCCGAGTTGGGCCACAGCGGTTGCGATGGCTTCCAGCGCGTCACGGACGCGAATCGCTGTCACCGTCGGAAACGTCCGGGCGACATCGGACAGCAACGGTAGTTCGTCTTTCGGGCTTGATCCTGAAGGAAATGTAGCGGTTGCAAGCCACGTGTGGGGTGCGTTGACGAACGTGTTTGGCGAAAAGACGAAGACGAAGTTGATCCCCAGAGTTCGCCAGTTAACGGTTCGGAAGTTCGCGATCCGGGCCGTCAGGTTTCTTCCCAGTACGTTCACCGTCACGCTGTCGCCAACATGGAGTCGAAGCCCCTCGGCGATGGATGCCTCCACAGAAACGAGAGGCGGACCTTGATAGTTTTCGGTCCACCATTCTCCCGCGCTTAAGCTTGATCCCTCAGGAATGGCTTGCGAATACGTAATGCCTCGATCGCCCTCCAGGACCCATGCGACGCTTTCGTTCGCCTTGACGTCTTCCGGTCGCTGGTCGTTGAGGCGCACAACCCGTCCGCGCATCATTGGCGCCTGCTCAATTTTCGCTGTGGGGGCGTGCGAGCGCAAGAAATCCGCGAAGCTGGCGACTTCGGAGTTCCTGATGTCCAGAAAAAAGAAACTCGGTGTCTGCGCGGTGATGCCGCGATTCAATTGGGCGCGCACATTTCCGTCAATCATTGTGAGCGCCGAGAGGAGGGCAAGCCCAAGCCCGAGGGAGGTCACAACGGACGGCGTCAGCGCGCCCGGTCGATAGATGTTGGCCACCGCAAGGCGCCACTCGATCCGCCCGAACTTCGGCGCACGTTGCGCGATGGCGCAGATTGCTATGCTAACCAGGCGAAGCAGGAGATATCCCGAAAGCGTTGCGACAATGAAGCCGATCGCGACCTTGCGGTCGGACGCCAACGCGACAATCGCAGAACCATAAATTACCGCGATGAGCGCGAAGCCGACAATGTAACGCGTTCTCGTGCGATGACGATCCGGCTCCACTTGATCCCGAAACAACGCGGAGACCGGCGTATCATGCGAGCGACCGAGAGCGCCGAACGAAAAGGCGAGCGCGGTAAGGAGGCCAAAAAGAGCTCCAGCCGCGATCTCGTTGGGGAAAATCGCTGGCTGGAATGGAAACGGAATTCTGGCTCCGACGAAAAAATTTATCAGATACGGAATCGCGGCGCCAGCGCACGAGCCTATGGCGATACCTGCAAAGGCGATCAGCAAAACCTGAATCAGACCGATGAAGAATACATAACCGCCTGAAGCGCCCAAGGCCTTGAGCGAAGCAAAATCGAGGCGCTTGCGATCCACGTAGGCGCTGACAGAATTTGCAACGCCGACGCCGCCGACGATAAGCGCGGTGAGTCCAACGAGTGTCAAAAATAGTGTCAGCTTTTCGAGGTTCTTCTCAAATTGCGGGGAAATATTATCGCGAGTTCGGACTTCCCACCCGGCCTCAGGAAAATTTTGCTTCGCCTCGTTTAGCACACGCGTCAGGTCCGTCGCAGAGGCGGGGAGGCCCGATGAACTTGCGGTCAACGTCACTCTGTTGAGCCAGCGAACCAGCGAACCTGGTTGCAGCAATCCCGTGCGACGGAAAGCGTCCAATGAGAGGATTACGCGGGGTCCGAATCCGATACCGCCGGAAAGCTTGTCCGGCTCCGATATGAGTTCGCCGCGATATTCGAACTGTCCATCACCAATCCGGATTCTGTCGCCAATTTTCAAATCGAGGCGCGCTGACAGGGTTGCCTCGGCAACGAAGCCGTCAATGCCATCGCGCTGCGCAACAGCGGTCTGAACAGACTGTACGGGATCGATAACGACCGTGCCGAGCGAGGGGTAGTTTTCAGGCACAGCCTTGATTTCGACGAGCGCCGTTACGCCCGACGAGCGCTGCGCCATTGCGCGCATGCTCGCAATTGAAGAAATGCGTCCGGCGCCTTCCAGAAAACTTCGTTCCGGGGGCGCGAGCTCCCGGTGCATCAAAATAAAAGAGGCGTCGCCGCCCAACACACGACGACCCTCGCGGGACAAACCGTCCGACAGCGAGCGCGACACGGAACCGACGCCGACGATGGCGGCGACACCCAACGCAATGCAGGCAAGGAAAATTCCAAAGTCGGACAGGCCGCCGCGAAAGTCGCGCATGGCGATTCGCGTCGCCAGCGAGGCGCGACTTGACGACGTGGCGGGCGGCGCATGCTTCATCATGCGACAGCAACCCGCGGCTGAACGGCAACTGCGGTATCCTCGTCGATCACGCCCGAGCGTAGCCGTATGGTGCGATCACAACGGGCTGCCAGCGAATTGTCATGAGTAACGAGCACGAGGGTCGATCCGCGTTCGCGTTTCAGGGAGAAAAGAAGATCGATGATCGCCGTTCCCGAGGCTTCGTCGAGATTTCCCGTTGGTTCGTCAGCGACGAGAATCTGCGGGCTGGTCGCCAGCGCCCGCGCCAGCGCGACGCGTTGCTGTTCGCCACCGGAGAGTTGCGAGGGGTAATGCGACAGGCGATCCTGCAAGCCGACGGACTGCAGTTCGCGCCGGGCAAGGCTGAAGGCGTCGGGTCGATTGGCAAGCTCCAGGGGAATGGCGACGTTTTCCAGCGCAGTCATCGTCTGCAGCAGATGAAATGACTGGAAGACGATGCCGATTGTCCGACCGCGAAAACGCGCCAGCGCATCTTCATCGAGTTGATCAATCCGAACGTCATTGACATGGACTGTTCCGCTGTCGGGGCGTTCAAGGCCGGCGATGGTCATAAGCAATGTCGATTTTCCGGATCCCGAAGGTCCGACAAGTCCGACAGCCTCACCAGCGCCAATTTTCAGACTTATGCCCTTGAGGATATGGACTCTGGCGGCGGCCCGTCCGAGGCTTAAATGAACATTGGCCAGTTCGACGGCTGTTTCGGGAAAGTGAATATCTGACATGTCGTTCCATTCCGGCCTGAAATCGATGTTCAGCCAATTCCATCTTTGTTCGCAATATGGGTATGCAAGCCGATTCGTCCAATTGTGCGGCGTGGTGACTTTGTCGCTCTTGCTTTTGGCGGGAACCGGGATTTCTTTGGCGATGGCAAAATCCCTTAAAATCGTTGCCCTCGGCGACAGTTTGACGGCCGGATATATGCTTCCGGAGCGAGCCGCGTTCCCCAGTGTGCTGGAAACTTACCTGCGCCGTAGCGGACATGATGTGGAAGTCGTCAATGCTGGTGTTTCCGGGGATACAGCGTCGGATGCCCTGGATCGGCTCGAGTGGGCTGTGGGCGAAGATACAAATACAGATATCGCCATTGTCGAGCTTGGCGCAAACGATATGCTTCGCGGACTGGATCCGGATATCACCTATGGAGCGCTGAAAGAAATCGTAAATCGCCTGCAAGCCAAAGGTGTGACGGTGCTGCTGGCAGGCATGCTTGCCGCTCCGGGAGTCGGACGGGATTTCGAGACAAAGTTCAACGGCATTTTCCCGCGGATTGCGGAGGGCGCCGGGTTACCCCTTTATCCCTTTTTCCTTGCCGGCGTCGCGGGGGACGCGAGGCTGATCCTTCCGGACGGCATGCATCCCAACGCGGCGGGAGTTGAAATCATCGTTAAAGGAATTCTTCCGATGGTGGAGAAGGTTATAGCAACCGTGAAACCACGCAATTGAAGCTTTGGTTTCATCTATGACGGGCATGAATCGAACCGCTGCAAAGCCTGATCCCTAGGGATCGAGTGGCGAATCCCAATAGAGATAATCCATCCAGATTTCATGCAGATAATTCGGTGGAAAGAGCCTGCCGTTGTGATGCAGGTCGCTTACGGTTGGCTGAAACGGGGCGTGCCGAGGAAACATTTTCGCAGCAGAAGGCAACCGATCACCCTTTTTGAGATTGCATGGCGAACATGCCGCAACGACGTTGCTCCAAACGGTTACGCCGCCTTTCGAGCGAGGCACGACATGATCGAAAGTAAGTTCGTCGCGCGAGCCGCAATATTGGCAGGCGAAACGGTCGCGTAAAAATACGTTGAAACGTGTAAACGCCGGATGCCTCGATGGCTTGATGTAACTTTTCAAGGAAACGACAGACGGCAACCGCATTTCGAATGACGGGCTTCGAACCGACCGCTCGTAGTGGGACACGATATTCACCCGGTCGAGAAATACGGCCTTGATCGAATCCTGCCATGACCACAGCGAGAGCGGGTAATAACTTAACGGGCGGAAATCAGCATTGAGCACAAGCGCCGGGCACGCCTCTGGCGAAATGGCGGGTTGAAAGTGCGCATTCACGCCTAGGCACCTCGGTTCATCCAGCGGAGACTCCGAAAGCTGATACGTCTCCTCCTTTAATGTAAGCGCGGAATGACATGCTTGTGAAGGGGGTAGCCCGAAAGGCCGCCGCTAACGCGTCGGGACGGGAGTGCCGGTCCGGTAATCGTAGAATCCGCGGCGCGTTTTCCGGCCAAGCCAACCAGCCTCGACGTATTTCACCAACAGCGGACACGGACGATATTTAGAGTCAGCGAGGCCCTCGTGCAGCACCTGCATCACCGACAGGCATGTATCGAGGCCGATAAAATCTGCAAGTTGCAGAGGACCCATTGGATGATTGGCGCCTAGCTTCATTGCCGTGTCGATAGCCTCAACCGAGCCGACCCCCTCATACAAGGTGTAGATGGCTTCATTGATCATCGGCAGAAGGATGCGATTGACAATAAAGGCCGGAAAATCTTCTGAAACGGTAGACGTTTTGCCAAGTCTCGAAATCGTCGCCTTCGCGGCCTGAAAAGTCGCGTCGTCGGTCGCGATACCCCGGATAAGTTCGACCAACTGCATTCGTGGCACCGGGTTCATGAAATGAATGCCAATGAATTTTTCGGGACGGTCGGTGATTGAGGCCAGTCGCGTTATCGAGATAGAGGAAGTATTGGTCCCCATAAGCGCTTCCGGTTTTAATGAAGCGCATAGCTTGGACAATATGCCGCGTTTGACTTCCTCGTTTTCGGTGGCGGCTTCGATGACAAGATCACAATCACCGAGATCTTCGAAGTGCGGGGCTGGCATGATTCGCGACAGGGCCGCCTTACGTTCCGCGTCGCCGATCAGACCACGGGTTATTTCCCGGGCCATGCTGCCGTCGACTGTGGCAAGTCCGGCGATGATACGCTCTTCGGAGATGTCGTTCAGAAAAACGTCCATCCCGGCGAGCGCGCAAACCTGGGCGATGCCGTTGCCCATTTGCCCCGCGCCAACAATGCCGATTTTTTGGATGCTGACCGTCATTCGATTTCCAAGGTTGACTGCAGTGATCATAGGCTAGAATTCGTCGTCGACCAACTGTCTTCGGTTCAGCGCTTGAGTTTCGCCAGTTCTGCGTCGAGCTCGGGCAACACCTTGAATAGGTCGGCGACCAAACCGTAATCGGCAACCTGGAAAATCGGCGCCTCCTCGTCCTTGTTGATGGCGACAATAACCTTTGAGTCTTTCATACCCGCCAAATGTTGAATGGCCCCGGATATGCCTACAGCTATGTAAAGGTCAGGCGCCACAATCTTGCCGGTCTGTCCAACCTGCCAGTCGTTCGGCGCATAACCGGCGTCGACCGCAGCACGCGAGGCCCCCACCGCCGCGCCAAGTTTATTGGCGACTGGTTCGATGTACGTCTTGAAGTTTTCCGAGTTTTGCATGGCGCGCCCGCCGGAAATGATGATGCGGGCCGCAGTGAGTTCTGGACGATCATTTTTCGCGATCGCTTCGCTTTTGAAGGATGAGACGCCGGGATTGGCGGCTGCCTCCACCTTTTCGATGATCGCCGAACCGCCCCCTGCTGCGGGCTGGAAGGCCGTTGTACGAATCGTGAGCACCTTCGTCGCGTCGATGGACTGCACAGTCTGGATGGCGTTTCCGGCATAAATCGGGCGTTCGAAAGTATCGTTTGCGACGATCCGGATGACCTCCGAGACCTGCATAACGTCGAGTAGAGCGGCGACGCGCGGCATGATGTTTTTAGCGGCGGCGGTGGCGCTCGACACGATGGCGTTATAGCCCGGGGCCAAAGACACAATGAGGGCAGCGGCAGGTTCAGCAAGCTGATGAGCATAGACGTCGGCGTCCGCCAGCAAGATCTTCTCAACTCCAACGAACTTTGCAGCAGCATCCGCCACAGCGCGGCAATCCTTGCCGGCAATCAGCACATGGACCGGTTCATTCAACTGGAGTGCAGCCGAAAGAACCTTGGGAAATGCATCACCCAGCGCCTGGTTGGCGACATCGGCGTAAACTAACGTCGTCATCCCAAAACTCCCGCCTCGTTCTTTAGTTTGGCCACAAGCTCCTCGACGGAAGCAACCTTTACGCCGCCCTTTCGTCCGGGGGGGGCGCTGGTTTTCAAAACCTTCAAACGCGGTGCAATGTCGACGCCCAAATCCGTCGCCTGTTTCTCATCGATCAGCTTTTTCTTGGCTTTCATAATGTTAGGCAGGGAGGCGTAACGCGGCTCGTTCAATCGTAAGTCAGTTGTTACAATTGCGGGGAGCTTGAGGGTCAGGGTTTGCAAGCCACCATCGACTTCCCGCGTTACCTCGATTGAACCATCGGCGACAGATACTTTCGATGCGAAAGTGCCCTGCGCCCAACCGAGCAATGCCGCGAGCATCTGGCCAGTTTGATTACAGTCGTCGTCGATGGACTGCTTGCCGAGGATAACTAGATCCGGCTGCTCACTCTCGACGATCTTCTGAATGATTTTAGCGACGGCGAGTGGCTCGACGGGTGTGTCAGCTTTGACGAGAATGCCGCGATCCATGCCCATCGCAAGCGCCGTGCGCAACGTTTCGGAAGCCTGCGTGGGTCCAATGGAAATAGCGATGATTTCCGTTGCCTTGCCCGCTTCCTTCAGCCGGATCGCTTCCTCGACGGCTATCTCGTCAAACGGGTTCATCGACATTTTGACATTGGCAAGTTCAACGCCAGAGCCATCCGATTTGACGCGAACCTTGACGTTATAGTCGACCACTCGTTTGACGGGCACCAGGATTTTCATTCCAGCATTTCCTTCCGGCAATTCGTCCCACGCCAACATTTAGGTAGTCGCGCGAAATAGCCCCGTCAATCGAGGAGGACGCTCGTGCCCCAGGCACGCCAACCCGGGAATTTCCCTGCGCGCAAACGCAGCTGCGCGCCGTCGGCTCGCGTCATCAACGGTTTTCGCCCGGCGACCAAAGAACGTCGTCGTTCCCCATGCCGTTTGCGTGTCGCGCTGCTACGAACAGGAAATCTGACAGCCGGTTGATGAAATGCATGGCCGGTGCGTCGACGATTTCATCGGGTTGATGTTCAAGGGCTGTCATAATCCGTTCGGCTCGTCTTACCGTCGCACGGGCGACATGTAGGGCGGCGGCTGCAGCTGACCCGCCAGGAAGAACGAACGACCGCAAAGAGGTCAAGTTCGAATTGAGATTGTCGATTTCGCGCTCGAGACGCTCAACTTGCGCGGGATGAATGCGCAATGCCTTCACATCAGGCGCTCCGAGTTTTTGTGGGGCGCACAGATCCGCGCCGAGATCAAACAGGTCATTCTGAATACGAGCGAGCATGGCATCGAGAACGACGTCCTGCGTGCGCGTCGACACCCTGGCGAGACCAATCGCTGAATTGGCTTCGTCGACCGCGCCGATGGCGTCAATTCGCAAATCAAATTTTGGCCGCCTGTCGCCATTGCCGAGAGAGGTTTCGCCGCCGTCACCGGTCCTCGTGTAAATTTTGTTCAAGGTCACCAATTTAACTTCCTCAAGGCGATGCGTGCAACCACAGCACGGCGATGATCAGCAGGACGGCGGCAAACTGCAGACCGACACGCCAGCGCATAAGCGTCTGCGAAAGGTTCGGACTGCCGCCACGCGCCATGTTTCCCAAACCCAGAATCAAAACGAGGAAGACTGCGGCGACGGCAAATCCGATCGCTGTACTGGCATTGAAACCCAAGGGAACCACTTTGCAGATGGAGTAGAGAAACAGGGTCGTCCCGATCGCACACACAGAGAAAATATCGACGCCGGAACCTCAGTACCGGCGCAGCAGTCTTTCCAGGTAGTCAAGCTCGTCGCGGGGGCGAAACGTCTCGCCAAGGCGCTTGCGCAACTCTTCGAGAACTCTTTGTGCGCGCTGTGCGGCGGGCACGCCGAGAGGATCGTAGACCTGTTGATTGTTGTCCCGGCGGTCATGGGCTTCCCGACCCAATGGATCAGGATTTGCACTGGGTCTGCCGTCACGCGGCTGGCCGCCTGGCGGATTGCCCGGTCCCGCTTGTCCGCCTTCGCCGGGTTGATCCCCTTGCTGCATTTGCTGGGCGAGGGATTGGGCGCCTTTACGCAAACCTTCAACCGCGCGGCCTTCTGCGTCGACGGCTTTGCCGCGTCCGTTTTCGCCTTTGCCGAGCTCTCCTTCGGCTTCCTTCATTGCGTCTTCGGCGTCTTCGAGGCCCTGCTCACCTTTCATGCCATTCTGCTTCATCCGGTTTTTGAGAACTTCGAGGCGCTGCCGCAACGCTTGCTGTCGTTGCCGCATCGCCTCCTGCCCCTGTTGTCCGTCACGATTTTCCTCGCCCTTCTGGGCGGTGTCGCCGGACTCCTCATCGTCGCTTTCCTCGCCCGATTGAGGATCGCGTTGCTGGTTCTCACCGCGTTGCTGGTTTTGTCCACGCTGCCGTTGCGATTGCTGCTGACGATCACGATTGTTTTGTCGGCCCTTTGGCGACTGCCCCTGTTGATAGGTCTCGTCGCGCAGTTGTTGCTCGTCACGCGTCATTTGATCGAGTTCGTCGAGAGCGCGGTTCATCTCGCGCGACTTGCGGTCACCACCATTGTTGGGGCGACGAGCGGTTTGCAGGTTCTCTAGCATGCGTTGGAGTTGATCCAGCATCTGTTGGGCTTCCGCCATAGAACCGTTTTTCATCATCTCCGCCATCCGGTCGAGCAGGGATTTGAGATCTTGAGGCGTGATGTTGCGTGAGTTGTCGTTGCGACTTGTTTGCTCATTGTCGCGCGGCGCCTGCTGGGCGAGTTCGTTGAGAAACTTGTCCATTGCGGCGCGAAGTTGCTCCATCAGCTTGCGAATTTCTTCGTCTGATGCGCCGCGCTGCATGGCGTCGCGCAGTTGTTGTTGCGCGGCGCGAAGATCGCGCTCGGCTTCGGACAAATCCCCGCCTTCGAGGCGCAGAGCCATTTCCCAGAAAAGATCCGCAACTTCGACGAGTTCAACGTCGGTGCGCGACTGTGAGAGGCGGCGAGCGATGGTCGTCAACCCGAGAAAAATGCCGGGGGTCACGCCAAATTGATCCGGCGCAAGGAGCAAGGCGTCCATTGAAGACTGCACGCGGTTTTTGGCGTCCGGCGCAAGAACGAGATTGCGCCGCTGCTCGACCAACGCCTTCGCCAGTGGATTTACAAACGGTCGCTGGGGCAGAATCATCTCGACGGGCACGCTGGCGCCCTCATTGTCGCCTTCGTCGCGTGCGTGCAGCGTCATCGTGACGCGCGCGCCTGCCCACGGGTGCTCGGAAAGGTCGGCGGTTGTTTCCGCATCGCCAAGACCGCCGGTTCCGCTTGGAAGCCCAAGTTGCATACGCGGCGGATCAACAAGGGATCGCCCGACAACAGGCTTCGCGTTTATGATGGGATTGGCGAACCGCGCCTCGGCGGAAACGACACCGTAGTCGTCGTCTATCTTGTAGGAGAGGGTCAAAGACCCTCGTGCATTGTTTTTGGGTTCGTCCTTCAGCGCAATCGTAGGTGCGTGATCGGGTATCGAAACGATGTCAAAGCGGGCGATCGTCGATCCGTAGCGCTGGATATCGAGGTGGGCGTCCCGACGGAGGACAAAACGCAACTCGCCCTCCGCACCGAGAGGTTTTTCGCCGGCGGCTGTCTTCGCGGCAACCTCGCTTTCGGTCGCTTCGATGCCGGTGTCGTGCTCAACCGTCAGGCTCGCCATCGAGGAGGCGCGAACAATGATGATCGACCCCGATGGAGCCCGAAGCGGACCGCCCGAGGCGACATCCTTCTGCGCCGTCCCGTCCTCTTTCAACTTCAGGACAATGGGAGGTCTGCGCGTGTAGGCAGGAGGGTCGATCCAGGCGTCCACTCGAAAACCCTGTGAGAGAACGCCAGGTGTGCGCCAATCGAAGGCGGCGAAGACGCGCGAGTATTTCTCCGGTCCGGCAACAAACGCGGCCGCTGCCACGCCTACGAGCGCCAATCCCCGCAATGCGAAACGATCCCGGTCGACGTTTCGTGGCGAGGGCGGGGCGACGCGCAGTCGATCCATTGTCTCGGCAGCCCGCTTCTGATGCAGTTGCCAAAGCGCCAAGGTGCTTTTGTCCGCCGAGGGGTTGGCGAGTTGATCATCCAGGGTTGCCGCCGGGCGATGTGGCAGACCGGAATCCTGGTCAATTCGCGTCAGCCTTTCAGCTGACGTCGCCAGTCCGTCGCGGACGCTCCGACCTATTGCAGTCAGAATTGCAATTGCAAAGGTCGAGACGCCGGCGATCCGGATCCAGCGGGGCGCCTCAAGCCACAAACCGAGGAAGGAGAGCGCCAAAAACAATCCGGCAAGCGTGAGCGCTGCGGTCAGGCCGGGCCATAAACGCTCCCAGCCGATAGCCAAGGCGGCGTGGCGCTTCAAATAGTCGAGGCGTTCACGCTTGAATGGACCGTCCGGCATGCGGGTCTGTCTCACATACTTCTCCAACGCGATACGCAGCCTATCACGCGACCGAGTCGCGTACACTCAGGAAAATGTGATGAAGCCGCGAGATTGGGGCTTCAAGTCGTCGGAACCACGGAAATGTCCGCAAACGCAAAAATCCATGCACGACCGATCACACCACTCGATGCGAGACCCAAGCGGGAACGCTGTCCGCAGAAATCATTTCGGCGAAGCTGCGACGGGCGCGGATTACGGCCCACCGAGATCCATCAACCAGCACTTCTGGAATCAGCAACCGCGAATTATAGGTTCCCGCCTGCACAGCGCCATACGCGCCTGCGCTCATCACGGCGAGCAAGTCGCCAGACTGTGGCTCGGCGAGGGTTCGGGCGTGGGCTAGGTAGTCGCCAGTTTCGCAAACCGGACCCACAATGTCTGCCGTGATCTTTTTGGCGGCAGGCGATGGATCGCTAACCGGGCATATTTCGTGATGCGCTTCGTAGAGCGTCGGTCGTATGAGATCGTTCATGGCAGCGTCGACAATTATGAAATGTTTGGCTTCGCTGCTTTTTACGTAAATGACCCGGGTGACGAGAATTCCGGCATTTCCAACGATCAGGCGCCCTGGCTCGAAGACAAGCTTGCAGCCGAGAGCGTTGGCGTATTTGCGCACGATCGTGGCGTATTTTTCCGGGTGATACGAAGCTGGATTCTCACCGATTCGATAGGGGATGCCGAGCCCGCCGCCAAGATCAACATGCGATATGTTGTGACCGTCGTCGCGTAGTTCGCCCACGAACCCGGCTAGCAGCGCGAACGCTGCGTCAAAGGGTTCCAGATCGGTAATTTGTGAACCGATGTGCATATCGACGCCAACAACGTCTATGCCATCCATCGTGGCAGCGACCCTGTATACTTCGCGCGCTTGCGACATCGGGATGCCGAACTTGTTCTCGGACTTGCCGGTGGCGATCTTGTGATGGGTTTTCGCGTCGATATCCGGATTGACGCGAACTGAGCATCGAGCCCGTCGACCCTTCGAGCGCGCAATGCGATCAATCGCCGCCAGCTCGGGCAGAGATTCGACGTTGAAGCAAAAAATATCCTCGTCGAGAGCCAAGGCGATTTCGCAATCGACCTTGCCAACGCCGGAAAAGGTTATCCGGGAGGGCGGGCAGCCTGCGGCGCGCGCTCGGCGCAATTCGCCTTCGGAAACCACATCCATGCCTGCGCCGAGATTGACCAGCGCTTGCAAAACGGCCTGATTGGAGTTCGCCTTCATGGCGTAACAAATCATTGTCGGCAGCCCGGCGAATGCGTCCGCGAAGACCTGATAATGACGCGAGATTGTGGCCAGCGAGTAGCAATAAAACGGCGTGCCAACCGCTTCGGCAATTTGCGGGACGGCGACATCCTCGGCGCACATGACGCCGCCTATGTATTGAAAATGGTGCATGTTCCGGAGGTTTCAGAGCAAGGGATCGAGGATGAAGGGGTCCTTTGGGGGCGTGATATCTCGCACCATACGATCACCTTCCAACGCTTCTGTCTGATTGCGCAGTAAGCCGGGGGATGGAGATTGTCCGACGCGCGCGTCTGGCGGTGGTTCCAGATTGCCGCGCCGTCCGCATCCACCCAGCGCCAAGGATACGAACAGCGTAACCAGAACAGTCCGGGACCGCGCGGAAATCCGAATTGATGACTTCATTGGACGTCCTGGCTTTGCCAACCAATTCGATGGGCCCAGCCCCAACCAAACAGAAGTATACCTGTTACCCCCCTGCAACGCGACCGCAGTCGCACCGGCAATGAAAGCCCTGTTATGGGTGCATGCGTCATTTTGCCGCAGCGCCCTCCTTGTCAAGTCGCGCGAGCCATTTTTTGGCCTGGATGCGTACGTTTTGCGGTGCTGTGCCGCCAAAACTGGTGCGGCTGCGGACCGACTTGTCGACGCTCAGGACGGTGAAAATGTCGGCCGTGATAGCGGGCTCCACGGCCTGCATGTCCGCGAGCGACAGTTTTTCGAGGCCAAGGCGGCGGGATGCGGCGATCTTGACCAACGACCCGGTGACGTGATGAGCCCGGCGAAAGGGCATTCCCAGCGTGCGGACCAGCCAATCCGCAAGGTCGGTCGCCGTGGAATAGCCGGCGGCAGCGGCTGCTTTCATGCGTTTTTCGTTCGGGCTCATGTCGCGCACCATGCCAACCATCGCGGCCAGGCAAAGCGAAAGGGTATGCAACGCGTCGAAGGCGCCTTCCTTATCCTCCTGCATGTCCTTCGAATAGGTCATCGGCAAGCCCTTCATGACCATCAAAATCCCCATAAGGGCGCCAACGATGCGGCCAGATTTGCCACGCACCAGCTCGGCTGCGTCCGGATTGCGTTTTTGCGGCATGATGGACGAGCCGGTGGTGAATTTGTCGGACAACTCGATGAAGCCGAACTGCGGGGTCATCCAGAGAATTATCTCCTCAGCGAAGCGCGAAAGATGGATGGAAGTGATAGCGGCGGCGGACAAGGTCTCGATGACGAAATCCCGGTCCGAAACACTGTCTAGTGAATTTCTGGTAGGGCGGTCGAAGTTCAGCGCGCGGGCCGTCGCCTCGCGATCAATGGGAAACGACGTTCCGGCTAGCGCGGCGGCGCCGAGCGGGCATTCGTTCAAACGCCGTCTCGCGTCGGCGAACCGACCCCTGTCCCGACTGAGCATCTCGACATAGGCCAACAGGTGATGGCCTAAAGTGACAGGTTGCGCGGGTTGCAAATGCGTGAAGCCGGGCATGATCAACCCGGCGCAGGCTGATGCCTGTTCCGCCAACGCATGTTGCAACGCCTGCAGTTGGCTATCGAGGTTATCTATGGTGTCGCGTACCCACATTCGAAAATCGAGCGCCACCTGATCATTGCGGGACCGCGCGGTGTGCAGGCGGCCCGCATCCGCTCCGACGATTTCGCCGAGGCGCGACTCGATGTTCATATGAATGTCTTCCAGCGCGCGCGAAAACGTGAAGGCTCCGCTCTCGATTTCGCCCGCAATCTGATCTAGACCCACGAGAATGGCGGCGGCGTTTTCATGGCTAACGATGCCGGTGTCGCGAAGCATGGCGACGTGGGCGCGCGAACCGCGAATATCCTGCGACGCGAAACGGTAGTCGAAGCCAATGGAAGCATTTATCTCTTCCATGATTGCGTCTGGCGCTGCCGCGAAGCGTCCGCCCCACATTTTGTTGCTCATGTTCGCCTCTGGAAAGTAGACAACCGAATGACCGACGTCGAACCGGAAATTCCCGCGCAGGTTGCTTCACACCGTTCGCCGATTACGAAGGCCGCAGCGCTTGCCATCGCTATCTTGGGAGGCTGGTTCATATACGGGATGATGGGCCAACACCGCAAGGAAACCGCGCCAGGGGAATGCGCCGCTGCGAAAACTGTGGCGGAGCGAATTGCGCCATTAGCCAACGGAACCATTGCTGCGCTGACTGTGGCGAAGACGCCGCGACCCCTCGTCGAACTCGCTTTCGAGGGCGCGGACGGCGAAAAGCATACCTTGAGCGAACTCCGGGGCAAAACGATTTTACTCAATTTGTGGGCGACCTGGTGCATCCCCTGCCGTGAGGAAATGCCAGCGCTTGACCGGCTGCAAGCGCGACTGGGCGACGCGTCCTTTGAGGTGGTCGCCATCAGCATCGACACCGCGCGATTGGACAAGCGCAAAGCGTTTTTGTCGGAAGCTGGCGTCCAATCCCTGCAATTCTATGCAGATCCGACTGCCGAGGTTTTTCAGGTCCTCAAAAAAAACGGCAAGGTTGTGGGGCTGCCCACGACCCTTTTGATCGACCCGCACGGCTGCGAAGTGGCGCAGATGGCCGGTCCCGCTGATTGGTCGTCCGACGAGGCGCTTCGCCTCATCGAGGCCGCGAAAAGGGTGTAGGCACCTGCGATCCTTTGTAGCGTTGCGCATCCCTCTATCTTCGATTAGGGAGTCGTAATCGTTTGAGAGGCTCCACTGAATGGCTGAGGGAACCGCCCCGCGCGTCAACCCGCAAACGCGGCGTCCATTGTCGCCGCACTTGCAGATTTATCGACCCACGCTGACCATGATGATGTCGATCGCCCACCGCATCACAGGCATTGGTCTTTATTTTGGCACTCTTTTGCTGGCGTGGTGGCTGATTGCAGCCTCGACAACCGCTGCCGCATTCGCCACGGCGAACGCGGTCTTGGGCTCAATTCCGGGGCTTTTGGTCCTGTTCGGCTTCACCTGGGCGTTATTCCATCACCTCTTGGGCGGGTTACGCCATTTCATCTGGGATACGGGGCGCGGCATGGAGCATCCCGAACGCGAATATCTAGCGCAAGGCACCCTGGCCGGGGGCATTGTGCTGGCGGTGCTGGTTTGGATTTTCGCCCTCGCCTTGCGCTGACATTTACGGGACCTCCCCAAATGAATGATGATCTCAACTCCATGCGCACGCCGATGGCGAAGGTGCGCCATCTTGGCTCCGCCCACACGGGGACCGGCGCCACGTGGGCCATGCGTTCCACGTCGATTGCGCTCGTGCCGCTGACCATCGGCTTCGTCTGGCTGGTGATCTCGCTCGTTGGCAAGGACTACAATAGCGTCCGCGCGGAGCTCGGTCAGCCGTTGCCGTCGATTTTGATGCTGCTGTTTGTGCTGACCGGCATATATCACATGAAGGTCGGCATGCAGACGATTGTAGAAGACTACGTGCATGGCGAGCACGCAAAAATGTGGTCGTTGCTGGCGAATTCATTCTTCAGCTATGCAGTCGGGCTCGCCTGCATTTACGCCGTGCTGCGCATCAGTTTTGTCTGACGCCGACTTGTGATTTTGAAAGGCAGGTTCATGGCCGCTTCCAGCGACAAATCCGCAGCCCCCGGCATTGGAGGCAGAGCCTATGCGATTACCGAGCACACTTTCGATGTGGTTGTCGTTGGCGCGGGCGGGGCCGGTTTGCGCGCCACGGTTGGCTGCTCGCAGGCGGGTTTGCGTACCGCATGCATTTCCAAGGTTTTCCCGACACGTTCGCACACGGTGGCGGCACAGGGGGGCATCTCGGCGGCGTTGGGCAACATGGGGCCGGATGACTGGCGTTGGCACATGTACGACACTGTCAAGGGCTCGGACTGGTTGGGAGACCAGGACTCTATCGAATATCTGTGCCGCAACGCGCCCGAAGCTGTTTACGAACTGGAGCATTGGGGCGTGCCGTTCTCGCGGACGGAAGAAGGAAAGATTTATCAGCGCCCGTTCGGCGGAATGACCACCGAATACGGAAAGTCGCAAGCCCAGCGAACTTGCGCCGCGGCGGATCGCACGGGTCACGCCATTCTCCACACGCTCTACGGCGAGGCGCTGCGCAACCATACGCAATTCTACATCGAGTATTTCGCCATCGACCTTATCATGGATGCGTCGGGCCGCTGTCGCGGCGTCGTGTGTATCAAGATGGATGACGGCACCATCCACCGCTTCCGCGCGGCGCTGACCATCCTGGCGACCGGCGGTTACGGGCGCGCCTATTTTTCCGCCACGTCAGCGCATACCTGCACGGGCGATGGCAATGCCATGGTTCTGCGCGCCGGCCTGCCATTGCAAGACATGGAATTCGTGCAGTTTCACCCGACTGGAATCTATGGTTCGGGTTGCCTGATCACGGAAGGCGCGCGCGGTGAGGGCGGCTATCTGACTAATTCAAATGGTGAGCGCTTCATGGAGCGCTATGCGCCATCCGCCAAGGATCTTGCTTCGCGGGATGTCGTCTCGCGCGCCATGACCATCGAAATTCGCGAAGGGCGGGGTGTCGGCAAGAAAAAGGATCATCTCTATCTGCATCTCGATCATCTCGATCCAAAAGTTTTGCATGAACGCTTGCCGGGTATTTCCGAAAGTGCGCGCATCTTTGCTGGTGTCGACCTGACGAAAGAGCCGATCCCCGTATTGCCGACGGTGCATTACAACATGGGAGGAATCCAGACGAATTACCACGGCGAAGTCGTTACGTTGAAAGACGGCAATCCCGACACGATCGTGCCCGGTCTGATGGCCTTGGGCGAAGCAGCCTGCGTGTCTATTCACGGCGCCAACCGGCTAGGCTCGAACTCGCTGATCGATCTGGTTGTGTTCGGCCGCGCCGCCGGCCTGCGTGCGCGCGAACTCGTGACCCCCGGTGAGAAGCAAGCCGATCTGCCTGGTGATAGCGCTGACCTTTCGTTGACACGGCTCGACAAATTCCGCTGGGCGAAAGGCGGTACGCCGACCGCGCAATTACGTCACAAGATGCAGATGACGATGCAGAATAACTGCGCCGTATTCCGGACCGGGGAAATTCTGGAGGAAGGCTCGAAGCTGATCCACGAGGCCTGGTCGGGCGTTCCCGATATCTCCATCTCCGATCGTTCCATGGTGTGGAATTCCGATCTGATCGAGACGCTGGAATTCGACAATCTCATCATTCAGGCGGTGGCGACGATGGATTCAGCTGTTGAGCGCAAGGAGAGCCGCGGCGCGCACGCGCGAGAGGATTTCCCCAACCGCGACGACAAGAACTGGATGAAGCACACGCTCGCGTGGGTTGATCCAGACACGCAGAAGGTGAGCATCGATTTTCGTCCGGTGCACACCTACACAATGACCAACGACGTGAGTTACATAGAGCCGAAGGCGCGGGTGTATTGAACCGGGTTTTGTTCTGAGACTTTCGCTTCGCACTGGAAATTGAAATGGTCGAAATCACCCTGCCCAAAAACTCTCGCCCTACCGTCGGCAAGTCGTGGCCGCGTCCGGCAGCAGCGAAAAACGTGCGTGAATTTCGTGTTTATCGGTGGAATCCGGACGATGACGCCAACCCGCGCATCGACGCCTATTACGTCGATATGGATGATTGCGGGCCAATGGTGCTGGATGCGCTGATCTATATAAAAACCAATATAGATTCGACTTTGACGTTCCGCCGTTCGTGCCGCGAGGGGATCTGCGGCTCGTGCGCAATGAATATTGACGGCACAAATACCCTCGCCTGCACCAAGGATTTGCAAACGATCCATGGCGCCGTAAGACTTTACCCGCTTCCGCACCTGTCAGTCGTGAAAGACCTCGTGCCGGACCTTACACACTTCTATTCGCAGCACGCGTCAATCGAGCCGTGGCTCAAAACCGTGACGCCACGTCCGGAGGGCGAGTGGCTGCAATCGCCTGAAGAGCGTGTCAAACTTGATGGCCTTTACGAGTGCATTTTGTGCGCGTGTTGCTCGACCTCGTGCCCAAGCTACTGGTGGAACGGCGACCGGTATCTCGGCCCCGCTGCACTGTTGCAGGCCTATCGCTGGTTGATCGATTCACGCGACGAGGCGAAGGGGGAGCGCCTCGATAATCTCGAAGACCCGTTCCGGCTATATCGCTGCCATACCATCATGAATTGCGCCAAGGCATGTCCGAAAGGACTCAATCCCGCCAAGGCAATCGCACAGATCAAAAATATGATGGTCGCCCGCCAGGCTTGAGGCAGGGCCTCCGCGAGGACGGCGAATGCATGCGATCTTGACAATCGTCGCCTTGATCGCCGCAGGCAGCTTCTTCCTATGGCGATTCAAAGGTGGCGCCAACGGCGCCGATGCGGCGAGCGAAACCTCTTCTCTCGGTTCCATCGAAAACCCAATCCTTGGCGCGGCGGTGATGATCGCCGCGATTGCCAACGTGCGCGAACCCATCGACGCAGCAACGGCGACGGTCATCGGCGAAGAGATACGCGAAACCACAGGGGTTGAGGCGCACGACATCGTCGATTTTGCCGTGCGCGCAGTGGCGCGGGCCCCTGACCCCGACAATATCTCGCTTCGGCTGTCGCTCATGTGGAACCAAAAGCTCGATTTGCGCGAGCGTCAGCAACTCGTCGACATGGCGTTGCGGGTGGCGACGATCAAGGGCAGTCCCACCGACATGCAGATGAACGCCATCGAACGCTTGAAAGCACGCCTCGATCTTGTATAGCCGTCGAGGCGAGCTTGATCCCTGCGGATCGGGGCGCGCAATCAGGACCATAGAGTGCAAACGCCGGTATTGGATCGTTATCTGAGGTTGGTGCGCGACGGTGCGCTTGAAGGCGACGCTGCGCAGAAGGCGGTTTTGCGACGGCTCGATACGCTTTGCAACGAAATTGCCGAATTCAGACTGAAGCGAAAATCAAATTCGCTGGGTTGGTTGTTCGGCGGGTTCAACAGACCGCAAACGCCGCGTGGAGTTTATATCTGGGGCGGCGTTGGGCGTGGCAAATCGATGCTTATGGATATGTTCTACGAAGCCTCGCCCGTTCGCCGGAAGCACCGCGTCCATTTTCATTCATTCATGGCTGATGTTCATGCGCGCATTCACATCTGGCGTCAGCGCGAAAAAACCGGCGATGCGAAAGGTGACGATCCGATCACGCCGGTGGCCGCGTCGCTTGCGGATGAGGCGTGGTTGCTGTGCTTCGACGAATTCAATGTCAGCGACATCGCTGATGCGATGATTTTGGGTCGGTTGTTCACCGCGTTATTCGCACAGGGCGTGATCGTGGTCGCCACTTCGAATATCGAGCCTGCGAGACTTTACGAGGGCGGGCTCAATCGTACGCTTTTCACGCCATTCATCGATTTGTTGCAGGAGCGCATGGCGATTGTGCCGCTCGAATCGCGCACGGATTTTCGCCTCGAAAAACTTGTAGCAAGCCCGGTGTATTTTACACCTGCCGATGATACGGCACGTGCTCATCTGGATGCGGCGTTCCGGCGGCTCACAGGAAACCATGTTGGCGCGCCGACGCATGTCGAGGTTCTCGGGCGGAAAGTAAATATTCCGCAAGCCTCGCGGGGCGTGGCGCGATTTGATTTCCATGACATTTGCGGCGTTGCGCTCGGCGCGACGGACTACCTTGAGATTGCGCTTCACTTCCACACGCTGGCTATCGACAACATTCCGGTGATGGGAATTGAGCGCCGCAATGAGGCGCGACGGTTCGTCTGGCTGATCGACGCCATGTACGAACAACAGGTGAAATTACTCGCATCGGCTGACGCGGAGCCCCATGAGTTATACTCATCGAAGTCGGGGCGAGAAGCCTTCGAATTTGAGCGCGCGGCGTCGCGTTTGATCGAAATGCGTTCGGAGGCGTATCTGGCATTGCCGCACGCCGCGCGCACCTCGCCCCACATATTAAATGAGAGGGCGGCGACGTCGCCGGCCTAAGCGAGCCGTATGGGTCTGGCGCATCACTTCCGTTCAATTTCGAACGCTTCGATGGCTACGTGTCTAACCCACTGAAATATAGAAGAAAATTTTCCGCTTCGTCCAAATTTCCTTAAATACAGGCGGAAACTGACTAAAGTTGCGGCGCCATACGACTTGAAAGGTTCACGCTGAGCAGTCAAAGAGACGCGCAACACCTTGGGCCACGGGCAACTCTCGAATTCAGTATCACAAGAGGATTAAATTCATGGCGCGTAACAAAATTGCCTTGATTGGCGCCGGCCAGATCGGCGGGACGCTAGCGTTGCTGGCGGGCATCAAAGAACTCGGCGACATCGTCTTGTTCGACATTGCCGACGGTGTCCCACAGGGCAAAGCGCTGGACCTTGCCGAGGCCTCGCCAGTCGAAGGCTTTGACTCGCATTTCTCAGGCGCCAGCAATTACGAATCCATCGCGGGAGCCGATGTTATTATTGTTACGGCGGGCGTGCCGCGCAAGCCGGGCATGAGCCGCGATGATCTGCTCGGTATCAATCTGAAGGTGATGGAATCGGTCGGCGCCGGCATCAAGCAACATGCCCCAAAGGCGTTCGTTATCTGCATCACCAACCCACTGGACGCGATGGTGTGGGCGTTGCAGAAGGCGTGTGGCCTGCCGCACAACCGCGTGGTCGGTATGGCCGGCGTGCTTGATTCGGCGCGGTTCCGGTATTTTCTGGCCGACGAATTCAAGGTGTCGGTTGAAGACGTGACGGCATTCGTGCTGGGCGGCCATGGCGACGACATGGTGCCTTCGGTGCGATATTCGACCGTCGCCGGCATTCCGCTTCCCGACCTCATCAAGATGGGCTGGACGACACAAGCGAAACTTGACGCCCTGGTGGCCCGCACACGCGGCGGCGGCGGCGAAATCGTCAATCTTTTGAAGACCGGATCAGCGTTCTATGCGCCGGCGGCCTCGGCGATTGCGATGGCTGAATCGTATTTGCGCGACAAGCGCCGGGTGCTGCCTTGCGCCGCGTATCTCAATGGTCAGTACGGCGTCAAAGACATGTATGTTGGGGTGCCCGTCATTATCGGCGCCAATGGCGTTGAGAGGATCGTCGAAGTGACGCTGGATTCGGCGGAACAGGAAATGTTCACCAAGTCCGTCAATTCGGTAAAAGCGCTGGTGGACGCTTGCAAGACGATCAATCCGGCCTTCGCCTGATCTGAAACCGCGCGTCGGCCGAAGGGCTCTTTCATGAACATTCACGAATACCAGGCCAAGGCGGTTTTGAAGGAATTCGGCGTGCCGGTTTCTCGCGGCGTGGCGATTTTCAAGGCCGGCGATGCAGAGCAGGCTGCAAGGGAGCTCGGCGGCCCGGTGTGGGTTGTGAAGTCGCAAATTCACGCGGGCGGACGCGGTAAGGGAAAATTCAAGGAGGCCGATGCCGGCGATAAAGGCGGCGTGCGGCTGGCGAAATCGATTGACGAAGTCAAAACCTACGTCAACCAGATGCTCGGAAAAACGCTTGTGACAGTGCAGACAGGGCCGGCGGGAAAGCAGGTCAATCGCCTTTATCTTGAAGAGGGCGCCGACATCGAAAAGGAGTTTTATCTCTCCGCGCTGGTGGATCGCGAGACATCCAGGGTCGCCTTCGTCGTTTCGACCGAAGGCGGCGTCGATATCGAGTCCGTGGCGCACAACACGCCGGAAAAAATCTTGACCTTTTCCGTCGACCCAGTCACCGGGGTCATGTCTCATCACGGACGCACTGCGGCAAAAGCGCTCGGTTTGACCGGCGATCTGGCCAAGCAGGCGGAAAAACTGATCACCCAGCTTTATGCCGCGTTCGTCGCCAAGGACATGGCAATGCTGGAAATCAATCCGCTGATTGTCACAAAGCAGGGGCAACTCAAATGCCTTGATGCAAAAGTATCGTTCGATACAAACGCGCTTTATCGTCATGCTGACGTTGTGGCATTGCGCGACGAGTCTGAAGAAGACGCCAAGGAAATCGAAGCCTCAAAGCACGACCTGAGCTATATCACCCTCGATGGAACCATCGGGTGCATGGTGAACGGCGCGGGACTTGCCATGGCGACAATGGACATCATCAAACTTTATGGTGAAGCGCCGGCCAACTTTCTCGATGTGGGCGGCAGCGCCAGCAAGGAAAAAGTCACGGCGGCTTTCAAGATCATCACCGCCGACACCAGCGTGAAGGGCATTCTCATCAATATTTTCGGCGGCATCATGAAGTGCGACATCATCGCCGAGGGTGTTATCGCTGCGGTGAAAGAGGTTGGATTGAAAGTACCGTTAGTTGTGCGATTGGAAGGCACCAACGTTGAACAGGGCAAGAAAATCATCAGCGAATCCGGGTTAAACGTTATTTCGGCCAATGATCTCGACGACGCCGCGCAAAAGATCGTGACCGCAGTTCGGGGAACCCATTAATGTCCGTCCTGATCGATGCGAATACGAAAGTCATCTGCCAGGGGTTCACCGGCAAAAACGGCACGTTCCATTCCGAGCAGGCGATAGGCTACGGAACGAAAATGGTCGGCGGCACATCGCCAGGCAAGGGCGGTTCGACGCACCTGGGGTTGCCGGTGTTTGACACCGTGGGCGAGGCCAAACAACGCACCGGCGCTGACGCGAGCGTTATCTATGTCCCGCCGCCGGGCGCAGCCGACGCCATCTGTGAAGCCATCGCTGCGGAGATCGCGTTGATCGTCTGCATCACCGAAGGCATTCCGGTCGCAGACATGGTGAAAGTGAAACGCTCCCTGAGCGGATCGAAGTCGCGCCTGATTGGCCCCAATTGTCCGGGTGTCATGACGGCAGGCGAATGCAAGATCGGCATCATGCCGGGCAACATATTCAAGCGCGGCAATGTTGGTATTGTCTCGCGTTCCGGCACGCTCACCTACGAAGCGGTTTTTCAGACCTCGCAGGAAGGGCTTGGTCAGACCACGGCGGTGGGCATCGGCGGCGACCCCGTCAAGGGCACCGAGTTTATCGATGTGCTCGAAATGTTCCTAAAGGACGCCGCCACAACTTCAATCGTTATGATCGGCGAGATTGGCGGCTCGGCAGAAGAAGACGCCGCGCAGTTTTTGAAGGACGAGGCGAAACGCGGGCGGAAAAAACCTGTCGTCGGCTTCATCGCGGGACGCACGGCGCCTCCCGGACGGCGCATGGGTCATGCTGGCGCCATCATTTCAGGTGGTAAAGGCGGCGCGGAAGATAAAATTGCTGCGATGGAACAGGCGGGTATCCGCGTTTCGCCATCGCCGGCGCGGCTTGGAAAAACGCTGGTGGAACTTTTGCGGGGATAACTGCCCGCTTGCGGATATGAATGAAGATCAGGCGGATGTCGGAGCGCGCCTGAAGGGAATGAGGCCAGGAAAACATGTCGCGGCAGGAACTCAATCAATCGCTGTTGCAAACCTCGTTTCTCTACGGCGGCAACGCTGGCTACATTGAGGATTTGTACGCCCGTTACGAAAAAAACCCGGAAAGCGTTGATGCGCAATGGCGGGATTTTTTCGCGGCGTTGAAAGACGACCCAGCGTTGATCGAAGCCAACGCGAGCGGACCGTCGTGGCAAAGCGAGCATTGGCCGCAACATGCGTCGGGCGAGCTTGTGTCGGCGCTAGATGGCAACTGGGCGGAAAAGCCCGCTCAAATAGCCGACAAGATTGCTGCCAAAAGTCAAGAGAAGGGCGCCGCGACGTCGCCGCTCGATATCCAGCGCGCAACCCGTGACAGCGTTCGCGCCTTGATGATGATCCGCGCGTATCGCATGCGCGGGCATTTACACGCCAATCTTGATCCGCTTGGCATGGCCGTGCGCTCTGATCATGAAGAGCTCGATCCCGTCAATTACGGCTTCACCGATGCAGACCTCAATCGCAAGATTTTCATAGATGGAGTGTTGGGTCTCGACTTCGCGACGCTACCGGAAATGCTTGAAATCCTGCGCCGCACCTATTGCGGCACCATTGGTTTCGAGTTCATGCACATCTCGGACCCGGAAGAAAAAGCCTGGTTGCAGGAGCGTATCGAAGGCCCTGACAAAGCCATCACCTTCACCAAGGAAGGTAAGCGCGCCATCCTCACGAAACTCATCGAAGCTGAGGGGTTTGAGAAGTTCTGCGACCTGCGCTTTACGGGCACAAAACGTTTTGGCCTTGATGGCGGCGAATCAATGATTCCCGCACTCGAACAAATCATCAAGCGTGGCGGCGCGCTCGGCGTCAAAGAAATCGTGCTTGGCATGTCGCATCGCGGTCGTCTCAATGTGTTGTCGCACGTCATGGGCAAGCCGCATCGCGCTATCTTTCATGAGTTCAAGGGCGGTTCTTTCGCGCCTGACGCGGTCGAAGGCTCCGGCGACGTCAAATACCATCTTGGCGCCTCATCGGACCGCGAGTTTGACGGCAACAACGTGCATTTGTCGCTGACCGCAAATCCGTCGCACCTCGAAATCGCCGACCCCGTGGTGCTCGGTAAAGTGCGCGCCAAGCAGGATCAACTCGGCGATGTCGTCGAGCGAAGCAAAGTGTTGCCGCTGCTTATACACGGCGACGCCGCATTCGCCGGACAGGGCGTCGTTGCGGAGTGCTTTGGTTTGTCCGGATTGAAGGGGCATCGAACTGGCGGGTCGTTGCATTTCATCGTCAACAATCAGATCGGCTTCACGACATACCCGCGCTATTCGCGCTCGTCGCCGTATCCATCCGACGTCGCCAAAATGATCGAGGCGCCGATCATGCACGTTAACGGCGACGATCCTGAAGCCGTGGTTTACGCAGCCAAGATCGCTATTGAATTCCGGCAGAAGTTCCACAAGCCTGTTGTCATCGACATGTTCTGTTATCGTCGTTATGGCCATAATGAGGGTGACGAACCCGGCTTCACCCAGCCGTTGATGTACAAGAAAATCAAATCGCATCGGACGACGCTGGAAATTTATACGGAGAAACTGGTCTCAGAAGGTGTCATCGGTCCAACGGAGACAGAACGGTTGAAGGCTGACTGGCGGGCGCGTTTGGATGCCGAAAGCGAGGCCGGACAAGTTTACATGCCCAATAAGGCTGACTGGCTCGACGGCCGCTGGGCCGGCATGCGACCCGCTGGAGAAATCGGCGATGATCCGCGCAGAGGCAAGACTGGCCTCGACATGGACGCGCTGAAACGCATTGGCCGCAGCATCACGCAGACGCCAGCCAGCTTTCATGTTCACCGCACCATCCAGCGCTTCATGGATGGCCGCGCGAAAATGATCGAATCAGGCGCCGGCATCGATTGGGCGATGGGCGAGGCGTTGGCGTTTGGCTCGCTGGTCGACGCCGGCACGCGCGTTCGGCTGTCGGGACAGGACTCGGAGCGCGGCACTTTCTCGCAACGGCATTCGGTTCTCATCGATCAGGAGAACGAAGAACGGTATGTGCCTCTCAACAACATCCGTGACGGACAGGGACGTTACGAGGTTATCAACTCGATGCTGTCGGAAGAAGCCGTGTTAGGCTTCGAGTATGGATATTCGCTGGCGGAGCCAGACACGCTGACGTTGTGGGAAGGCCAATTCGGCGATTTCGCCAATGGCGCGCAAGTTGTGTTCGACCAGTTCATCTCCTCGGGCGAACGCAAATGGTTGCGTATGTCCGGCCTCGTCTGCCTGCTGCCGCATGGGTACGAAGGGCAAGGGCCGGAACATTCCTCGGCGCGTCTCGAACGCTTTCTGCAGATGTGCGCCGAAGACAACATGCAGGTCGCCAACTGCACAACGCCGGCGAACTATTTCCACATTCTGCGGCGGCAGTTGAAACGCGACATTCGGAAGCCGCTTATATTGATGACACCGAAGTCGTTGCTGCGTCACAAGCGCGCCGTATCGAAACTCGACGAAATGGCGGCTGACACTTCATTTCACCGCTTGCTTTGGGACGATGCGCAATATCTGCAGGGCGAAAAGATACAATTGGTCAGCGACGACAAAATTCGTCGGGTCGTTCTTTGTTCCGGCAAGGTCTATTACGACCTTTATGAAGATCGTGAAAAGCGTGAGTTAAACGACGTCTACCTGTTGCGGGTTGAGCAGCTATATCCGTTCCCGCTGAAGGCGCTTACGGTGGAATTGTCGCGCTTCAAGGATGCGGATGTCGTGTGGTGTCAGGAAGAGCCGCGCAACATGGGCGCATGGAGCTTCGTCGAGCCGTATCTCGAATGGGTGCTAACCCAGATCAACGCCAAATCCAGGCGCGCCTCCTATGCGGGGCGACCCGCTTCGGCCGCGACGGCGACCGGGTTGATGTCAAAACATCTGGCGCAATTGAAAACCTTTCTCGATCAGGCTTTCGCTCCGTGAAAAGGGGGCGACGCAAATCCCACCAGCAAAAAGGCCGCATGCTGCGGACGTGATAAAATGGCGATTGAAATCAGGGTGCCGACGCTCGGCGAATCCGTCTCCGAAGCGACCGTTGGGAAATGGTTCAAGAAGCCGGGGGATGCTGTGCAGGCGGATGAGCCGCTGCTCGAACTTGAGACCGATAAGGTAACGCTTGAAGTCAACGCGCCGACCGCAGGGGTGCTTGCCGAAGTTTTGGTAAAGGATGGCGTCACGGTCGCTGCGGGCGCTTTGCTTGGACACATCTCAGAGGGCGCTGGAAGCGGAAAGCCTGTCGCCAAATCCACAGCTCCCACCGAAAAGTCTGCTGCGGCGCCGGCGCCTGTCAAAGCGGCGTCAACGCCCACGGCCATGCCGCCGTCGCCCGCGGCCGCCAAAGTCGCGGCTGACAACAGTATGGGGGTGGAGACGGTGGCAGGATCGGGAAAGCGCGGACAAGTGTTGAAAGGCGACGTTCTTGCCGCCATCGCAAATCCGCTTGTTGCGGCGCCAACCGCGCTGGCCCCGATTGTCGCGCGCGCGCCGTCAAGCGCTGACGACGCCTCGCGTGAAGAGCGTGTGCGCATGACGAAGCTGCGCCAAACCATCGCGCGCCGGTTGAAGGATGCGCAAAACACGGCAGCCATGCTGACCACATTCAACGAAGTGGACATGACCGAAGTGATGGCGCTGCGTAGTAAATACAAAGACACGTTTGAAAAGAAGCATGGCGTGAAACTCGGGTTCATGAGTTTCTTCGTCAAGGCCTGCACGCAGGCGCTGAAGGAAATTCCGGCTGCAAACGCAGAAATTGATGGCGCCGATCTCGTCTATAAAAATTATTACCACGTCGGCATCGCCGTCGGCACCGACAAGGGCCTCGTAGTGCCAGTTGTGCGCGACGCGGACCGTATGGGATTGGCCGAGATCGAAAAGACAATTGCCTATTTCGGCAAGCGGGCGCGCGACGGCCAACTCAAGATCGAGGAGATGCAGGGCGGCACCTTCACGATCACCAATGGTGGGATCTACGGGTCCTTGATGTCGACGCCGATTTTGAACGCGCCGCAATCGGGCATCCTCGGAATGCACAAAATTCAGGAGCGGCCCGTCGTTGTCGCCGGCAAGATCGAGGTGCGCCCGATGATGTATCTCGCGCTGTCGTATGATCACCGCGTTGTCGACGGCAAGGAGGCTGTGACATTTCTCGTTCGGGTCAAGGAGGCGCTCGAAGATCCCGCTCGTCTGGTTCTCGATCTTTGAGGGCCGAACGAATGGTTTACGATCTCATCATCATTGGCACCGGTCCGGGTGGCTACGTGTGCGCCATTCGGGCGGCGCAACTTGGAATGAAGGTCGCCGTTGTCGAGAAGCGCGCAACGCACGGGGGAACCTGCCTCAACGTTGGCTGCATTCCCTCCAAAGCGCTGTTGTACGCCTCGGAAATGTTTGAGGCGGCGACGCACGATTTGCCAGCGCTTGGCGTTGTCGTCGGCAAGCCGTCGCTCGATATGGCGGCGTTCATGAAACATAAGGACACTACGGTTTCCGCGAACGTCAACGGAGTGGCTTTCTTGTTGAAGAAGAACAAGATCGAGGCGTTTTTCGGCGCCGGGATGTTGCGTGGCGGCGGCAAGGTCGACGTTACCGACGACGCCGGCAAGACCTCGACGCTCGAGGGCAAAAATATTGTCATCGCCACTGGCTCCGAAGTCGCGAAGCCGCCCGGCGTGAAGCTGGAATTCGACGAAAAGACCATTGTTTCATCTACAGGCGCACTGGCATTGGAGAAGGTTCCGGCGCGACTGATCGTCATTGGCGCCGGCGTCATCGGGCTCGAGTTGGGTTCGGTGTGGGGCCGCCTGGGCGCCAAGGTTATTGTCATCGAATACCTCGACCGCATCTTGCCTGGCGTCGACGCTGAAGTTGCGAAACAATTTCAACGCATCGAAGAAAAGGCCGGCGTGGAGTTCAGGCTGGCTTCAAAAGTTACGCGCGTCGAAAGAAACGAATCCGGCGCCACGGTTGTATTTGAGCCCGTTGCCGGCGGAGACCCGCAAAAGCTTGATGCTGATGTGGTTCTGGTTGCAACGGGTCGCCGTTCTTACACTGACGGGCTCGGGCTCGAAGCCTTAGGGGTTGCTACCGAGCGTGGGCGCGTCGTCATTGACGATAACTTCAAGACGAACGTCGATGGCGTCTACGCTATTGGCGATGTCGTGCGCGGCGTCATGCTCGCGCATAAGGCAGAGGACGAGGGAACCGCCGTCGCCGAGATTTTGGCCGGTCAGCATGGTCATGTGAATTACAACGTCATTCCCGGTGTGGTTTACACCAACCCGGAAATCGCTGGCGTGGGCAAAACCGAAGAGGAATTGACGGCCGCTGGCGTCGCTTACAAGGTCGGGAAGTTTCCCTTTACCGCGAATGGACGCGCCCGTTCGATGCGGCACACGGACGGGTTCGTGAAAATACTTGCTGACGCCGCTGATGATCGCGTGCTGGGGGTCCACATCCTCGGGCACGGCGCTGGTGAATTGATCGCCGAGGCGGCTGTTCTCATGGAGTTCGGCGGATCGGCCGAAGACATGGCTCGCACCTGCCATGCGCATCCGACGCTGTCGGAGGCGGTGCGGGAAGCCGCGCTTGCGGTCGACAAGCGTGCTATCCACGCCTGATCGTCATACGGGACCAGCGCGGAACGACGCCGCCAGCTGCGCCGGAGAGCAGACATGAAGCGCGTCCGATATTACCTTTGGGTGACGCTTGCACTGATTTTTCTTGGCGTCAGCTGGATGTGGGACGGGCTGCGCGAGATCGTCGCCTGGTTCGTCCAGATTCTGCCGCTTGAGCGCGTTAAGCAAGCCGTCGCGCGCTTCGTGCAGCGGCTGCCGGCTTATCCGACGCTGGCGATTTTTCTTGTGCCACTTGTTCTGCTTGAGCCGATGAAGATTTTGGCGCTTTGGTTTTTGGCCAAGAAGCAGTGGTGGGCCGGGGTCTCCACATATGTTGCCACGGATCTGCTGCGACTGGCGCTCGTGTCCTTCCTGTTTGAGGCATGCAAGGAAAAACTGCTGTCCATCGGCTGGTTCAACTGGCTCTACGTGCGGTTCGTTGCGGCGCATGAGTGGGCGAACGAAAAGGTTGCGCCTATCAAGGCCGCAATCCGTCAGGCGCTAGCGGATGCCGGCCTTCTCGGCACGCGCGGAAAGTTTTTGCGCAAGCTCAGGGCGTTGTGGCGGCACGCGCGCGTCGGCGGGTTCAGGGGCGCGTCGGGTTGAGCCGCGCGCGAGGATGCGCCGCCGTCCAGGCTTCCATGAGGCGGGTCGCGTCAACGGCGGTATAGAGCTGTGTCGTCGACAGGGACGCGTGACCCAATAATTCCTGAATGCTTCGCAGATCGCCGCCGCGCGCCAGCAAATGCGTCGCGAACGAGTGGCGTAGCGCGTGCGGCGTCGCAGTTTCAGGCAAGCCCAGCGCGCCGCGAAGCCGTTCGATGGCGAGCTGGATAATGCGCGGCGACAAGCGACCGCCTTTTTCGCCAACAAATAAAGGACCGAGGGGCGGCAAAGGTTTCGGGCACAATTTGATATAGTTTTCGATGGATCGCCGAACCGGCTCTATAATCGGCGCGCTGCGAACCTTCCCGCCTTTGCCGGAAATCGTGACCGAGTCGATATTGCCAATTGGTGCGGCCTCCCGAGAAATCGAAAGCGCTTCAGATATCCGCAGGCCGGCGCCGTAGAGCAGCGCGAATACGGCGGCGTCCCGCGCCAGCACCCACTGGGTTTGCGCCCCGTGCGGCGACGCGCCGCCACCGACCAGTTCACATGCGGCCCTCGGGCTTAGCGGCTTGGGAAGGGTGCGGCCAAGCTTGGGGGAACGCACGGCCGCCAGGGCAGAAAGTGCCGGGTAGCCGGCGCGCTCCAGATGTCGCGCAAACGAACGCACTCCCGCGAGGCCGCGCGCCAGCGATCGGCTGCCCGCGCCACCGGCCCGCCGGCGCGCCATAAAAGCGCGGATGTCGGCAGGCTTCAACGCGCTGACGTTCTCAGCGCGAATTTTATCGCCGTTTCTGGCTTCGAGGAATGCCGCGAACTGTCGGAGATCGCGAGCATAGGCGTCCAGGGTATGCCGGGAATAGCGCCGCTCGGACGCCAGTCGTCGCAGCCACGCGACCGCTTCGGTTGCCAGCCCGGCGTCCAACGACGTGAACGCCAGCGATCCAGCGGTTTTGTTTCCAGTTACGGCGGCCTGCGACATATCGCCAGTTTGCCGCCGCAATCATAAAAAAAGCGTGCTCAGACGCCCGCCTTGATCTGGCCGACGGCTTTGCCCATCAGTTCCGTCATCTCGTGACGGATTTGCGCGTCGGTCTGAACCACGTTGGCGGCGTCAAAATCTCTGCGAACCTTGCGAAAAACGTCTTCATCGCCCGGCTCTTCGAAGTCCGCCTTGACAACCTCGCGAGCATAAGCGTCCGCTTCCGTAGCGGATTTTCCAAGCTTTCCAGCCGCCCAGAGACCCAGCAACTTGTTGCGCCGTGCGGTTGCCTTGAAAGAAAGTTCCGCATCCAGCGCGAACTTTTTCTCAAAACCTTCTTCGCGCTTATCGAAGCTGCTCATGCCCGTCTCCCAGGAACCCTGCAAAAGCTGAAGCGGGTCGCAGGATGCATGTATAGCTGCGCAAAGCTGACATTCCAAGTGTGGGGCCCGATATGTTGAAACAAGCTCGAGATCGGGGGATAGCGCGTAAGCTGCATTGTGCGGTCAGTTTCAATCGGGTAACTTGCTGGAGCGGCGCGACTCGAAGGAGCTTGACGGTTGCGCCTGGGTCACGGCTCGCCGGGATTTTTCGTTGGGCCGCCGCGCGGTGTTGAACGTCCGATTGTTCTCAAGAAACGGTTGACCTCCATGAACCGCCGCCGTCGCATCTACGAAGGCAAGGCCAAGGTCCTGTACGAGGGGCCAGAGCCGGGTACGCTGATCCAGCATTTCAAGGACGATGCAACGGCGTTTAACGCAAAAAAACACGAGGTTATCGACGGCAAGGGGGTGCTTAACAACCGCATCTCCGAATTCGTCTTTCAGCATCTCAACGAAATCGGCGTGCCGACGCATTTCATACGGCGTCTCAACATGCGCGAGCAGTTGATCCGCGAAGTCGAGATCGTTCCGCTTGAGGTGGTTGTGCGCAATGTTGCGGCGGGTTCGCTGTCCCAGCGGCTTGGCATCGAGGAAGGCACGCAACTGCCGCGATCCATCATCGAATTTTATTACAAGAACGATGCGCTCAACGATCCCATGGTGTCGGAAGAGCATATTACTGCGTTTGGCTGGGCTAATCCGCAGGAAATTGACGACATCATGGCGTTGGCTATTCGCGTCAATGATTTTCTCACCGGGCTGTTTCTTGGCGTCGGCATCCGCCTCGTTGATTTCAAGATGGAATGCGGCCGGCTTTGGGAAGGCGACCTCATGCGTATTGTCGTCGCCGATGAAATTTCCCCCGATTCGTGTCGGCTGTGGGACATCAAGTCGAATGACAAGCTCGATAAGGACAGGTTCCGGCGCGATATGGGGGGCCTGGTGGAAGCCTATACCGAAGTGGCGCGACGGCTTGGCATCCTGAATGACAACGAGCCGGTGCTCGGCGCTGGGCCGAAACTCGTGCAGTAGCGGCGACGCGCCGCCGCCGCAATTTCATCGCGGATGCAAGTCAGGGACCTACGATGAAAGCGCGGGTTATCGTCAATCTCAAGTCGGGCGTTCTCGATCCGCAAGGCAAAGCCATCGAAGGCGCGCTCAAGTCACTCGGTGTTGACGGCATCGCCAGTGTCCGGCAGGGCAAAGTTTTCGACATTGAGCTGGAGGCTCAAGATCGGCAGAGCGCGGAAGCGACCCTAAAGTCGGCTTGCGAAAAATTGCTGACCAACCTCGTCATTGAAAACTATTGCATCGAGATTGGAAAACTATCACATCGAGATTGATTGAGCGCTGCATGAAAGCCGCTGTACTCCTGTTCCCTGGCATCAACCGTGAAAATGATGTGGCTCGGGCGCTCCGGCAAGCGCCGGGCGGTGTAGCCACTATCGTGTGGCATGCCGAACACGAGCTGCCGCGCGGCACGGACCTCGTCGTCGTCCCCGGTGGCTTCAGTTACGGAGATTACCTGCGCTGCGGCGCCATCGCTGCGCGAGCCAATATCATGGATGCGGTTCGTGCGTTTGCCGCAAATGGCGGACATGTTCTCGGCATCTGCAATGGGTTTCAGATTCTTTGTGAAGGGGGCTTGTTGCCAGGGGTGCTGATGCGCAATCGCGATTTGCGGTTTGTCTGCAAAATGCAGCACCTCAAGGTCGGGCGGAAGGATACGGCGTTCACTTCCAGGTACTCCAAAGGAGAAGTCATTCGCGTCTGCATCGCCCACGGCGAAGGAAACTATGAAGTCGATGACCTAACGCTCGCGCGCCTCGAAGGCGATGACCGTGTGGCGTTTCGATATTGTGATGCTACGGGGCGGGTCGGCGGCGCCGCCAATCCGAATGGTTCGCGTCATGACATCGCCGGTGTCTATTCAGAAAAATTCAACGTTCTCGGCATGATGCCGCATCCGGAAAATCTCGTCGACCCACTGGTTGGGGGAATCGATGGGCGCGGGTTGTTTGACAGTCTCGCGAATTGGAAGCGCGCGGCTTGACGTTATTTGAGAATGGCAAATTCAGCCGCTGCGCGCGGACAATCGAAGGCGCTGGCTCGACGCTTGTTGCATTCAGGACCGCGTCGGATTAATCGGAAAGAGCGCGGTCGCCGCGCGCCTCCTGCCGAAAATCAAGGGCCGAACTTTGCTTCGCAATGAACCCGAAATCACTGCGGCGCTAGTTGCCGAGCACGGGCTGAAGCCCGACGAATATCAGCGCATACTCGAGCTGATCGGGCGCCAACCCAGTTTTACAGAGCTCGGCATTTTTTCCGCGATGTGGAACGAGCACTGCTCGTACAAATCATCAAGGCTGCATCTGCGCAAGCTGCCAACCAACGCGCCGTGGGTCATTCAGGGGCCGGGCGAGAACGCTGGCGTTATCGATATTGGCGATGGGCTCGCCTGCGTTTTCAAAATGGAAAGCCACAATCACCCGTCGTTCATCGAACCCTATCAAGGCGCCACGACTGGAGTTGGCGGGATCCTTCGGGATGTCTTCACTATGGGCGCGCGACCGATTGCGTGTCTCAACCTTTTGCGCTTTGGGGCGCCCGAGAATACGAAGACCCGCCATCTGGTGGCAGGGGTCGTCGCGGGCATCGGCGGTTATGGCAATTCGTTCGGGGTTCCCACGGTCGGCGGTTCCGTCGGGTTCCATACGCGCTACGATGGCAACATACTCGTCAACGCAATGGCGGTCGGCATCGCTAGAACCGATTCGATTTTTTACGCGCGCGCGACAGGGGTCGGAAGGCCGATCGTCTATCTGGGTTCGAAAACCGGACGCGATGGCATCCACGGCGCCACGATGGCCTCTGCCGCTTTCGAAGCGGACGCGCAAGAAAAGCGCCCGACGGTTCAGGTCGGCGATCCGTTTTCGGAAAAGTTGCTGCTCGAAGCCTGCCTCGAAATCATGTCCAAGGGTTGCGTCGTCGCTATTCAGGATATGGGCGCGGCGGGGCTGACCTCCTCGGCCGTGGAAATGGGCGCGAAGGGAAATCTTGGTGTCGAACTCGACCTTGACGCCGTGCCTTGCCGGGAAACCGGCATGAGCGCCTACGAAATGATGCTTTCGGAGAGCCAGGAGCGAATGCTCATGGTTCTCGATCCTGAAAAAGAGGTGGAAGCGGAGGCCATATTCCGCAAATGGGGGCTCGATTTCGCGGTTATCGGAAAGACCACAGATACGCTGCGTTTTGTTGTCCGCCACAAGGGCGAGGTTAAAGTGGACTTGCCGATCAAGGAGCTTGGCGATGAGGCGCCGCTTTACGACCGGCCGCATGTTGCAACCGCCAAGCGAGACATCCTTGAGGCTGGCTCTGTGGTCGCGCCGGTCGGTCCCAGGGAAGCGTTGCTGAAATTGCTTGGCTCCAGCGAACTGTGCAGCAAGCGCTGGGTCTGGGAGCAGTACGATCACTTGATTATGGGCAACACGGTTCAGCAACCCGGCGGCGACGCCGCAGTCGTGCGCATCGGCGATGGGCCGAAGGGACTTGCCCTTTGCACCGACGTTACGGAGCGTTATTGCGAGGCGGATCCGTTCGAAGGCGGTAAGCAAGCGGTCGCCGAAGCCTGGCGCAACCTTACCGCCGTCGGCGCCACGCCGCTGGCGCTTACCGATAACCTCAACTTTGGCAATCCTGAACGGCCTGAAATAATGGGTCAGTTCATCGGTTGCGTGGAGGGCATCGGCGCGGCCGCCCGGGCGCTCGGATTTCCCATCGTGTCGGGGAACGTGTCGCTTTACAACGAGACCAGGGGACGCGGAATTTTGCCGACACCATCTATCGGGGGCGTCGGCCTCGTCGAGGATGTCGCAAAAATAGCCACGCTCGCTTTCAAGCGCGCCGATGAGGCGATCATCTTGGTTGGCAAGACGACGGGCTGGCTCGGTCAGTCAAAATATCTCTCGGAAATTTGCGGGCGGGAAGACGGCGCGCCGCCGCCTGTCGACCTTCTGGCAGAGAAACGGAACGGCGATTTCGTGCGGCGATTGATCCATTCTGGAATTACTACTGCGGTCCATGATATTTCCGACGGCGGATTGGCGATCACGATTGCTGAAATGGCGATGCCGGGTGGGGTGGGAGCCACACTTTTCGACCAGTCCGGACTTGAGGCGCACAGCTGGCTGTTCGGCGAGGATCAAGCCCGCTATGTGCTAACGGTTTCTGCTGGGGCGGTCGCGACAGTGCTGGCCGATGCCGCCGCCTGCCAGGTTCCGGCCCGGCAAATTGGAACAACCGGCGGATCGTTCCTACATTTTGGAGACAGGACGCGCGTTTCGATCAAAGAAATCAATGACGTCTATGAGAACTGGTTTCCCCATTACATGGCGCAATCCTCGAACTGATTGGCACCCAAATGTTCTTCATAACTGTCAAATCGCTCGCGGGGGTGACCTACATCCGCGCTTCCGAAGTTATTGGCGTCAGTATTTCCGACGCCAATCGCGCCACCGTCATGATGGCCGGCGGCGTGACAATTGCCTGCACCGAGCCGGCGGGCGAAATCGCCGCGCGAATTGAGGCAGCCATGACGTCCGCTGCCTCGAACGGCGCTGCGGCGACTGCGAAGGAGTAAACGAAATGGCAATGCAAGCTATTGATATTGAGAAACTGATCAAAGCCGCTTTGCCGGATGCGGAGGTCGAGATAAAGGACCTTGCTGGCGATGGCGACCATTATTCGGCAACGGTTGTGTCGAGCGCATTTCGCGGCAAAACGCGAGTGCAACAGCACCAGATCGTTTACGCGGCCCTTAAACAGCAAATGGGGGGCGTTTTGCATGCACTTGCCCTGCAAACGCGTGCGCCGGATTGACAAGACAGGCAGGCAGGCACGGATCACTTTCAGATCGCGCGAAGCCAGACTATATAGCGTGCAAGATACCGTGAGGCGACCGAGTGTGGGTCGCGGCGAAAAGGAAGCGGAACATGGCGAATATACAGGATGCGCTGCGGCAGGAAGTGTCGGGCAACGACGTTGTTCTTTTTATGAAGGGAACGCCGCAGATGCCGATGTGCGGCTTTTCGAGTCAGGTAGTTCAGATTCTCGATTATCTCGGCGTTGAGTACAAGGGAGTCAACGTTTTGGCCGACGAGGAAATTCGTCAGGGCGTGAAGGAACTTTCCAACTGGCCCACCATTCCGCAGCTTTATGTCAAAGGTGAATTCGTCGGTGGCTGCGATATCATCCGGGAAATTTTTCAATCCGGCGAACTCGTCACCCATTTGAACGATCAAGGCGTCAAGAACGCTGCGCCCGCTCAGGGTTGAATATATCGCCCGCGCCATCTCAATGTGACGAGTTGAAAAGGACCCAATGGATGGCATCGGACAATGTGAAACGGCGCCTTACAAGTAGCTGCTTTGGCGCGTTGACGTTGTCTTTGGCCGTCATGGGTGGCGCGGAACGCGCGGGCGCCGTTACAACCCGCACGCAATTCGATGTTGGCGGACAAAAACGCAGCGCATTGCTGATCGAGTATCAGCGACTGAAGCGTCAACCGCGAACCCTGATTATCGTGCTGCGCGGCGCAGGTGGGCGTCAGCGCACGTCACGAACGGATGCGCGTGGGATCGGCCTCACTCCGCTGGTTCGCAATGCTGGCGTTGTCATCGCCTATCCGGACGCCGTCGCAGATCGGTGGAATCTGGGCAGCGACGGCGCCGACGATGTTGGTTTTGTTCGCACCCTGGCGACAAAACTGGTGGCCGACGGGGTTGCCGACAAGCGCAAGATTTTCGTCGTCGGGGTCGCTTCAGGCGGCGTTCTGGCGCTTCGAATTGCTTGCGAGGGCGCCGACTATGCGAGCGGATTTGTCACCGCCATCAGCAATATGCCCAGCGCCATGCAGGCAACCTGCAAGATCGCCAAACCCGTATCTATCTTGATGATCAACGGCACCGCGGATCCGTTGATGCCGTTTCAAGGCGGCACGGTCGAACTGAACAATTTCAAGGGCGACGTGGCGTCGACGGAGGACACTCTCAAGCCGTTTGCAGCCGCTTCGCAGTGCAGCGGCGAGCGCACCAAAACCGATGTCCCGGATCGCGATCCCAACGATGGCTCGCGTGTTGTGGATGAACGCTTCAATGGGTGCAAAACCAATGTGGAATTGTTGAGGATCGTCGGCGGTGGCCATACCTTGCCGGGCCGTCCGGATCGACAAAATCGTGGCGCCAGCGTCGGCGCTCTCAACAATGATATCAGCACGCCGCGCGTCGTATGGGACTTTATCCGGCGCGCCACGCGTTAGCGCGAATGCCCGCTCGCTCAACGCGCGACCGTCGCCACTGACATTTAGGATGCAGACGTCATTCCGCCGGACGCTCAAGCGGGCGAACGGGATGCCTCCGCCCGCCGCCCGTCGAGTATTGACGGCGTCGGCGTCACCGCTTTTTCAGAGAGACAACAGCGCCGGCGCAATATTGTATTCGATTACTCGCTCGAGGAAAAAAATAATGAACAGCAGGATCACCGGCGCGATGTCGATGCCGCCCATTGCCGGCAGAAACCGCCGGATGGGGCGCAGCACGGGCTCGGTCAGTGCGTTGAGGCTTGTCCAGATTGAGCGGACCAGATCGTTGTGAATGTTGATCACATTGAACGCCATCAGCCATGACATGACGGCAACGACAATGACGATCCACCGGTAGAAGCTTAGAGCCAGCAATACGACTTCAATCAGGGCGCGCATGCGGACTCCGGGGGTAACGAGGTAGATCTCCGTTTAACTTCGTGGCGGCGCGGGAGCAAGTCGCTTGGCATTTGGCGTGCGACGATTGACAGGCCCATGACCTCGCCCTACACCACGCGCGGTTCGGGGCTGTAGCTCA
>JAYTTW010000333.1:0-3317 GCA_043744855.1 Hyphomicrobiales bacterium
CCTTACCAGGAAGAATACATCGTCGGCTTTCAGGCCGAGGCGTATCAAATCAGTTTGAAAGAAGGCTTCATCGAAGCCAAACAAATCATCAATGATTCAGCCCGAGCTCCCGAGACAACGCCACGACAGCTTTGATAATCGCGGCCGAGCCGAGGGAGTGACAGTCCTCGACGAAGCTCTTGTCGATTTTCACCTTCGTTAACGGCAGCCGCCGCAGATAGGTCAGCGAAGCATAACCTGTGCCGAAATCATCGAGCGCAACACCGACGCCGATTGTGCGCAGCTTCTGAATGGCGGCCTGCGCTGCCTCGAAGTTGTCGAAGTAGGCGCCTTCTGTAATCTCGATTTCGAGGCGTTCCAGGGGCATGCCCGAATTTTCCGCGACGCGGCGAACCAGCTCGGCAAAGCCGGCGTCGCGAAACTGGTAGGGCGACACGTTGACGCCGACCCGCAAGGTCGGCCAATGCAGGCCGTCCTCACAGGCGCGTTGCAAGACGAAAGCGCCGATTTCGCCGATGCCTCCGCATTTTTCCGCCTGCGGGATAAAGCGTGACGGCGGGATGTCGCCCAGATGCGGATGCCGCCAGCGCAACAGCGCCTCGACGCCGACCATTCTTGAACCATCGGCCAGCACTTGCGGCTGGTAGTCGACGTGAAACTGCCCAGTCGCTATGGCGGTGCTGAAATCCTCAGGATGGAATTCTTGCGCGGCGCCCATACATCCAACTTTCGCCGCCGCTGTCGCGAGCCGGTCGGTGTCCATATCATTCAAAACCATAACAGACCGAAAAATTGCGCCAGACAGATATCGACGGCGTATCGACCTCGTGGACAAAGGGCGAACGTTCGTGTAATGTTCCAATCAGATTCGCCAATGGAGAGCCCGATGTCTGAAATCCGCCAATTCCCCGAAGCCGCTCGCTTGCCGCCACCGAAATCTTTTGCGGAGGCCTCCGCCATGGTCGATGCCGCGCTGGGACAGCTACGCAAAACCGAGGCTTCCCTTGAGCAGCAGCTTTTCTCGCTCCGCGATTACATGGCTGCCTCGCAGGTTTCTGTCGCCGTTCTGTCGCAATAGCGCCTGACATGGCGAAGTCGCGCACAAATTTCGTTTGCCAGGCCTGCGGCGCCGTTGCCAGCCGCTGGCAGGGGAAGTGCGAGGCTTGCAACGAGTGGAACTCGATTGCTGAGGAAGGCGCGGCCTCCGGAATTGGCGCGATGGCGGCGCGCGCTGCCGTCAAGGGGCGGGTCTTTGAATTGGAGGATTTGCGCGGCGAGGGCGCGGAACCGCCGCGCGTACTGACCGGTATTGCGGAACTGGACCGGGTCACCGGCGGCGGTTTCGTGCCCGGCTCCGTGATGTTGCTCGGCGGCGAACCCGGCATCGGCAAATCCACGTTGCTCATTCAGGCGTGCGCCGCGCTTGCCGCGCAGGGGCGGCGTGTCGTCTACATTTCCGGGGAAGAGGCGGTCGGGCAGGTACGCTTGCGCGCCTTGCGTCTCGGCCTCGACGGCCATCCCGTCGAACTGGCTTCGCAAACCAGCGTCGAGGATATCGTCGCCACGTTGCAGCAGTCGCGTCCGCCAGCGCTGGTTGTCATTGATTCCATCCAGACCATGTGGACCCAGTGCGTTGACTCGACGCCGGGCTCGGTGACGCAGGTTCGCGCCAGCGCGCAAGCTCTGATCCGCTACGCCAAAACCTGCGGCGCCGCCGTCATTCTTGTCGGCCATGTCACCAAGGACGGACAGATTGCCGGGCCGCGCGTGGTGGAACACATGGTCGACGCGGTGGTTTCCTTCGAAGGCGAGGGCGGCCATCAGTTTCGCATCCTGCGCGCTGTCAAGAATCGCTTCGGCCCCACCGACGAGATCGGCGTTTTCGAGATGACGGGCCTGGGTCTGGCGGAGGTCGCCAATCCCTCGGCGCTGTTTTTGGCCGGCCGCGACGCCTCGGCGCCGGGCGCAGCCGTGCTGGCGGGCATGGAGGGGACACGCCCGGTGCTGGTTGAAATTCAGGCTCTGGTGGCGCCCTCGAGCTTGGGCACGCCGCGCCGCGCCGTGGTGGGCTGGGATCCCTCGCGCCTGGCCATGGTGCTGGCGGTGCTGGAGGCGCACGGTGGTCTGCGCCTCGGCCAGCACGACGTGTATCTCAATGTCGCCGGCGGGATGCGCATCAGCGAGCCTGCCGCCGACCTCGCGGTCGCTGCCGCGCTGGTCTCGTCGCTGACCGGCGTCGCATTGCCGGCAGATTGCGTATTCTTCGGCGAGATTGCCCTGTCGGGCGCGATTCGACCGGTCATTCACACGGCTTCGCGATTGAAGGAGGCAGCCAAACTTGGCTTTGCCGGCGCCACTGCGCCCGCGCAATCCGGCGATTGTTTTGACAATTCGCCGCTGCGCCTGAATTTTCGCGCTGACATCAGCGAACTCGTTGCCGAAGTCGCCGCGTCCGGCGTAAAACTTCGCCGCGCTGCGGAATAATTATTCGCTGAGCAGGGCTTTGACGAATTTGGCGATTGCGCCTTGGGCGCGGGTGCGCTTGACGCGCTCTGCCTGCAGGATCGCCAGCACCTGTTCATAGGTGCGCTGCAAATCATCGTTGATGAGCACGTAATCGTACAGCGACCAGCGCTGAATTTCATTCTTTGCGTTGGTCAGCCGTTTGACGATGCTGTCTTCCGCATCCTCGGCGCGCCGATCAAGCCGCGCCCGCAATTCCTTCATTGAGGGCGGCAAGATGAAGATGGTCACGACATCCTGGGGGGCCTTTTGGCTCACTTGTTGGGTGCCCTGATAGTCGATGTCGAAAATCATGTCGCGGCCCTGCGACAAGACGTTTTCGACATGCGTGCGCGGCGATCCGTAAAAATTTCCGTGCACTTCCGCATGCTCCAGCAAGTCGCCGGCGGCGCGCAATTTTTCGAATTCTTCACGGCCAATGAAATGATAGTGGATGCCGTCGACCTCGGAGGAACGCCGCTGCCGCGTCGTCACCGATACCGACAATGTGAGATCGACTTGCTTGTCTTGCAGCAGCATGCGGGTCAGCGTTGATTTCCCTGCGCCCGAGGGTGAGGCCAGGATCAGCATCAAGCCGCGCCGACCCGCTTCACTCCGCGAGGGCGGCGACGTCATGGCGGTTCGCTCGTTCATGCGGCTCATTCGATGTTCTGCACCTGCTCGCGCAGTTGTTCGATCTCGACACGAATGTCCATGCCAATTTGTGTCAACGTTGGATCGTTCGATTTTGCACACAGCGTATTCGCCTCGCGGCCGAATTCCTGCGCCAGAAAATCGAGTTTTCGACCGACTGG
>JAYTTW010000334.1:0-3311 GCA_043744855.1 Hyphomicrobiales bacterium
GCCTCAGTCGCGTTGTGGGCGCCAGCGCAACAAGTGCGCCTCGACCAGTTGCAGGCCGTGGTTGATGAGCACGCCAATGAGGCCCAGCATAATGAGGCCGGCGAAAAGTTCGGCGCTGCGGAACGAGCGTTGGGCCAGGAAAACGTCGTGGCCGAGGCCGGGCAGCGAGGCCTGCATTTCGGTCACCACAGCCAGGATCAACGATACCGCGAGGCCGGTGCGAAGCCCCGAGAGGATGTCGGGCAGGGCCGACGGCAGGGCGATTTTTCGCAGGAATTCAAAGCGCGTCAGGCCGAGCAGGGCGCTGACTTCCTGGAGGCGCTCGCGGACGTGGGAAAATCCGTAGATCGACGACATCAGCACCGGCCAGATCGAGCCAAAGGCGATGACAAACGCGGCCATGTTTTCGCTGAGGCCGAAAAAAAGAATGGCGACCGGGATCATCGCCGAAGCCGGCAGCGGCCGCAGGAATTCAAGCATGGGCTCGACATAGTCCCGCACACTGCGCGCCAGCCCAATGGCGGCGCCCAGCGCCACGCCGGCCAGCGAGGCGAGGAACCAGCCGACGATCATGCGCCGCGTGGTGCTCAGCAAGGGCGTCCAGATGTCGCCGCTCTCAAAGCGCGCCGCGAGTTCGCCGAAGGCCCGCGACGCCGAGGGCAGGAACACCGGCGATACCCAGCGCATGTCGGCGACGATTTGCCAGATCGCCAGCAGGGCGACGGCGAAAAGCAGCGGCGGGAAAACCCGCGCCGCGAGATTGCGCAGCGCCTTCACAGCCCGCCCCCGGCTGGCGCGTCGCGCGCGGCGTCAACGGTCTTGAGCGCGGCGTTGAGGAGATAGCCGATCCCCGCCAGCCAGAAAATCTGCGCATACATGAGATCAGCGCGCAGCGATTGTTGCGCCAGCACGAGGGCGTAGCCAAGGCCGCGTGGATTGACGGCGATCTCGACGGTGACGGCGACGACGAGGGCGACGCCCAGCGCGATGCGCACGCCGACGTTGATACGACCGAAGGCGGCGGGCAGAACAATTTTGAACAGCCGTTCGGGAAAGTTCATTTCAAGCGCGTCGGCGACATCAAGCAAGCGCGGTTCGACGCCGCGCACGGCGGCCCAGGTAGCGATGAGAATGGGCCACGTGCAGGCGTAGGCGACAACGGTCGATTCCATCGCCAGCCCCCAGCCGAAGACGAGCAGCGCCACCGGCATCCAGGCGATGGAGGGGATGGCGCGCAGCGCGTCAAAGGTTGGGCCGGCCATGCGCGCCGCCGGGGGCCACAAGCCCAGGCATGCGCCGAGGAGCACGCCAATTGCCGCGCCCATCGCCAGCCCTGTTAGCGCCGACTGGCAGGTCTGCCAGGTCGACAACAGCAGGGAGCCGTCGAGCAGCGCGGTTGCCAACGCCACCGCGATGGCGCTCGGCTGCGACAGGGAATCGTAGCGCAACCATCCGGTGCGCGCAGCGATTTCCCAGATGGCCAGCAAACCCACCGGAAGCACCGCGCCGCGCAAAAATCGTTGCATGATCGCGCCTCTCCATCCTTTGCGCGCCTCAGTGTTCGCGCAGCAGGCGGAACAGGTGGTGCCGGTGGGCGAGAAAGCGCGGGTCCTCGCGCGTCGTCAACTGGTCGCGCGGGCGCGGCAGGCCGACCTCCAGGGTCTCCACGATGCGGCCGGGGTTGGCGGCGAGCACGTGTACGCGATCGCCAAGATACAGTGCCTCTTCGAGATCGTGGGTGATAAACACGGTGGTCATGCGTTTTTCCATCGACAGGTTGAGCAAATCGTCCTGCAGGGTTTGGCGGGTCATGGCGTCGAGGGCGCCGAAGGGTTCATCCATCAGCAAAATGCGCGGCTTCTGCGCCAGGCAGCGGGCGATCTGGACGCGTTGCTGCATGCCGCCCGACAGTTGCGGCGGAAATTGGCGGGCCGCATGTTGCAGGCCCATGCGGGCGACAAGGGCTGCGACATCGGCATCGAGGTTTGCGCGGGAAGCCGTATGGCCCTCCAGCGACAAGGCGATGTTGCCTGCCACGGTGCGCCACGGCAGCAACGCGTTGGTGTAGTCCTGAAACACGATGGCGCGTTGGCGCGAGGGACCGACGATGGGTTTGCCGTCGGCGCGGATTTCGCCGTGCGTGGCTTTCAGCAGGCCGGCGAACAGGCGCAGCAACGTCGTCTTGCCGCAGCCGGAAGGACCGACGATGCACAGGAACTCGCCGTCGCGCACATCGAACGTGATATCGGAAAGCACCGGGCGCGCACAGCCGAAAGTGACGCCGACCTGCGACAGGCTGAGGGCGGGCGGCGCGGCGGCGGCAGCAGGGGCTGCGGGCGTCGACCCAGGCGCCTCATTCATGCGGCTCGTTTCCCGTAATTGTGGTGCGTTGGGGCAGCGCGTTGGGCATCGCGTCGCTGGCGTGCCTTGTTGGGCGCGGCCAGTATGAATTCATAGGTCAAAGCCGGCGGACGCGCCAGCGGTTATGGCTCGGCTGCAGGTAGTCGTCGCTGCGCGGCTGGGGTGCGTGATCTGTCTGGTGCCGCAGCACGCGGCCCAAATTCGCCGCCGGAAATGGCCAGATTGAATAGGACAAATCGTTTGGGGATGGCTACGGATTGAGCCAATCCTTGTCAGGACGTGTGATGAGGCGCGCGGAAAAATATGCTTGGTCGAGGTCAAATATTGTCTTTAACCTATAGCTTCTTGTAGCGTCGTCACGCTCTACTAAGAAGCATGAAACGTCATTTAGGTCGCTGGCAGAGACAAACGGGAGAAGCAACTGCATCCGCCTCTCCTCGACGTAATATACTGGAATTGCTACTTTATAGTTTCTTCGAATTTTTGGAACTAAATTCTCGATCGCTCCCCGTAAATAGTTTCTCACCACCTCGTCCGATGCGTTGGGAAGTCCTGCGCGTTCTTTAGCGCGTTCAAATAGATGGTCGAATACATCTTTTTCTAGTCGATAGTCGAAGGCAAACACATAATCACGACTATCAGTTGAGTATGTTGCAATCTCAGGAGCTCCTGTCCCGAACCTGTCGCGGTACTGCCGGTCGTTAGGAGCGTAGCAGCCCTTGAAGACCCATTCCGGAACAATCTTCGGAGCGGCATCTGCGCGCGGCTTATAACGTTGAAATATCGCAAGCAAATCAGCTTGATGTTGATTGTGAAGTCCCGTGTTGAATGCTACCCAATCCGAATCTTTAGACAAAATGAAATACTTACCTTGATTCGTACTTTCTAATTCCAGCAACCTTTTAAAAGTATAATTGAGGTAATTCTTGAGTTTTGGTACTGATGACTGT
>JAYTTW010000335.1:0-3310 GCA_043744855.1 Hyphomicrobiales bacterium
GGAACAAAAGACCCTGCAACCCCTCGACAACCCCTTCGGCCCAAGGTTGTCACCCATGTCTTAGGTACGTTCCGTCACCCATGTGTCGAGGCCGGACAAACGCACAGCTGGCGGAGACGGTGGGATTCGAACCCACGATAGGGTTTCCCCTATGACGATTTAGCAAACCGTTGCCTTAAGCCTCTCGGCCACATCTCCGTTGGTCCCCACGCCGCCTAGTGCCGGGCGAGGCGAATGTGTCTATGCCTCAGAGGTCTGGAATTGGCAAGCTTTCCGCCCGCCGGCGAAAAGCCGCCATGCAAAAGTTTTGGCAAATGTTTTCGCTTGGCAAAACCGCTTGCCGAGTTATGGTCAACGTCCGACCGTCGCGTTTGGCGGCGCCTGGACCATTTCATTCATAGTGTTGCGGCGGCGGATTTTTAAGGGAGTTTTGGATGCACCATCCCGAGAAGTGGTGGCTTGGATTGGCGCCGCTTGCGCTGGTGTGGATCGGCGCAACCGCCGCCAGCGTAAATCGCGTTGAAACAGACGTTGCAGCGCGGACCCGCCAGGTGCTGGCGGCTTTGCCCGCCGACGCGCTGAATGAAGCCGCCGCAGGGGTGCAGGGTCGCGACGTGCACCTCTCAGGTGCGGCGTTCACGAGGGATGGCTCAACCAACGCCGTTGCCGCCGTCGATCACGTCTTCGGCGTGCGGCTTGTCGACAGCAACATCGGTTCCCTGGCGGTTGCCAAACCCTATACGTTCGCCGTGCGGCGCAATCCGGCGCAGGTGATACTCGAAGGCAATGTGCCGACGCCCGCAGCCCGCGTGAAAGCGCTCGATGCAGCCAAGACCGCTGCGGCGGGCGCCACGCTCGTCGATTCCATGAAATATGCGGCCGGCGCGGCGGCCGGCTACGATGGACAAACCGTTTTCGCCGTGGCCCAGGCCAGCAAGCTTACCAATGGCGCTGCCTCCATCATCGACGGCGCCTATTCGATTGCCGGCGAGGCGCCCACGGCGGCCGCCTACGAGGAGGCTTTGGCGGCAACTCAGAAATTGCCGGCCGGTTTGAGCTTGGCGAAGGTCGAAATACTTCCGCCCGTCGCAAAACCCTACCTGTGGAGCGCGACACGCACCGCGCTGGGCGTGGCGCTGGCCGGCTACGCGCCGAATGAAGCCGCGCGCTCGGCGATCGCGGCAAAAGCCGCCGCGACGTTTGCGGGTATGAAGGTGGAGAATACGCTGCAGATTGCCGGCGGCGCGCCGAATGGCGATTTTGGCGCGGCGACAGGATTTGCGCTGGCCGAACTCTCCAAGTTGTCCGAGGGCGCTGCAAGTCTGCGCGACGGGCAACTGACGATTGAGGGCACGGGTCTGCAAGCCACCAACAACGCCAGTCTCGCAGCGGCTGCGCGAAGCGGATTGCCGCAAGGCTTTTCCATCGCCAGCATCAACGTCAAGGAGGCGGCGATTTCGCCGTACGTGTTCAACGCGACAAAGAGCGATGGCAAACTGGCGCTCAACGGCTACTTTCCTGACGCCAAATCCCGTCAGGATATTCTGGCGGCGGTGAAGTCGCGTTTCGCCGGCGACGCGGTCGAAGACAATCTGAAGCAAGGCGCCGGCGCCCCGGCGAATTTTTCGACAGGCGCGATTGCCGCTCTTGCCTCACTGTCCCGGCTGTCGACGGGCAGTCTCGATTTCCACGGGGTCGACATCGTTCTCAAGGGCGACGCGTTTTATGACAACGCCACGCGGCAAATCACCACCGCCTTCAGCGCGTCGCCGCCGCAGGGTTTCAAAGCGTCTACCGCGCTGCGCACCAAAGAGCCGGGTCCGGCCATCGACGCTGCGGCATGCGAGCCGCAAATCAAGGCGCAACTGACGAAGGGGACGGTGCAGTTCGAGGTGGCGCGGGCCGAGATCGCGGCGGAGTCGGCGGCGCTGCTGGATCGGGTTGCGGGGGTCGCGCTGCGTTGCGGCAACATCGATATAGAAGTCGCCGGCCACACGGATTCCGACGGCGCGGCGGCGTCCAACAAAGCCTTGTCGCAGCGGCGTGCGCAAGCGGTCGTCGACTATCTTGTCAACGCCGGGCTCGAGGCGGGTCACCTGAGCGCCGTTGGTTATGGCGAAGAGCGCCCCATCGCCAGCAACGACACGGCAGAAGGCAAGGCGCAAAACCGTCGTATTGAAGTCACTGTAAAATAAATTCGTGGGGCGATTTCATGCTTTATTTGATTAACACCTTTTGGGGTTGGTCGCTCGTCTCGCTATTGGCGGGCGCATTTGTCGGCTGGATCACGTGGTCGTCGACAAGCACTGCGGGCTGGCTGCGGGGATGGCGCCTGTGGGCGGCCATCGTGTGGGCGGTGTTGCTCGTCGTCGCCGTGGTGCATTTATTGAAAGGCCGGGCGGGCCTGTGGAATGAGACCGCGCTGCTGTTCTCGACGAGCTATTTCATCGGTTGCTGGCTGGGCGGATGGTTGCGCGGCGCGCTGGGCGTCGAGGCCGCTGCGCCAGCTATCGCACGTCTCGCCGTGCCGGCGGCCGTCAACCGCGCCGCGCCGGCGGCGGTCGCCAGCCCGGACCCGTTCGCTTTCGACAGTAGCGCCAGTTATCCCGGCGTTCGACCGGCCGGGCTGCTGCATCCCGACGGGCCAGCCGATGATCTGACGAAGATTTCGGGTTTGGGCGCGCTGGATCAGAAATTCTGCAACGATATTGGCGTCTTTCACACGCGACAGATCGCTCTATGGGATACCGCGAACGCGCAATGGTACGACCATCACACGGGTCGTGCGGGTTTCGTCGCGTCGAACGGCTGGCCGCAACAGGCGCGTGCGCTCGCGGGGGGCGTCGGCGCCACGGCGGCGGGCCTCGTGGGTGGCGCCGCTGCGAATTTGGCGATGGCGCCGGCGAGCCCTGTCTCAGGGGGAGGGTCGGCTGCGGCAACGCTGAAGTCGGCGGCAGACGGCGGGCGTCTGTCCGGCGAGGCGTCCGGCGTCGCGCCAGCCTGGGCGGCGAAAGCCGAGGCGGATCGCCAAACCGCCATCCGGATGTCGGCAGACAAAGCGACCGCCGAGCGACAGGCAGCGATGGGTTCCGCGACAGCAAGCGTTGCAGCGGATCGTGCAGCCATGGCGAAGATGGAAGCGGATCGTGTTGCGGCGGCGAAGGCCGAAGCGGATCGTCAGGCTGCGGCAAAGGCTGAGGCTGACCGTGTGGCGGCGTTGAAGGCCGAAGCAGATCGTGTGGCGGCGGCGAAGGCGGAAGCGGATCGTCAAGCGGCGTTGAAGGCTGAAGCAGATCGTGTGGCGGCGGCG
>JAYTTW010000336.1:0-3305 GCA_043744855.1 Hyphomicrobiales bacterium
GGATTGCAGCGCATGAAAACAAACTGGTCGCCAAGCCAGTCGGAGACCTTGAAGCCGAGAACGCTTTCGTAAAATTCGATGACTTTTTCAATGTCGGCCACGAAAAACGCGACGTGGCCAATCTTCAGCGGGCCAACGCCGGCGACATTCTGGTTGACGTCAAGAAACGACCACTGCGTAAAAAGCTCAAGCTCGGTGCCGCTGGGATCAGCGATGATGAGCGCCTGTGGCGAGCCTGGAAAAGCGTCGTGGCGCAACTCGCTCCGCACGCCCAATGTGGTTAACGTGCGCGCGGCCTCAGTAAGATCGAGCGCCGGGGACACTTCAAACGAAAGGCGCTTGCAGTGTGCGTGATCGCCCTGATTCAGGCTGAGTGTGAGTTGGCCCAGTCTGGAAGCCAAATGTGCGCTTGCGGCGTCGCGTGCGACAAGCACAAGGCCGTTGACCTCGACGAAATAGTCGATGCTGCGGGCGAGATCGGGAGTGTCAAAGGTCGCGTGGCCGAGACGTTGCGCCTGTAACTGCGCCGGTGGTTGCGCCTGCAACATGGGGGCTCCGCAAGACATGAGTTAAACGAGTTTCAGTGAACCGCGCTTCAGACATCGTTTTTTCCTGTCAAGCGCACCAGAGTACAACGCGTGCTTCAATTGACAGGTTTTCGGCGCTGCGGCAATTTGCCGGCAAGCCGCGTCGTACGGCTGGAGACGCCTGCATGAGACTGGGTTATTTCACGATGCCGATGCATCCCACCCATCGCAGTTGGGGGGAAACCCTGGAGGAAGACCGGCAGGCAATCCTTTTCGCGGACAAGCTCGGCTATTACGATGCGTTCGTCGGCGAGCACCTGACCGACTCCGTCGAGAACGTCACCAACTCCATGATGTTTCTGGCGACGCTCATTCACGCAACGCAAAACATCAAACTGGCGACCGGCACCACCAACCTTTCGCAGACGCATCCCGTTTTGGTGGCGACGCACGCGGCGATGTTCGACCACATGGCGAAGGGGCGTTTCATTCTCGGCATCAGCCCCGGCGGCATTCGCTCCGACACCGAGGCGCTCGGCAATCTCGAAAAAGACCGCAACAAGATGTTTGAGGATTCCATCAACGTCATTCTCGAAATTTGGGCGCGCGAGCCGCCCTACGACATCGATTTCCCCGACAATCCCTACAAGGTGACAACGCGCACCAGCATGTACCTCGAAAAAGGCCTGGGCATCATGGGCAAGCCCTACCAGAACCCGCGGCCGGAAATTGTTGGCACCGTTGTCGCGCCGTTTTCCAAGGGCGTCATCGAAATGGGCAAGCGGGATTTTCATCCGCTTTCGGCGAATTTTCTGCTGAAAAAATGGTGCAAGACCCATTGGACGAACTATGCCGAGGGCAAGCGCTCGGTTGGGCTGGAACCCGACGTCAGGGACTGGCGCGTGGCGCGCACGATTTTCGTTTGCGACGACGACAAGACGGCGCGCGCCTATGGCCGCGACGACGCCAACAGCCCGTACCGGTTTTATTATGATCAGCTTGGCTTCAAATTGAAGCGCGGCGGGCGCGGCGGTGTGTTCAAGCACTCGCGCGAGCAGCCCGACGAGGAGCTAACGACAGACTACATACTCGACAACTGCGTGATGTATGGCGGCGTCAACAAGATCGTCGACGAGATTTTGCAGATGCACGAGGAGATCGGCGATTTCGGCGAACTCGTTTACGCCGGCATGGACTGGGTCGACGAAAAGCTGGGCCGGCGCTCGCTGGAGTTGATGGCGACACAAGTGATGCCGCGCGTCAACGCCGCGTTGAAAAAAGCCAAGGCGGCGTGAGTACCGGCTGACCGAGCCATAACCGGCGGACCTAACCGTTCATCTGTGATGCCGCGCGGTCGGGAGCTGTGGTGCGTCTTGCCGCCGGCCTTCGCCGGAGCGTCCGTCGCGCCCAGATGAACAGCCCCGTGCCGAGCAAGCCAAGCATCGCCACGGATAGAAACACGTTCATCAATCCGGACCACACACCGGCAAACGTGCCTTCGTGGAAAGCCCGCGGCCAGTTGGTCGGCGTCGCGACCAACCCTTGCGGGGTGACGGCATAGGCGCGCAGGGCGACGCCTTCCTGCACGCGGGCCAGAATGCGGCCGCCGCGATTGCCAACCGAAAGCAGGGTCGAGAGGTCGTGATCGCGCGCCACCAGCTGCACGGCCTTGCGCATATCGGCCGCAGGCGCAGCAGCCCGTCCACTTGCAGGGCGACCACTTGCATTGCCGCTGCCGGAGGGGGAGGCGAGGAACGTCACGTTGAAGGCCAGAAACAGCCCGGTGAGCGGGCTCAACACGATGAGCGGCAGCAGCACCCACGCCGTCGCCTTATGCCAGCCCGCCACGTTGTTGCGAAGGCGCGGCCAGCCCATGGCGACGCCAAGCGCCGCCAGCGCCAGCATGGCGAACGTCGACAGATCGACAAGCCAGCCCATGCGGTTGATGAGTTGGCGATGCAGGCGGCGATTGGTTGAGAAAAATTGCGACAGCGTGCTTTCGTCATCGCTTTCGGCGCCCGTTGCGAGATCGATATCGATGGAGCCATCGGGGCCGACGCCATCGAGACTGAGCAGGTTTTCACGCAGATCCATCGACAGGGCGCGGGCTTTGTTGTCGGGATCGTATTTCGTCAGCAGTTGCTCCAGCTTTTCGAGCGTCACGGCGCCTGGCGTGATGGCGAGGCTCTGCACGATGGGTTGGAACGACAGCACGAGGCCAGTGCCGATAATGAACAGCAACGGCAAAGCGAAAACGAGGGTGATCCAGCGATGCAGGCGCAGCACGTAATTTTTGAACATGGGAAATTTCCGCTCTTCAACGCCCGACGCATACTGGCGTTGCGGAGGTGGGACAAATTACAAATTGGTAACGTTCTGCGCCTTCCAGGGATCGATGACTTCGATGCCAGCGGCATTGAATGCGCTGGTGTCGCGCGTCGCGATGAGGAATCCCTTGGAGGCCGCAATCGCTGCGATGTAGCCGTCTGGTGTCGGGAAGCCCTTGCCGGCTGCGCGGGACTTGACGGCGAGGTCGGCGTAGTGGCGCGCGGCATTGATGTCGAACGGCAGGATGCGATCCGCGAACAATTTGATCACCCTATTCAGGGCGTCGGCAAGATTGTCTTTCCGCTTGCCGTCGGGAAGCGCTCCAACTCCGAACATTAATTCCGCCATCGTGACGCTCGATAGATAAAGCGTCTCCGCCGCTTGGTCGTTGAGCCAGGTCCGCACGCCACCATCAGGCGCAGCCCTCATTGCCTCCGACACAACGTTGGT
>JAYTTW010000337.1:0-12979 GCA_043744855.1 Hyphomicrobiales bacterium
AAGACATAGAGGCAAATGCAGATATCGGCGCCGGCGGTATCGCGCGCTCGAACGAGGTCGCAGGGCCGCCGCGCGGTTTTGAGGCCGATCCGTGGCAAGCCTTGGCGCAGTTGGGTGCGCAGTTCGTTGCCGCTCTGGCGGCCGCTAATGATCCCAAGGCTCCGGCGCATCCATGGATTGAGCGCGATCCGGCAACCGGCGCGCAGAGTCTCAAAATGCCGCTGCCGCCGCCGGAGACCGCGCGACAACTCGCCGATGCGCTTTCGGCGCTTGCGGACGGGTTGCGAGGCAGGAATGCATGACGGTCTCCTGACCATCCAGATGGTCATATAGCGCGACTGGCTTCACAAACGAGCACCGCATCACGGCGCTGGCGGCAGGTTTTGAGCGGGCGGGGTCGGCATAAGGGGCGGCAAAGCGCCGTGAAAGTCCCGCCACAAACAGTCAATGGCTTTGGAAGATTCGGACATAAGGCAATTGCCGTGCTGCTGTCGCCCGAGAGGCTGGCGGCTCTGACGGCACTGACCGGATCGACGCGAACAGAGGTCGATCTGCATCAAGCGACGCAGACCTCATGAACGTTATTGCCAGTATCGAGCTTTCGTTGCGCAACAGCGTTTGTGAAAATCTGACGGTGTTCTTCGGCGCGCCCGGCTGGTTGACCCGCCCGACCGCGCCCTTTCAGTGGAAGAAAATCGAAAACTGGAACGCGCAGAAGGCCTTGGAGAGCGCGCGTCGGGCTGAATATTCGAAAATGGCGCAAGCTCACCGGTGAATATAATGCACCAACTGGTCGATGACGAATTTCTGGTCGTTGATGATGCTTTGCACGAGATCGCCAATGGAGACGACGCCGATCACCTGCTTGTCGTCCAGCACGGGCAAATGACGAATACGCCGGTTGGTCATGATCGCCATGCACTGATCGGTGGTGTTTTGCGGCGAGACGCAGACGACTTCGCGCGTCATGATGTCGGCCACAGCGGTTTCTGTCGAGCTCTTGCCTTTCAGCGCGATATTGCGGGCGTAATCGCGCTCGGAGATGATGCCGACGAGGTTGTCGCCCTGCATGACCAGCAGCGCTCCGATGTTGCATTCGGCCATCTTGCGGATGGCGTCGAAAACGGTGGCGTCGGGATCGATGGAGTGAATGGCCGCAGTCTTGCCGCCGAGCAGTTGCTGTACCGTGACCATTGTCGCCTCCTTCAAAACTTCGGAAACTGCTTCCGAAACGACGCATCGCCAATGCAATTTGTATCTTAGCCTAACGCCGTGCGGGGGCGGCGGCAATTCGTTATAAGTATGCGCTTGGTCAAACTTGGTTGTCCAAATTTTGGCTGGCCTGACAAGAGCGCGACGCCATGCCAGAATGGCCGCGCCTACCGGAGCCCCGCCTTGCCCGCACGTAAGCCCAGCCTACACATCGGCGTTGGCGGTTGGATGTTCGCGCCGTGGCGCGGTGTCTTCTACCCCAAAGCGGTGACGCAAAAACGCCAACTGGAATTCGCCAGTCGCGCGCTCACTTCAATCGAAGTCAACGGCACTTACCATGGCGCCATAAAACGCCAGAGTTTCGCGCAATGGCATGCGGCGACGCCCGAAAATTTCGTGCTTGCCGTGAAGGCGCCTCGCTACGCCACCAACCGGCGCGTGCTGGCTGAGGCGGGAGCTTCCATCCAACGCTTTTTCGACGGCGGGGTCATGGACCTCGCGGAAAAACTCGGACCAATCAACTGGCAGTTCATGGCGACGAAGAAATTCGACAGCCGAGATTTCTCGGCGTTTCTGGATTTGCTGCCGCGCCAGTGGGAGGGCCGCGCCTTGCGCCACGCGGTCGAGGTTCGCCACGAGAGTTTTTGCTGTGCTGAATTTATTTCGCTGGTGCGGAAAAAAAACGTCGCTGTCGTCATCGGCGTCGACGGTAAATTTCCTGTCATCGCCGATGTGACAGCGGACTTTGTGTATGTGCGGCTGATGGGTACGAAGGCCGGTCCTGCGGCCGGCTACACGCCGCTCGCGCTGCGCCGATGGGCGAGCCGTCTGGAAGCGTGGGAGCGTGGCGAAACACCTGAAGTCGCGGCGCTCTTGGCGCCCGCCGCCAAGCGGCGAACGCGCGAGGTTTTCGCCTACGTCGTCGCCGGCGAGAAAATTCGCAATCCCGCCGCGGCGATGACTCTGATCGGTAAACTGGGACTTTACAAGGAGGGGGCATCGCAAGAAAGGACTTCACAAGACTTGAGCGCGAAAACAATCCTGCACGGCATCAAGGCGTGCGATACCATGAAGAAGGCGCGAAGCTGGCTTGATGCGCACGCCGTTGACTACGCGTTTCACGATTACAAAACCGCCGGCGTCACGCGCGAAAAACTTGGCGCGTGGGCCGAAGAGGTGGGTTGGGAGACGGTGCTCAATCGCGCCGGCACGACATTTCGAAAATTGCCAGAGGCTGAAAAGCAGGGGCTCGATGCGCAAAAAGCCATAGCCCTGATGCTGGCGCAACCCTCGATGATCAAGCGGCCGGTGCTGGAAGTGCACGGCAAGCTGGTGGTTGGCTTCAAGCCCGAGGTCTACGCCCATGTGTTTGCCAAAACAGCCGAAGGTTGAGGCGCACAAAACCCCTAAACGGGGGAAGTATTGACTTTTCACTTTGTACCCCCATAATGGGGGTACATAAGGGCTAGGTGGAGAAGCTTAAGCCTCATTTCGCGTTGGCGAACATAAAAGCAGCTTTCGCCAGCACCGCGACAATAAATCGATCCTTCGTTTCGAAACAAGGGGCGGACGATCTCAATATGGATGATGACGCCGTGGTGGCGGTGATTCAGGGGCTCGGCCCGACGGATTTCGACAAGTCGATGACCTCGCATGCCAATCATCGCGTCTGGCAAGATGTTTACAGGCCGATGACAGGGGGTCGCAATATCTACGTAAAGTTCTCGCTCGACGCCCGGCAAGCCCTGTTCCTGATCAGTTTTAAGGAGGCCTGAGCGTGGCAAAGAATCCGCGACAATACCCGGACACGATGGCGAGCCCGGAATCCGGCCGGCCGATGCAGCGGGGCGAAAAGCTGGTGACTTTCAAGATTGGAGGCCGCGAGTTTTCCTATATGCAACCGGGCTGGTGGTGCTCGTTGACCGATCCCGACGATATGGACGGGCAGTTGGTCGATGAAGACAACCAAGTCGCGGACATGGCGCGGCGATCCGCGATAGCCCTCGCCAAGGGCGAGCCGGTCTTCGTGCCAGTTGTCATTCGCGCGATCCGTCAGAGCTGTCGCCTGACACAACGCGAGGCAGGGATGCTGTTCGGCACTGGCGAGAAGTCGTTCGAAAAATACGAGAGCGGGGAGATCGCGCCCTCCGGCCCGACTAAAAAACTTCTCAAACTCGCAATGGAAAAGCCCGATCTTTTCCAGAAGCCGGAGCGCGGCGCGGCGCCCATTCCTGGCTCATCCGATGTTGAACTGATCCGCAAGACTTTGCGAGCGGCGCATGTCGATCACATTTACGAACGAATGTTCGAATTGAAACGTGGGAAGCAACAAGCCAACCCGGCTCACCGGCTGAAGCGCGCATAACCGGTTATGGACGCCATGTTCAATCTTCTGATGCGGAGACGAGGGACATGTTTACTTTGCCGGGCGACGCGCTAACCTTGTGCAGCGCGGCAGTGCGCGCGGCAGCAATGGGGCGCTTGCATGTTGGTGTTTCAGTCGCTGGGCGTTTACTTCGCCATCGGGATTGCCGTCGGCGTCGCATTCGCGTGGCGAGGCGCGGGTGGCTGCGTCGAACCCCGTGCCGATGTTTCAGCCGGAGCCCGCCTTTTGCTCATTCCGGCGGCGGCGATCTTCTGGCCTCTGGTGCTGCGGCGCTGGCTGGCGGGACGCCCGTGAGGCGCGCTCATCGTCTGGCGCATCGTTTGGTGTGGCCGCTGCTGGCCGTGCTGGTGGCGCTCGGCTTTTCGTTGGCGCTGGCGTGGCGTCCGCCGCCCGATCCGCCTGTCGAGGCAGCCACGTCGGAGATTGCCAAATGAGCGCTGGCTTCCGGGCGGTGCAATGGAACCGCAGCAAGGTCGTGTATGACGTCGCGCTGCTGGCCGCAGTGGCGCTCTTCATTGGCGCCATCATCGTCGTTATGTCGTGGCTCGACCCGCCGGCTGACGCGGCGGCGCGCATCAACATTCGCCTGCGCGCCTTCGCCCTTTGCGCCTTTACAATGATTACCATCATCCTGTGCATCGGCCCGCTGGCGCGGCTCGACCGGCGCTTTCTGCCGCTGCTCTACAACCGGCGGCATTTTGGCGTGCTGGCGTTTGGCGTCGCCTGCGTTCACGCATTGTCCGTGGCGGACTGGTTTTACGTGCAGGATGGGTTGCCGGATTTTTTCAACGAATTCATCACCGGTGCGAACTATACAAAATTCATCGGCTTCACCACCAAAGCCATCGGCCTCGCGGCGCTGTCGATATTTTTCATCATGGCCGCCACCAGCCACGATTACTGGCTCGGATTTTTTTCGCCAACCGTGTGGAAAGCCATCCACATGAGTGTTTATGCGGCCTATGGCCTGCTCATTCTGCATGTGTCGCTGGGCCTGATGCAACACGAGCGCTCGCTGCTGGTGCCGGTTTGGCTCGGCGCCTCGTTTGCGCTGGTGGCAGGTCTGCACATCCTCGCCGGACAGCGCGAGACAGCCGGCGATATGGCAAGCCTTGTTACGCCGGACGGCTGGATTGTCGTCGGCCCGCCTGACAACATCGCCAACCAGCAAGCGCGCATCGTTTGCGCCCCGGGCGGCGAGCGGATTGCAGTGTTTCGCGATGGCCAGACTTTTAGCGCGGTGACCAATCTGTGCGCGCATCAAAACGGGCCGCTGGGCGAAGGCCGCGTCATCGACGGGTGCATCACCTGTCCGTGGCATGGCTATCAATACAGCCTCAGGGATGGTTGTGCGCCGCCGCCGTTTACGGAAAAGCTGGCGACGTACAACCTTCGGATGCGCGGTGGCGTGCTCGAAGTCGACCCGCAGGCGTTGGCGCCGGGAACGCCGGCGTCGCTGAAAATACCGGGTTGAACTTTTGGGGGAGCCGCCGCGCGGCGCAACAAGCCTCGTTTGCAACAAGCCTCGTTTGCAACAAGACCTCGCCGCAACAAGTCCTCGCCATCCCCCTCGCTGCGTGCTACCGGCTTCGCTCCGCTCCATTTTGCCAAGGGCGGCCATTCCAGAGCCTGAAATGTCTGATATTTTTCGTGAAGTCGATGAAGAGGTTCGCCGCGACAAAGCGGTGGAGTTCTGGAGCCGGCACCAAAGCAAACTGATCCTTGTCGGTGTGCTGATTGTGGCGGCCGCCGGCGGCTGGAGATTCTACCAGAACCGGCTGCGTACGGGGGCGGAGGAGGCGGGCGCCCGCTACGAGAACGCGCTGGCGCTGGCGCGCGACAACAAGACAAGCGAGGCCGATGCGGCGTTTCAGGATATCATCCGGCAGGGGCCGGCAGGTTACACGTTGCTGGCGCGGTTTCGCGGCGCCTCGCAGCTCGCCGCCACGGACAAGGACAAAGCCGTCGCAATCTATGATGGGCTGGCGGGCGATGCCTCCGTCGATCCGGCGCTGCGCGATATCGCGGCGCTGCGTGCGGCGATGCTGCGGCTCGACAGCGCCGATGCAGCCGAATTGAAGCGGCGGCTTGAGCCTTTGGCGGCGGCGGGAGCGCCGTTTCGCCACACCGCCCGCGAAATGCTTGCCCTGGCGGCGCTCAAGGCCGGCGACGCTGAGGCTGCGGCCCGTTGGTTTGACGCCATCGTGGTCGATTCGCAGACGCCCGCCGCCATCCGTCAACGCGCCGAGGCGCTGCTGGGGCTGGTCGCCGGCGGCAAAGTTGATTAGTTTTCAGGGTCGCTCGCGTGGGGGCGCGGCGGCCAGCGATTGGGAAACATGACCTTCACGCTCGCCATTATCGGCCGTCCCAACGTCGGCAAATCCACCCTGTTCAACCGGCTTGTCGGCAAGAAGCTGGCGCTGGTCGATGATCAGCCTGGCGTGACGCGCGACCGGCGCGAGGGCGCGGCAAAACTCGCCGATCTCACTTTCACCATCGTCGACACCGCCGGCCTCGAAGAGAGCGACCCTGACAGCCTCAGCGGGCGCATGCGGGCGCAGACCGAGGCGGCCATCGAACTTGCCGACGCCATCGCCTTCATGATTGACGCGCGCGTCGGCGTGACGCCGACGGACCGGCATTTTGCGCAACTGGTGCGGCGCGCCGGCAAGCCCATCATCCTGCTCGCCAACAAGGCCGAGAGCCAAGCCTCAAGCGGCGGCGTGCATGACGCGTGGTCGCTGGGCTTCGGCGATCCCGTGCCGTTTTCCGCCGAACACGGGTTGGGGATCAACGAACTCTACGAGGCCTTGCGCGAAAAACTGCCGCTGCAAACCGCCGTCGTCTATGCGGACGAAGACGACGGGGCTGCGCGTCCGGTTTTCGGCGAGGAGGAGGACGGCAGCGAACTCGATGTAACCAAGCGGCTAAATATCGCCGTGGTCGGGCGCCCCAACGCCGGCAAATCAACGTTGCTCAACCGCATCCTCGGCGAGGAGCGTTTGTTGGTGGGGCCGGAGGCCGGCATCACGCGCGATTCCATCGGCGTTGAATTCGAGTGGACGCGGCCAGATGGTTCGACGCGAAACATGAAGATGTTCGACACGGCGGGCTTGCGCCGTCGCGCCAACATTCACGACAAGGTCGAAAAACTCGCCGCCGCCGACGCCATTCGCGCGGTAAAGTTCGCCGAAGTCGTTGTCGTTCTGCTCGACAGCACCATCCCCTTCGAGAAGCAGGATTTGACCATCGTTGATCTCGTGGCGCGCGAGGGGCGCGCGCTGGTGATTGGTCTCAACAAGTGGGACCGCATCGAAAACCAGAACGCCAAACTCAAGGAGTTGCGCGAGGAGGCCGACCGGCTGTTGCCGCAGGTGAAGGGCGCGCCGGTTATTCCCGTGGCCGGCCTGACCGGCGCCGGTGTTGAAAAACTGATGGAAGCGATTTTCAAGGTTCACGAAATCTGGAACACACGCATTTCGACGGGCCGCCTCAACCGCTGGCTCGGGCCTGTCATCGACAAAACGCCGCCGCCCGCCGTCTCCGGCTTCCGCATCAAGATACGCTACATGACGCAGCCCAAAGCACGGCCGCCGTACTTCGTCATTTTCGGCAACCAGCTCGACGAGTTGCCGACGAGTTACGAGCGCTATCTAACCAACGGTTTGCGCGAAACGTTTGGACTTTACGGCGTGCCCATCCGCATTTCCAAAAAGAGCGGGAAGAATCCGTTCCATGACGGGACGAAGCGGAAGATTTGGTAGCTGTCCGGCGGCTTTCGTTGATCTCCGCGATCAGGTTGCGGTCGCTTATTCGGGCGCGCGGAAGCTTTTCAGCGTATCGCTTTTGAAATCGTAGAGCTTGCCGGTTTCACTCCACTGCGGCGCGCACATCGCGACAACCTTGGGGGCAAAATCCTGCGGGGTGCGCAGGCTCATCGGGTCTTCGCCCGGCATAAGCGCGGCGCGCATCCCGGTGCGCAGCGGGCCGGGGTTGGCGAGCATGACGCGGACTTTTGAGGTGTCGCGCGTCTCGGCTGCATAGGTGCGCACCAGCGCGTCGAGCGCGGCCTTTGAAGCGGCGTAGGGGCCCATATAGGGGTTCATGTCGGCGGCGCTGCCGGCCCCCGACGTCAAGAACACGGCGCGGCCAGCGTCAGAGGCGCGCAACAGGCCGTCGAGGGAACGGATGAGCCGCCAGTTGGCGGTGACATTTACCGCGAATGTGTGCTCGAAGGCGGCCGGTTCGACGTGGCCGAGCGGCGACACGGGTCCGAGCACGCCGGCATTGGCGACGAGGATGTCGAGCTTCTTCCAGCGTTCGTGAATGGCCAACCCGAGCCGGTCGAGGCCGTCGAAATCGCGCAGGTCGGCGGGGGCCAGGGTCGCCTCCTGTCCGTGCGTGCGCAATTCGTCGTCGATCTCCTCGAGCGCGCCTTGCGTGCGGGCGAGCGCCACGACGTGTGCGCCCTGCCGCGCCAGTTCAAGGGCGACAGCGCGACCAATGCCGCGCGAGGCGCCGGTGACGAGGGCGATGCGATTTTCGAGGGGCAGCGGCATCGGCGATACTCCGGGTAGAGCGCGATGACGCTTCTTCGAATCGTCGCCGCACTCCAGGTTTTTGATTGAGCATGATCTTTTCCGAAAACCGGCGTCCACTTTTCGGGATCATGCTCTCGGCGCTACCCTACCCCTAACGGAAGCTAGCGACTTGCCGTCGCCTTATCGTCCGCCGTCACCTGAAAAGCAAAATGGAACGCTGGCAGATCTTCGCCCGGATGATCCTCCGCGTAGGTCAACTGCGGAATGCGGAAATTGTAGGGGCGGATTTCCTTGCCTTTGTAGATGGCGGGATAAAGGTCGATGAAATGCCAGCCGGGCGAGCCCGACGCGCGCATGAATATCTCGACATCGCCATTCGAATTAAAGCCGCAGGCGTAGCCGGCGTACGCGTTGTCATAGACCAGCGTGTAGATGTTGGCGGTTTCCGTCCAGCCAACGCCTTTCAGATGCACTTTGAAGGGTGTGCCGGCGGGGCCTTGACCGACGTCAAGCGGCAGGGCGCTGGCTAATGTCGTAAAGACGCCAACGCGTGTCGTCTCGCCATCGCGCACGCTGAGGCGATGGGGTCCGCCCAGATCGTCGGGCGCGGTGAGCCGGAAGTTCAGTCTGCCTTGTGCGTCGGCTTTGGCCTCGGCGATCTCGCGAGCGACATCCGCGAAGCCGCCGCCGCCGACCCGGTTGCCACTCATGGAGGCCCATTCGAGTGTGTAGGTTTTGCCGGGCGTAAAACCAGCCGCTGTGACGCTCAGCGGCGTATCAACCGGGCCCATCGCGGGCGTCGCCACGAGCGCGCCAGGTGTGGCGAGGCCGCGCACATGGGTTTGCACCTGCGCCGCAATGGGCGCGGGCGCCAAGGCATCGCCCGGTGTTATGCGAAACGTCTCGGTAAAACGCGGACGATCCGGGCGCGGATTTTGTTCGGGGTTTAAATATGGGAAGGTGAATTCACCGTGGATGAAGGCGAGTACGTGATCGCCTTGTGCGCCGGTAGCGGGCAGGGTGAAGCGCGCGGTTCCCTGCGTCGTCACTGATGAAAGCCAGCCGGTGAAGGCGTTGTCGTAGGAGAGCGTCCAGCTGTTTTCAAGTTCGCGCCAGCCGACGCCCTTCATTTCAACCGTGACAGGTGTGCCGGGCGGGCCGCTTTTGGGCGTCACGGAAACGCTCATGTCGATGTCGAAGTTGGCTTGCGTCAGCAGACGCGCGCCCTGTTGCAGCACGACGTCGTGGCCAAAGCCGAAGTCGTCGGGGGCTGCAAACAGCGTCGTCAAATTGCCGTTTGCATCGGTGCGCACGGTGGCGATGCGGTAGGCGGCGGGCAGATATTGTCGCCCGTGATATTCACCCTCGCGCACGCGCCATTCGCCGTGCTGGGTGCGCCAGACGACATCCACGTCGGTTTGCGCCGGCAGACCGCTCGCCTCAACCCGGACCTGGGCGCCGCCGTAGCCATGGTCCGGCGTCAGCGCCATGTGGCCGACATAGCCGCCCACCGGCTCAGCCAGCAGCGCTACAGGGCCAAGTTCGCGCGGCCCCGAGGCGATGGCGACCGTGGCCGACGCAGTCAGCCACGCGGCAGTTGCGAGTGGCCACCAAGGGCGGCTCAATTGGCGACGACGGTGACTTGCGAGCTGGCGACCTTGAAGGGCTGCCAGGTCACGCTGTCGCCGGAAAGGGTCGTCGCGATGATTTTGTAGGTCAGGCTGCCCGTCGGCTGCGCCTCGGTGATGGGCCAGCCGCCGACCCAGAACCAGTCGGTGGGCTCCTTGGGTGGGTGTTGGTGATAGTTCATCGCGAACTTCTCGCCATTCGAGAGTTCAACGATCACGCCCTTCACGGCTTTGTCGTCGAGCGATGCGCCGGTTTTTGGATCGAGCAGACGCAGCCGGAAAATGGCGATTTCCCCGCGCTTGAAATGGCTGTTCAAGACACAGCCGGGGCCTTTGGCGGTTGGCCCGGCGCCGCGAACGACGTCGCCCTCGAAGAATAGTTTTGGCGCTTCCTGCGACACTGCGGGCGACAGCCATGGCGATAACGACGCCGAAAGGGCGATCATGGTGGCGAGATAAATTTGGCGCATGAGCGTGCCTCCAATGTATTCCGCCAAATCTAGCAAAAACGTTTGGATAAGCAAGCCGGGTTTTCGGCTTGGAAAGTAAATTGGCAAGTCGGCCTTCGGCCCTCAACGCCCGCCATTCCGCCAGCTCGACTCAGGCGGTTTCGGCGAGCAGCGACAGTTGGCGGCGGACCGGACGGTCGTTGAGGTCGGTGAGGTGCGTCGGGTAATCGCCCGTAAAACAATGGTCGGTGAATTGCGGTCGCGCGTTGTTGCGGGGCTCGCCGAGGATGGCGCGATAGATGCCGTCAACGGACAAGAAGGCGAGGGAATCGCAGCCGATATACTCGCGCATTTCTTCGAGGGAATGCGTCGCCGCCAGCAGTTTTTCGCGATTTGGCGTGTCGATGCCGTAGTAATCGGGATGGGTGATCGGCGGCGAAGAGATACGGAAGTGCACTTCGCGGGCGCCAGCCTCGCGCATCATTTGCACGATCTTCAACGACGTGGTGCCACGCACGATGGAATCGTCGATGAGCACGATGCGTTTGCCCTCGACGACGGAGCGATTGGCGCTGTGCTTCAAGCGCACGCCGAGTTCGCGGACGGACTGTCGCGGCTGGATGAAGGTGCGGCCAACGTAGTGATTGCGCACGATGCCGAGCTCAAACGGGAGACCCGAGGCCTGCGAAAAACCGATCGCCGCAGGCACGCCGGAATCCGGCACGGGAACGACAATGTCGGCCTCAAGCGGCGCCTCGCGCGCCAACTGCGCGCCCATCTTCTTGCGCACATCATAGACCTGACGGCCATGCACGATGGAGTCCGGTCTCGAAAAGTAAACGTATTCGAAGATGCAGGGGCGCGCCTGCATGGGCGGAAATGGCTTGTGCGATTCAATGCCGGCAGGATTTTCGGCGGTTTTCTCGGAAATGACGACAACTTCACCGTTCTCGACGTCGCGAATGAAATGCGCCCCGATGATGTCGAGCGCGCAGGTTTCCGATGCAAAAATGTAATGTCCGTTCAATTCACCCAGCACCAGCGGGCGGATGCCAAGCGGATCGCGTGCGCCAATCAGCTTCTTGTTGGTCAGCGCGACGAGGGAATAGGCGCCCTCGATCTGCCGCACGGCTTCAATGAAACGATCCAGAATTCGGCCGCGACGGCTGCGCGCCACAAGGTGCAAAAACACCTCCGTGTCGGAGGTAGACTGGTAGATCGCGCCGTCGCGAACCAGTTCGCGCCGCAACGACAGGCCATTGGTCAAATTGCCGTTGTGGGCCAGCGCAAGGCCGCCCGAGTCAAGTTCGGCGAACAACGGCTGCACGTTGCGCAGCACGGTGCCGCCGGCGGTGGAATAACGCACATGACCGACGGCGGCGGAACCGGGAAGTCGTTCGATGGTGCGCTGTGAGGAAAAGTGATCGCTGACCAGACCAAGCCGACGTTCGGGATGAAAGCGCTTGCCGTCGAAGGCGACGATGCCTGCCGCTTCCTGACCGCGATGCTGCAGGGCGTGCAGGCCGAGCGCCGTAATCGCGGCTGCATCGGGGTGGCCAAAGATGCCGAAAACGCCGCACTCCTCGTGCAGACGATCCGCCTCGAGATCGAGGATCTCGTCGCCCGGAGCCGCAAAGCGCTGGCCGGGGATTTCCACGCGGTCGCTCTCGGGGGGGTGGCGCATGGTCGTCTCCAGAGCCGACGTGAAAGCGTCATATAGGTGGTCGTTAGGTGATTCGCACGCGAGACGGTCTCATTTTACTGCAATACACACGTATTACCGGGTAGTCTTCAACGTCAGTTTGTCAGCATTCGGCTTTACCGTCGGGCGGGCGCCGGATTTTGGCGCAGCAGGGCGTCGATGCTTTGCGGCGTGGCTGCAGGCGGGGCTTCGGTGCGCTGGCCCGGTCGCGGCGCAGGCGGGGTGGGCGCGGGCGTCGCCGGGGCCGACTTTATATCTGCATCTGGAGGCGAATCGTCGCCTTGCGGTCGTTTGAGAATTTTGCTCAGGCTGGCATCGAGATTTTCCGGCAACATGGCCTGGAGGGACGTCCCGGTCGCTTCGAGCCATGCCCGGGTGCGCGAATTCTGCACCCATGTCGGATAACTTTTCTCCGGCACCAGCCAAGAAAAGAATACGAAGGCGATGGCGCACAGCAGATAACCGCGCCCGGCCCCGAACAGAAAGCCGAGCGAGCGATCCAGCGCGCCGACCTTGGAATCAAGGATGGCATCCGACAGTCGAACCGTGAGGATCGACACGACCAGCAAGGTCAGCAGGAAAATGACGGTTGCCGCCGCGTAAGTCGCGTATTGCGGTTTTGTGCGGAATATTTCGGCTTTGTCGGCAATCAGCGGGGCCAGCAGGGGATAGAGGTAGAAGGCCGCCAGCGCCGCCGCCGCCCAGGAGCCTATCGCCAGCACTTCACGCGTAAATCCCCGCAGCATGGACAGCAGAGCCGAGATAAGGACGATGGCGATCAGGGCGAGATCGAGATAGGACGGCATAGGGGCCTCTTGCACGTCAGGAAAATTACACGTCAGAAATACGCGAAAAGCAACCAGATCGCCCCGCGCCGCGCCGGCTTATACAAAAGCCCGGGGGCTACGTCACTAGTGGATGCCGGTTTTGGGCGATTGGGGTGTTCAAGCCGCTGAGGGAGTGCTGCAGGGCAACGAATCCAAGTTAACGGCCTGAGTGGTTGAGCAGGCTTGCGAGATATTTTGTATCCCATCCTGCGAGTTTGCGCCGCAGTTTCATGC
>JAYTTW010000338.1:0-12964 GCA_043744855.1 Hyphomicrobiales bacterium
CCGGGATCGGCGCGGGGTCGGTGACGACGATGCGGCTCTCGCGCAAATCGTTCACCGACAACGCCGATATCATCGGATCCTTGCCTTTGTAGTAGTCGATGAAATAGCGCATGTAGGAGGACTTGTCCGCCTTGATGCGCCGCACCGCCTCGCGCACGGCGCGATTGAAGCAGGCATAGGTTTCCGCGTCGACATTGTCCGAAGCAACCTCGGTGCCGTGATACAAGGTCGAGCAAACAATCCGGCAGCCTTGTTTTTCCGCCAGACTGACGTAAGGCTCGATCAGCGTTGTCGCCTCGACATCGCCGCGCATCAGTGTTTCGTAGCGTTGCCGCGATCCGTTGTGAGCGTTTTTCAGGCGGATGCGCTCGCGTGGAAGGAAGCCTTCCAGCATTTGAATCGCCGCGTAATGGCTGCCGAAATAGAACGGCACCCCGATGGTGACGTCGGCCAATTGCTGTGGCGTCAGAACAGGTGAGTCCGGCCGCACGACGATGGCCGCGTAGGTGACGATCGCGCGGCGTCCGATTTGCCGGCTGCCGACGGAGGTGTCCTGGACCCGGCAGTAATTTCCCCATTCGCAAGCATTGTACATGTCCGCCTTGCCCTGCTCGAGCAGGCTGCCATGGCTGGCGAAAGGGTTGGCCCCTTTCGGACTGTCGACTCGCGGCGTCGATCCGCCTGGTCGGACGTCGCGATCCACCCACTCGATCCGCAAGCCCTCCTTCTCGAACAGGCCTTCATCGAAAGCCACGAGTTCGGGAAAACCCTGAAACGGAGCCGTATTTTCAAGCCTCAGAACTTTCATAACAGTCTCCCGGAACGAGTTGCAGCCGTTAAAGCAAGTCGCCATTATGCCGCAGTTCGAGCGTCACGCAAGACACCCGCAAAACAAACAGTAGAAGCGCGCGCGGGAGCGAGTGGCGCCAAGATTGCTGGAACAATTCGAAACATGGGAGCGCCATCGCATGAGCGACAGACACGGTGTCGACAAGATCGCCCGGACGAATCCGATCGCCACGCTGGTCGCCACGCTTTTCCTGGGTATATTCCCTGCCATGTCCGGGCCGCTTCGGGCCGAAACGGTGAGCATAGGCACGACCGCCGTGGCCACCGACGCCGGGTTTTTCATCGCGCAGACTCGTGGCTATTTCCGCAGCGCTGGCATTGAGGCTGACCTCGTACCCTTCGCCTCCGCCGCGCAGATGATCGCGCCCCTCGGCACGGGGCAGCTCGATGTTGGTAGCGGCACGGTCGCAGCGGGTCTCTACAATGGCGTGTCGCGCGGCCTAAATCTACGCATTGTCGCGGACAAGGGCTCGATCGCGCGCGGCTATGAATATTCGACGCTGGTTATCCGCAAGGACCTCGCCGAGAGCGGCAAATACCGTTCGCTAAGCGATCTGAAGGGCCTCCTCATTGCGGCCGCCGCGCTTGGCGCGGGTTCGGAATCATCCTTGAACGAGGCGCTGAAGAAGGGTGGCCTGGGGTTTGAAGACGTCAGGGTCGTTCACATGAGCTTTCCCGAAATGCTTCTGGCTCTAAGCAACAAGGCGATCGACGGCGGCATCGCGAACGAGCCAACCCTGTCTCTCATGCTGGGCCGCGGCATCGCCGTCCGCGCCAGCGGCGAACCCATCTACCCCGGCCAGCAGACGGCCGTCGTGCTCTACTCCGAAAAGTTCATGCGCGACCGGCGGAAAGTTGCCGAGAAATTCATGGTCGCCTACGTCAGGGCCATCCGCGATTACAACGACGCGCTCGTCGAAGGGCGGCTTGCCGGGCCCGGCGCCGAAGACATCATTTCCATTTTGACGCAGTCGACGCCCGTCAAGGACGCGGCGGTATATCGGTCCATGACCGCTTTCGCGGCAAACCCGGATGGGCGGGTGAACCTGAGCACGCTCGATAACGATCTGCGATTTTTCCGCGCGCGCGGCCTCGTCACCGACCAGCAATTGGCCGCCTCGTCGCTGGTCGAAGACGCCTATGTCGCGAACGCCCTGCGGGAACTGGGTCCATACAAAGTCAAACGATAGCTGAAAATGGCGCTTGCGCGAGCCGCCGGAGGTCGCCCCATGCGCAACGACAGCACGGTATCGACGGGCTGACGAGTTTTAGACGAATAGAGAGCTTACAGTGCGCGAATGTGACGAGGGCTGGGGATGACGCGGACAATACCAGGGCCAGCGAATCTGACAGTCTCAACAACAGGCCCGAAGACATGACCCAGCCCATAGTTATCGCCGCACTTCAAAAATCCTTGATCAGCAGGCGCCGTCCAGACATGGCCGTCCCCTCCGCCGAGCTTCCGCCCTTGATCTATACATTACAATTGCGTTTCGCCTCCGTCTGTCCAATATGGCGCCTGGGAACCTGACCGAAGGCACGCGCGGCAAGTGAAGCGGCTTTCTAAATTGCCCGTCGTGAGCGGACAGCGGCGTGATCCTTCCGAAGCTGTTTTTTTGGCTGGCGGGTAATCGAGGTCTTGTCGATGAGCCGATTTGTTTACACGAGTGCGGTCTCCGTTCTGCTTTGCGCACTTTGCATTTCGAGGTCCACATTAACCGCCGCGCAAGAAGTCAGCTTCGCCGGGAAAACCGTCACGATCATGATTGGATATTCGCCAGGCGGGATCGGCTACGACACTTATGGTCGGCAACTCGCGCGATATCTCGGAAAACATCTTCCCGGCAATCCCCGCACAGTCGCGTCAAACAGGGCCGGCGCCGGGTCAATGACGCTCGCCAACTACATGTACAACGTCGCACCCCGCGATGGCACGGAAATCGCCTTGGTGGGACGCGGCATCGCGACCGACCGGCTGATCAACGGAGATGCATCCACCGCTCGTTTCGAGTCGCCCAAATTCAACTGGCTGGGCAGCATGAACAATGAAGTCTCCGGACTCTTTCTTCGGGAGGGGGCGCCGGCCGCCAGCCTGAGTGATTTACTTGCGGGCAGCGGTGTCGAGGCTGGATCGACAGGGGCCGGGGGCGACCAGCAGATCTTTTCGCAGGCGCTAAACGTCCTTCTCCGTATGAAACTCCATATCATTCCAGGCTATCCCGGAACCAACGAGATATTGCTGGCCATGCAAAGAGGCGAGTTGGATGCAATCGCGGGCTATTCGTGGTCGGCCGCCAAAATTGGAAATGCAAACGAGTTGCGAACCGGTCAACTTAAAATTGTCTTGCAACTCGCCCTCAGGAAGCATCCCGAACTTCCGAACGTGCCATTGGTGACCGAACTCATCAAGGACCAAAGCAGCCGGCAGGCGCTCGAACTCCTAATGTCTCGCCAGTCAATGGGACGCCCGGTTGTAGCCCCGCCAGGGCTGTCGCCCGGCGTGGCCCAGACTCTTCGAAGGGCCGTATTCGGTGTCATGCACGACCCGGACTTCAACGCGGAGGCGCAGTCGCTCGGCCTGGAGACGAGCTATGTCAGCGGCGAGGACGTCCAAGCTCTGGTCCAGAAGCTTTATGACCTGCCGACCGAGGTCGTGACGTCGGCCCGGCGTGCCGTCACTGTAAACACACCCTGACTCCCAGGTCGGTGGCAAAGCGCTCGATGGGCTCGTGGAAAGCCAGTGCGGGAGAAATACGGCCACCGTCGCCGGGGTGGTGAAGCGCTTGCACGGTTGCGCTGAACCGGGCCGGTTTAGACCCGGAAACCGCCGCGCTTGCGACCTTCGGAGACGTTAACAAAGAGGTCATCCAAGGTCAGGCGACGCTTGATCAAGCCCTGCTCGAAGGAATAGCTGATCAGTGTTTCCAGATTGTGGACGTTGCGGGCGCTCATTCCGTATTCCCAGGGGTCGTCGCCTAAAATGGCGCGTTGTTCCTCGAAGGCGTGGCGATACCAAGCGAGCGGCGCGACGCGTGGATTCGACATGCGTTTCATGCCAAGCGTCTTTGCTTTGTCGAAGGCCTTGTACAACTCAATCGGCACCCACGGGTTCTTTTCGACAATCTCGCGCTTGATGCCCATCACGTGCATGATCGGGAAGATGCCGGTCTTCTTGAAAAAGCGCTGTTCTTCTGATCTGTAATCGTTAAATAGGCGCGCCACGTTGGGATTGCCATCAAGATAGGGCTCGATCAAGTCGGCGTGAATGACGGCGTCGAGCTCGCCAGACACCAGCATGTTCTCGCAGGTCTGGCTGTCCGTCATGCGGCTCAGCTGCAAGTCCGCCGGCGGCGTGAATTCCACGTCCTCGTCGAGTTCGGCGAACCAGTGAATTGATTTGTGCGGCACGCCATATTCATGTTCGAGAATGCCGCGCATCCACAGGATGGCGCTCACCTGATAGGATTTCACGCCGATCTTCTTGCCGATGAGATCTTTCGGCGCGAGAATACCCTTGTTGGTGTTGATGAAGATGAATTCGTGCCGGAAGCGCCGGTGCAGGAAGACGGGAATACCTACGAACGGGTGACCGGCGTCTTTCGCCAGAATGAAGGACGAGGCCGAGATTTCGGCGACATCAAACTCGCGATTGCGCAGAAAGCGCCAGTGCCGCGTGGTGGAATCGATGTCGGTGACTACGGTCAGATCGATGCCATCAGGCTTGGCTGCGCCTTCCATGAGCGGGCGCGTAATCTCGTAGTCGCCGCAAGCGAGCGTCAAGTGAATATCGGCCATGAGGTTGCCTTTATCTTTTCATGAAGCGCGGTCGCGAGTCGACGTTCTTGAGCCAAATCCTGCCGCCGTCAATTGTTCGGCAGGTGCTGCTTCCATTTCGCGATGATGCGCGCGTCGAGCGCCTTGCTGGAGCGGGCCACGATCGGGAACGTGTCCTTGCGCTTGAACGGCTTACAAGCGTTGATGATGACGCGCCCGTTGCGGCGGTCGTCGTCGCCATCGTAGCACATGGGATCGAGCGCTGAACTCCAGCCGCCCTCGATAATGTCGATATCCTCGCGCGTGTCGACGCGCGTCGACATGGCCCAGATGACGTCGGCTGTGTTGGTGGGGTCGATATCATCGTCGACGACGATGGTCCAGCGGTTGCAATAGGCGCCGGCGTGACAATGAGCCGCCACCATGCCGGCCTGCTTCGCGTGGCCGCCATAGAGCTGCTTGATGGCGATGGTGAGCCAGAACCGACTGCCGCCCGCCTCGTGCGCCCATACTCCTTTCACCTCGGGAATGCCGGCGGCCTCAAGTTGGCTCCACACTGCGCCGCAGCGGTAGGCGCCGAGATAGAAAGTGTTGTCGTTAGGTGGCACGGCGGGAATCGCGCCAACGAGAATGGGATCGTTGCGATAGAAAAGGGTCTCGATACGGATCGCGGGCTCCGGGCGGCTACCACCCGCATAATAGCCGGTCCATTCGCCGAGCGGGCCTTCCTGCAGCACGTCGCCCGGATGGATGTAACCCTCGAAGGCGATCTCGGCGTTGGCGGGCACTGGCAAGCCTGTCTTCGGAAGGTTGATGACCTCTACGGACTCACCGAAAATGCCGCCAGCGGCTTCAAGCTCGCTTTTGCCGTAGGGAATCTCGAGGCCTGACAACATGAATATGGCGGGGTGGATTCCCGCCACCACGGCGACGGGACATTTTTCGCCGCGATCATGATATTTGTTCATGAGGATGCGGCCGTGCTTGCCCGGCGAGATCATCACCGTCGCGACGTTCGGGCCCTGAGTCTGCACGCGGTAGGTGCCCGAGTTGATCCAGCCCGAATCCGGGTCCTTCATGATGACAAGGCAAGCGGTGCCGATGAATGGCCCGCCATCGTGCTCGTGCCAGATGGGGGTCGGAATTTTAGTCAAATCGACGGCCGCGCCTTCCAGCACGTTTTCCAGCAGCGGCCCGCCATTGACCGTACGCGTCGGCATGGAAGGCGCCTCGCGCATGTATTTGCGCCACCACTGTACGAGTTCCATTTCCGAGGCCTTGGCCGGCAGACCCACGGCGAGATTGATGCGCGGCGTCGAGGTCAGGATATTGGCCAGAACCCGCGCGCCCTTGGGAAATCCCGGCACTTCGTCGAATAGCACCGCCGGATTGCCCATCTTGCGCATGTAAATGTCGACGATACCGCCAATCTCCTCTTTCGGCTCGGCGCCCACGATGTGCTTGAGTTCGCCATTCGCTTCCAGCTCCGCGAGCCAGTCCCGGAGATCCTTGTTCGCCATCCTGTACGCTCCCCGATTGCATCCAGCCGTGAAAATAGCGACGACGCAACGATGCGCGCAAAGTACCAGCTTTGCGCTGAATGCCAACTGCCAAAGCCCTTGGCCGAATGTCAAGGCGCGCACCGGCGCAAGGGCTCGCTCGACCCTCGCCGCGCATGATGCTGCATCAGGAAGCCTCGCGCCACGGGTGGCTTTCGATGGGTCGACGCCCGATCTGATTGTCACCAACGACGATGCAACGAGCGAGATATTAATCGGCGGTTCTGGTGGAGGAAGAAGGCGCCGATTCGACATTCCGGGGCCTGTGCGAGGTGTACAAGGCAAGCGCCCTGCCGACAGTGCCACAGGAGGACAGAAGCAGAAGAAGCAGACATTGGAGGCGCTACATGAACCGGCCAAATACACGTGCCATCCACACTGCCACAGCCCTTGTTCGCTCGCGCGCAACGTGGTGTATTCAGAGCAGTGTCAGACACGATTGGAGCCGCAGAGTTTATCATGCGAAATAGTCGTTTAGTCACGTTGGGTCGATAGCGAATGGCTGGGTTCGATCTTGTCGAGCCGCGTTCTCTTGAAGAAGCCTTTGGGTTTCTTGAGTGCGACGACCCAGCCGTCCGCCCGGTTGGGGGCGGCACAGCGCTGATGTTGATGATGAAGGCGCAATTGTTCAGCCCGGCCCGTCTGGTCAGCCTGCGCCGCATCGCGCCGCGTTTCACCGGATTCGAAATCAGCGCCGGCGGCGCCTCGATGCGCGTTGGCGCGATGACGACGTTTTCGGCGTTGGAACAGTCGGCGCTCGTGCGCGAGCACCTGCCTGTTATCGCACCAGTCATGAAGACGCTCGCCAACCCGCGCGTGCGCAATGTCGCCACCATCGGCGGCAATCTTGCCCATGCCGATCCGCATCTCGATCTGCCGCCCGTGTGGATGGCACTGGGCGCCGCGGCGGTGATCCTGAACCCGGTCGGCGAAAGAATCGTCCCTGTCGAAGATATTTTCGCCGGCTATTACGAAACGACGTTACAACACAACGACCTCATCGCCGAATTGTCCGTGCCGCTGCGGCCCACTTGGCGCTCGACCTATGTCAAGGTGACGACGCGCGCCATCCATGACTGGCCGGCAATCGGCATCGCCATTTCTGCTGATCTCGATGGCCCGCGCGTGAAGGATATCCGTCTCGTGCTCAGCGCCGCGATCGACAAGCCGACGCGCCTCTTTGCGACGGAGGCAGTTTTGAGCGGCGCGGAGATCGATGACGCGACGTTGCGGCGTGCTGGCGAGGCCGCCGTGGCGGAAACCGATATCGCGGCTGATAATCGCGGTTCTGCCACCTATAAGAAACACTTGCTGCGCGTACATCTGGCGCGCGCCTTGCGCGAACTCATCGGGGAGCGGCGCTGATGTCAGCCATTGAGGTTCCCGGTCAGATCCGAAAATCCATCCCGCGTCTCGAAGCGCGAGAGAAGGTCACCGGGCGGACTGAATATGTCCATCACCTCCGATTTCCGGGCATGCTGCATGGACGCATTTTCCGCAGCACCAAGCCGCACGCGCTGATTAAGCATGTCGATGTATCAGCCGCGCAGGCGCTCGAGGGCGTCTACCGTGTCGTCACCATCGACGACATTCGCGCCATCATTCCTAACCCGTATTATGGGCCGGCTTTTCACGATCAGCCCATTCTGGCGGACGGTAAAGTGCGGTTCGCTGGCGAGCCCGTGGCGGTGGTGCTGGCGAGCGACTGGTATGTCGCGGACCGGGCGCTGGCGCTGATCACGGTGGACTACGAGGACCTGCCATCCGTCGATGACGAGATGGAGGCGATGACCTCGCCGGTGCGCGTGCACGCCGAACTGAAACCGGCCTCGACCTTCCCGGATCTGCAGCATCTGAAGGGACGCAAGGACACCAATGTCGCTCTCGATTACCACTTGCTGCGAGGCGAACCCGATGCGGCCTTCGCGGCAGCAAACCACGTCTTCGACCATACGTTCCGCACCCAGCCCGTGATGCACACGCCGATGGAGCCATTTGTCACGGTGGCGGACGCGAGCCATGATCTCGTGACGATTCATACCGCGTCGCAGGGTCCGTCTTTCGTGCGCATTGAGATCGCAAGGTTGCTGGGTTGGCCAGAAAACCGCGTACGCGTCAAAGTGCCATATCTCGGCGGCGGCTTTGGCGGTAAGCTCTACATCAAGCTCGAAGCGCTCGTGACGGCGCTGTCGCTTCTCGTGCAGAAGCCGGTGAAAATATCGCTGACTATGGAAGAGCAATTCTTCATGGTGACGCGGCATCCATGCACGTTCCGGATCAGGAGCGCGGTCGACGCGGATGGACGCGTCACCGCGCGCAAATGCGAAATCTGGTGGAATGGCGGCGCCTATGCCGACATCGGCCCGCGGGTAACGCAAAAGGCGGGCTTCACCGCCGCCGGTCCCTACGACATAGAGAATGTCGCGATTGATTCCTACGCGGTCTACACGAATCGCCCGCCGGCGGGGGCCTTGCGCGGCTTTGGAGCGCCGCAGACCGCTTGGGCCTACGAATGCCACATGGACCTGATCGCTGAAGCTCTCTGCGTCGACAAGATCGCTTTCCGTCGCAAGAACTTGCTGCGCGACGGGCGCCCGCAAGCATCTGGCACTGTGATGCGCGACGCGGCGCTCGGCAAGACGCTCGAAATGCTCGCCGACCGCATGAACTGGGCAACGCCGCTGGATCGCGGCGAGGGCCGGGTCCGCCGCGGCCGTGGCGTCGCCATCGGCTTTAAGGGAATCACAGCGCCGACGACGTCGGTCGCCATCGTCAATCTCTATGGTGATGGCAGTTGCGGCCTTTGCATTGGGACGGTCGACATGGGTCAGGGCTCCGACACGGTCATGGCGCAGATCGCCGCGGAAGTGCTCAACATCGACGCGGCCTCTATCCGGGTCATTCATCCTGACACGGATGTCACGCCTTATGACATGGGCACGTTGGGCTCGCGTTCCACCTTTCACATGGGAAACGCGGTGCGCCTTGCGGCTATCGATGCGAGGCGCAAGATCGAGGCGCTTGGACGCGATCTCGGGCTACCGGACGGGCACAACATTTCGCTCGCCAATCTTTTCAGGCGCAAATACGGCATGCAGGCGGGCAACATCATCGGGACAGGAAGTTTCATTCCTGCTTACGCGAAACCCGATTCCGCTACTGGACAATCCAGCAACGTGACGCCGTTTTGGGGCGTCGGCGCCACCGGCGCCGAGGTCGAGGTCGACACGGAGACCGGGCATTATACAATCACCAAGCTCGTCAATATCGCCGACATCGGCGTCGCTATCAATCCGAAGATGGCGCGCGCCCAGCTCTCCGGGGCCGCGATCATGCAGCTCGGTTTCACCACGACGGAAAACATGATCTTCCGCAACGGACAACTCACTAACGGTTCGCTGGCGGATTACAAAATCCCAAACATGCTCGATATCCCGCGGGAGTTCATCAACGAATTCGTCGACTCCCGCCAAAACGACGGACCATTTGGGGCAAAGGGTGCGGGCGAGAGCACGACGATCGCCCTGTCGCCGGCGATCGGCAACGCCATCGCGGACGCTGTCGGCGCGCGGATAATGGATCTGCCGATCACGCCGGAAAAGATCTACCGGGCGTTGCGCGCGCTTGCGGGCGATCCCATGGGGGATGACTGACGTGAGCGCCCCCCGCACGATCCGCTTCACACTCAATGGCGTCGCCGTCAGCGCCGACATCGCGCCGCACGAGAGCCTCGTCGAAGTGCTGCAAAATCGCTTCGACCTGAAAGGTGCGCGCGAAAGCTGCGGCCAGGGCTTGTGTGGCTGCTGCACAGTGATCGTCGACTCGAAGGCGGTTTCGTCATGCCTCTATCTCGCTGCCTTCGCCGACGGCGCTCGCGTCGAAACCATAGAAGGGGTCGCGAAGGGCCCCGCGCTCGATCCCGTGCAGGAGGCCTTCATTGAGGCCGGCGCATTCCAGTGCGGCTTTTGCACGCCGGGTTTCATCATGATGGTCAAGGAACTGCTCAACGCCGTGCCGAACCCCGGCGACGAGGAAATCCGCCATTATCTCAGTGGCAACCTTTGCCGCTGTTCCGCCTATCCCGAGATCATCGCCGCTGTGAAACTGGCGGCGAGCCGGCGGGTGCATGGCGCCACGCTTGCTTGACGTCGCAAAAGGTCTGTCCTTACACTCTGGTCAGGCTGTCAGGTCACATCAGACAGATCGTCGACTTGAGGCTAGAAATCGCTGCGGCCAGCCATCTATTGAGGGAACTCGATGAAAAAGCTCACGCTTGAATCCACCGCCCCATTTCAAGGCCTTCCTGAACTCGTCGCCTTCAATGAAGGCCTGTTCCGAAACGAAGGCATCCAGGTTGAATGGGCCGACCGCGGCGAGACCGGCAAGCAAGTCGTGGCGAAAGACGAAAGCAATCCGCTCGGCGTCAATCTCTTCGGCAGCCATGGCAAGTTGCTCGAACAGGGCAAGGCAGACATGTACAATGCCTGCGAATGGGGCAACTATTGCCGCGTCGGCGGCACCAGCGTCGGCAGCAAGCAACTCGGCCGGCGCGGCATCGTTACTTTCGCTGCCATCGTTGTGCGGCCGGATTCGACGGTCTTCACGGCCCAGCAGCTCGCCGGTCGCTCGGTCGGCGTGCCCTTCTATGCTGGCACGCATTATGTTGCGCTGCATATACTTGGCGGCTTTCTCCCGCGCGATCAGATCAAGGTCGTTCCCGCTCCGAATGGCTCGCGCAACCGCTACGACGCCATGATGAAGGGCGAGATCGAGGCGACGACGCTAACCGAGCCCTATATCTCCCTAGCCGAAAAAAACGGCTGCCGCTCCATCTGCTCGGCCTTCTATCACGGCACCGAAGTCGCGTCCGACAAGGTTGACGCCGATACCTACGCTCGCTTTAACCGCGCGGTGAAAGAGGCTGTGCGCCGCATCAACGCGGACAAGCCGAAGTACCTCCAGTATTTCATCGACTATCACAAGGGTAAGGACGCCGACATCGGGAAGCTCACCGTGGCGGACCTGCGCGCTGATCGCATCGCGGTGTGCGATCCCGCGCCGATCCCAGAGGCGGAGCTCAAGCGCACCTACGATTTCGTCAAGAGCTGGGGCATGCTGGGCGAAACGGAATCACCTTTCGATCTGATAAATCTTGTCACCCAGGAAAAAGCGCACGCGCATCCCGCCGCGAAGTAATTCGGTCAACACCGCCGCTTGTCTCCCGTGGCGGACTGCTAGCGTCTGGACAATCGCGTTTCGCGCCGGTGTTAACTACTATTATTTTAGAGTCGGGCTTGATCGTGAATTCAATTGCTGATTGCAGTCGGCAACTGCCGACTTCGTTGGGGCGGCAGATCGAGCCTCATCGCAACGCATTGTTCACTAAATGCGTTTGCGCCGATGGCGCGGGATTTGCCTGCGAGGGGATATGCGTTTGCACCCTGGGATTATAGCCGCGCTGGCGCCACTCCTCTTCTCGCCCGCCATGGCGCAGGTTGGCGGAGGTGACGAGTTCACGCGCAACATGCAGATCGTCGTCAGTTTTGGTTCCGGCGGCGGTTATGACCTTTGGGCGCGCGCTGTCGCGGGACACATGAGCCAGTACCTCGCTGGCAAACCTTCTATCGTCGTGCAGAACATGCCGGGCGCTGGCGGCTTCACCGCCGCGAACTATCTCTACAACCTGGCGCCGAAAGATGGTTCTGTCATCGGGCTCGTGGCGCGCGAGGCGCCGCTGGGGCCGCTCACCGGCGCCGAGGGCGCCCGGTTTGATTCGACGAAGTTTTCGTGGATCGGCACGCCAACCGTCGAGACCAGCGTCTGCATCGCCAACACCTCGTCGCAGGCGAAGTTCTACCGCGACGGCAAAGGCGAGGCTCTGGTATTCGGCGACACCGGCTCGGGATCTGGCACCTTCGCCTATTCGCGCGCGCATGCGGCGCTGCTGGATTTCAAGATTCGCTTCGTCAGCGGCTTTCCCTCAACTTCCGACATATTCCTCGCCATGGAGCGCCGCGAGGTCGATGGCGTCTGCGAGGGGATCGACAGCATAGTGTCGCGACGGCCGGAATGGATCGAGGCTCGCAAGGTGGCGGTCCTCTCGCAATCCGGACGCGAGCGACACCGTAATCTTCAGGATGTTCCCACAATCTATGAACTCGCGAAAAACGACGATGCCCGCAAGGTTTTAGCCTTTATTTACGCGGGCCAGGATATTGGTCGGCCCTTCATCGCGCCGCCGGACTTGCCGCCGGGCCGCCTCGCTCAGTTGCGCGCGGCGTTTGACGCTACCATGAAAAATCCTGCCTTCATCGCCGCCGCCGCCGCGCAGAAGCTTGCCACCGAGCCGAAGGGCGGCGCGGAACTCGAAAAGCTCATCAAGGCGCTTTATCAGACGCCGCCAGCGATTCGCAAAGAAGCCGCCGAAATCATGAAATAGGCGCGCGGCTCACGCGAGGATTTTCGCATTCGCGGCGCTGATCAGCGAGAACAGGGTTTGCCGCGTGATCGGCGTTTGCATGATCCGCACGCCAAGCGGCGTCAACGCGTCCTCGACCGCGGAAATAATTGCCGCGGCGACAGGGATGGTGCCGTTGTACGACGTGCCGGTCATGCCGACCTTGCCGGTGGTCCAGGTGGCGCGGACTTCCTCGCTGCCGGTGGCAGTGGTGAATCCCTTGGCCCGGCCATTGAGCCAGTCAATCACTGCCTTGGGTGCCAGCTCTTCCGGCGGCCCACCCACGGTGGGACAGCCCTGCGAGAGGCCGGTTCCCGGCGCCTCG